>JAJPHO010000084.1 GCA_021325215.1 Alphaproteobacteria bacterium
CAGATGCCGCCGATCATCATCTCGCGGCCGGCCTCGATGCGCTTGGCGATGGCGATTTCGCCCTCGCGCGACAGCAGCTCGACCGAGCCCATCTCGCGCAGATACATGCGCACCGGGTCGTCGGTACGGCCCAGGTCTTCCTCGTCGACATTGCCGGCGGCGCCGACTTCGCCCTCGCCGGACTCCTCCTCGCCGATCGACTGCGGCTGGGCTTCCTCGCCCTCTTCGCTCTCGACCAGGTTGATGCCCATCTCGGACAGCATCGACATGGTGTCTTCGATCTGCTCGGACGAAACCTCGTCCGGCGGCATGGCGGTGTTCAGCTCATCATAAGTGATGTAGCCGCGCTCCTTGCCCCGGGCGACCAGCTTCTTGACCGCTACTCCGAGGGTATCCAGAAGAGGACCATCGAGGGGTTCTTCCTGCGCGTCGGACACTTCCGCCGTATTAGACACCTTGCTCGCCATTAACTAATGCTCCCCATCGATGCCGCGCACATCCTGATACGGATGAACCCGCGGCAGCAGGCATTCATATGTCGCCACCATGGTCTCGGCCAGACCATAAGGCGTTGAAAAACCCAAATGTTTCGTCGGTCAGATCGGCCGCGGATCGCTGCAAAGCCTGCTCGACGTCCGCCGCCCATTCCTTCTGCCTGTATCGTCCATATATATGCTCCCAAGCGCGACGGACCTCTTCGAGAGAGACGTCAGGCTTGATAAGGCGCGTATAATCATGGGCACTGGCTTCCAGAAGGCAGTCTAGAGTCTGCGAAAAGCCTCGCGACCTTAGATAGTCATGCATGGCCTGCCGATCAAGGCTGGCGCAACCGTGCGCGTGGATTACGACCTCCTGGCGAAGCTTGTCAAGGTCTGAATCGGTAAAGGCGACCTCGCCCAGCCGTTCGGCGATCTCGTCCAGCAGCGCCGGATGCGCCAGCGGCGCCAGCAACAGCAGCTTTTCCTGCGTCTCCCCGGCCGGCCGCGGCACCGGCGACGGCATCCGCCCGGCCACCACCACCTTGCCCTGCGAATCGCGCGCGGTGTAGGTGCGGGCGCGGGCCACCTGCGGCCGGCCGCCGAAAGAAGGCTGCCAGGGCGCACGGACTCTCGGCGGCGGGCGCGACGCGTCGCGCAGACGCCGGATGAAATCGAAGATGTAGTCGCGCCGCAGCCCCTCGTCGGGGATCACGCCCAGCACCTGCTTGATCTGCTGCTCGACCCCGGCGCGCTGTTCCGGCGTGGCGATCGGCAGGGTCTGGAATTTCACCCGCCACAAAGTGTCGGACAGCGAGACCGCCTGGTCGCACACCGCCTGCATCGCGCCGCGGCCCGATTTCTTGATCAGGCTGTCGGGATCTTCCGGCGCCGGCAGGGTGGCGAAACGAAGCGAGCGCCCCGGCTTGAGGATGGTCAGCGCCCGCTCGGCGGCGCGGATGGCGGCGCGCTGGCCGGCGGCGTCGCCGTCGAGGCAGAGGATCGGCTCGGCCACTTCGCGCCACATCAGCTCGATCTGTTCCTCGGTCACCGCGGTGCCGAGCGGCGCCACCGCATTGCCGAACCCGGCCTGATGCAGGGCGATCACATCCATATAGCCCTCGGCCACCAGCACCGTGCCGGTCTTGGCCGCGTCCTCGCGCGCGAGCGCCCAGCCATAAAGATTGTGACCTTTGTGGAACAAGGGCGTGTCGGGAGAGTTCAGATATTTCGGCTGGCCGTCACCCATGATGCGCCCGCCGAAGGCGATGATCCGCCCGCGCCGGTCGGCGATCGGGAACATCACGCGGCCGCGGAAGCGGTCGAAGCTCTCGCGCTTCTCGCCCTCCTCCGGCTGGATCAGCAGGCCGGCCTCGACCAGCAACGGCTCGCCCATGGCTTTCAGGGCGGTCTTGAGGCCGGTGCGGTTCTCGGGCGAATAGCCGAGGCGGAAGCGGCGGATGGTGTCCTCGGTCAGGCCGCGATCGAGCAGGTAATCGAGGGCGGCCTTGCCCGAGGGCTTCCACAGCTGTTCCTCGAACCATCTGGTCGCGGCTTCGGTGACGTCATGCAGCCCGGCCTGGCGTTTTTCCCGTTCCCGGTCCTGCGGCGTCTGCTCGGGCAGATCGAGACCGGCCTGCCCGGCCAGCTGCTCCACCGCGTCGGGGAAGCTCATATGGCGCGAGCGCATCAGGAAAGTGATGACGTCGCCATGCGCGCCACAGCCGAAGCAGTGGAAAAAGCCCTTATCCTCATTGACCGTGAAGCTGGGCGATTTCTCGTTGTGGAACGGACAAAGGCCGGAATATTCCCGGCCCTTGCGTGTCAGTTTGACGCTTTGCCCGATCACCTGCGCGAGCGCGACACGCGCCCGGATTTCATCCAGGAATCGAACCGGGAACGTCATTTATGACCCTTTTTTATATAGCCCTCAGACGCCGGGCGCGCACTCCGTGCGCTGGGCTTTCGCGCCAAGCTATGTTGCCTGTGTGACTGCGGCCGTCGGCAGCGCGAGGCCGCGGTCGCGGCCCTATCAGCCGAGCTGGCCTTTAACAATTGCGCTGGCCTTGGTGAAATCCATGGTGCCGGCATAGCGCTCTTTCAGCACCGACATCACACGGCCCATATCCTTCAGAGTCTTCGCTTCGATTTCGGCGGCGACGCCCTTGATGGCGTCGGCGATCTCGGCGTCCGACATCTGCTTGGGCAGGAAGCGGCCGATGATCTCGATCTCTTCGTTTTCCTGCTGGGCCAGCTCCAGGCGGTTGCCCTGCTCGTACAAAGTGATGCTTTCCCGGCGCTGCTTGACCATCTGCTGCAGCATCTGCAGGACTTCCTCGTCCGGAATCCCATCCGTCACGCCGCGCGAACGCGCCGCGATATCGCGGTCTTTCAGAGCGGCGACAATCAGCCGCACCGTCGACACCGTACGGCTGTCCTTGGCGAGCATGGCGGTCTTCAACGCCTCATTGAACTGCTGGCGCAACATTCCTGTGATCCCGAAGAGTTGGAGTGAAGCTGCGCAGGCTATCCGAATCCGGCTATCATTGTCACCAACTTGACGGCGGCGCCGCTTTCCCATATCTACACCGAAATTTGCCTGCGCCTCTGAAGCCTCGATCCACCCGCCTAATCCGGGTCGGGCCATGCTGCGCGCCCGGCCCGCTGACAATTTTTGCCTCAAGGATTGCCTTATGACTCAAAAGCCGTCGGGAGAGACCTCCTTCAGCCCGCGTCCACCGGACGCGACCGCTGCCCTGGTTCTGGCCGATGGCACCGTGTTGTGGGGCAAGGGGCTCGGCGGCACCGGCCACACGGTCGGCGAGGTGGTGTTCAACACCTCGATGACCGGCTATCAGGAAAGCCTGACCGACCCGTCCTTCGCCGGGCAGATCATCACCTTCACCTTCCCGCATATCGGCAATGTCGGCGCCAATTTCGAAGATATCGAAAGCGCTTCGCCGCCGGTACGCGGCGCCATCCTGCGCGCCGACATCACGGCGCCGTCCAACTGGCGTGCCGCCAAGTCGCTCGACGCCTGGCTGGCCTCGCACAATATTCCGGCCATCGCCGGCATCGACACCCGCGCGCTGACCCGCCGCATCCGCGACATCGGCGCGCCCAACGGCGTGCTGGCCCATGCGCCGGACGGCAAGTTCGACCTCGACGCCCTGCTCGCCATGGCCAAGGCGTGGCCCGGCCTGGAAGGCATGGACCTGGCCAAGGATGTCAGCTGCACGCAGCAATATGGCTGGGACGAGACAACCTGGACCCTGGGCGAAGGCTATGGCCGCCAGGACAAGCCGGACGTGCATGTCGTCGCCGTCGATTACGGCGCCAAGCGCAACATCCTGCGCTGCCTGGCCAGTGCCGGGGCCCGCGTCACCGTGGTTCCCGCCGAAAGCACCTTCGAGCAGGTGATGAGCCATAATCCCGACGGCGTGTTCCTGACCAACGGCCCGGGCGATCCGGCCGCCACCGGCGTTTATGCCGAGCCGATGATCAAGGGTGTGCTGAACAGCGGCCTGCCGCTGTTCGGCATCTGCCTCGGCCATCAGATGCTGGCCCGCGCCCTGGGCGGCACCACCGGCAAGATGGCGATCGGCCATCGCGGCGCCAATCATCCGGTCAAGGATCTCGACACCGGCAAGGTCGAGATCACCAGCCAGAACCATGGCTTCGTGGTTAATGAGGAAAGCCTGCCCAAGGGGGTGAAGGTCACCCACCGCTCGCTGTTCGACGGCAGCGTCGAAGGGCTGGAAGTCGAGGGCAAGCCGGTCTTCTCGGTGCAATATCACCCCGAAGCCAGCCCCGGCCCGCAGGACAGCCATTACCTGTTCGACAAATTCGTCCGTCTGATGAAGCGCTGAGTTGGATTAACAGATGCCCCGTAGAACCGATATCAAATCCATCCTCATCATCGGCGCCGGCCCGATCGTCATCGGTCAGGCCTGTGAATTCGATTATTCCGGCGTGCAGGCGTGCAAGGCGCTGAAGGACGAAGGTTACCGGGTCATCCTGGTGAACTCCAACCCGGCCACCATCATGACCGACCCCGGCCTGGCCGACGCGACCTATATCGAGCCGATCACCCCGGAAATCGTCGCCCGCATCATCGAGAAGGAGCGCCCCGACGCGCTGCTGCCGACCATGGGCGGCCAGACCGCGCTGAACACGGCGATGGCCTTGGCCGACGACGGCACGCTGGAAAAGTTCGGCGTCGAGATGATCGCGGCCAAGCGCGACGTGATCGCCAAGGCCGAGGACCGCCTGCTGTTCCGCGACGCGATGGACAAGATCGGGCTGGAAAGCCCGCGCTCGAAGGTGGTGCGCAGCATCGCCGAGGCGCGCGACGCCATGGCCTTCGTCGGCCTGCCCTCGATCATCCGCCCCAGCTTCACCCTGGCCGGCACCGGCGGCGGCATCGCCTATAACGCCGAGGAATTCGAGCAGATCGTCTCGGGCGGCCTGGCGGCCAGCCCGGTGCACGAGGTGCTGGTCGAGGAATCGGTGCTGGGCTGGAAGGAATATGAGATGGAGGTCGTCCGCGACAAGGCGGACAACTGCATCATCATCTGCTCGATCGAGAATATCGACCCGATGGGCATCCACACCGGCGATTCCGTCACCGTGGCCCCGGCGCTGACCTTGACCGACAAGGAATATCAGATCATGCGCAACGCCTCGCTGGCGGTGCTGCGCGAGATCGGCGTCGATACCGGCGGCTCGAACGTGCAGTTCGCCGTCAATCCGGCCGATGGCCGCATGGTGGTGATCGAGATGAATCCGCGCGTGTCGCGCTCCTCGGCGCTCGCGTCGAAGGCGACCGGCTTCCCCATCGCCAAGGTCGCCGCCAAGCTGGCGGTCGGCTATACGCTGGACGAACTCGACAACGACATCACCGGCGTCACCCCGGCCTCGTTCGAGCCGACCATCGATTACGTCGTCACCAAGATCCCGCGCTTCACCTTCGAGAAGTTCCCCGGCGCCGATGAAGGCCTGACCACCTCGATGAAGTCGGTGGGCGAGGCGATGAGCATCGGCCGTACCTTCCAGGAAAGCCTGCAGAAGGGCCTGCGCTCGATGGAGACCGGCCTGACCGGACTCGATCCGGTCGAGATTCCCGGTGCCGACGGCGGTAAGAACAAGGACGCCGTCAAGGCCGTCCTGGCCCAGCCGCGCGCCAACCGCATCTTGGTGATCGCCCAGGCCTTCCGCTATGGCCTGACCACCGAAGAGATCCACGCTTGCTGCGCCTATGACCCCTGGTTCCTGGAACAGATCAAGGAGCTGGTCGAGGCCGAGGCCGAGATCCGCGCCAGCGGCCTGCCCAAGAAGGCGCCCGAGCTGCTGCGTCTGAAGAAGATGGGCTTCGGCGACCAGTTCCTCGCCACTCTGACCGGCAAGAGCGCCGACGACGTGCGCGCGACCCGCGAAAAGCTGGGCGTGGTGCCGGTCTATAAGCGCATCGACACCTGCGCCGCCGAATTCCCCTCGCGCACCCCGTACATGTATAGCTGCTACGAGGGCGACGGCTTCACCCCGGCCGAGTGCGAATCCGAGCCGACCGACCGCGAGAAGGTGATCATCCTGGGCGGCGGTCCGAACCGCATCGGCCAGGGCATCGAGTTCGATTATTGCTGCGTCCACGCCGCCTATGCCCTGTCCGAGGCCGGCCGCGAGACCATCATGGTGAACTGCAACCCCGAAACCGTGTCGACCGATTACGACACCTCGGACCGCCTCTATTTCGAGCCGCTGACCGCCGAGACCGTGATCGATCTGGTCCGCAAGGAGCAGACCAACGGCACGGTGCTGGGCTGCATCGTGCAGTTCGGCGGCCAAACGCCGCTGAAGCTGGCCGCCGCGCTGGAACAGGCCGGAATTCCGATCCTCGGCACCTCGCCCGACGCCATCGACCTGGCCGAGGACCGCGAGCGCTTCCAGGTTCTGCTGCAGGAGCTGGGCCTGCGCCAGCCGGCCAACGGCACGGCGCGCACCCTGGCCGAAGCCAAGGCCGTGGCCGAGAAGATCGGCTATCCGGTGGTGATCCGCCCGTCTTACGTGCTGGGAGGCCGCGCCATGCGCATCGTCCATGACCATGCCGGGCTCGAACGCTACATGATCGAGGCGGTGTCGGTGACCGGCAACAATCCGGTGCTGATCGACCGTTACCTGTCCGACGCCTCGGAAGTCGACGTCGACTGCCTGGCCGACGGCAAGGACGTGTTCGTCGCCGGCATCATGGAACATATCGAAGAGGCCGGCATCCATTCGGGCGATTGCGCCTGCGCCCTGCCGCCCTACAGCCTGGCGCCCGGCGTGGTCGACGAGATCAAGCGCCAGACCACGCTGCTGGCCCGCGCCCTGAACGTGGTCGGCCTGATGAACGTGCAGTTCGCGGTCAAGGACGGCGACATCTATCTGCTCGAAGTCAATCCGCGCGCCAGCCGCACGGTGCCGTTCGTCGCCAAGGCGACCGGCATCCCGATCGCCAAGATCGCCTCGCGCGTCATGGCGGGGGAAAGCCTGGCCTCGTTCAATCTGGTCGAAAAGCCGCTGAAGCATGTCGCGGTCAAAGAGGCCGTGTTCCCCTTCGCCCGCTTCCCCGGCGTCGACATCCTGCTCGGGCCGGAAATGAAGTCGACCGGCGAAGTGATGGGCATCGACGCCAATTTCGGCCGCGCCTTCGCCAAGTCGCAGCTGGCGTCCGGCATGCGCCTGCCGGCCGAGGGCACCGCCTTCCTGTCGGTGCGCGAAACCGACAAGCCGGGCCTGGTCGACGTGGCGCGCCGCCTGACGGCGCTGGGCTTCAAGGTGATCGCCACCCACGGCACCGCGACCTATCTGCGCAATGCCGGGATCGAAGTGGGTACCGTCAACAAGGTGCTGGAAGGCCGTCCGCATTGCGTCGACGCCATGCTGTCGGGCCAGGTGCAGTTGGTGGTCAACACCACCGAAGGGGCGCTGGCGGTCTCCGACAGCTTCTCGATCCGCCGCACCGCGCTGACCCACAGCATCTGCCATTACACGACGCTGGCGGGTGCCCAGGCGGCGGTCGATGCTATCGAAGCGCTGCGCGGAGGCACCCTTGATGTTACCCCGCTGCAGACATATCTTAGTGGGTCCTTCTGATCCGCCCTGGATTTGAGGGCGGCATATAACGGGAAAGACGGATGGAAAAGATTCCGATGACTCCGGGCGGTTTGGTTGTCCTGGAGCATGAACTTAAGAACCTGAAGCAGATCGAGCGTCCCGCGGTCATCCGCGCGATCGCCGAGGCCCGCGAACATGGCGATTTGTCGGAAAACGCCGAATATACCGCCGCGCGCGAGCGTCAGGGGTTCATCGAAGGGCGCATCACCGAGCTGGAAGACATCATCAGCCGCGCGCAGGTGATCGACGCCAAGTCCCTGTCGGGCGACACGGTGCGTTTCGGCGCCACGGTGACGCTGGCCGACGAGGACAGCGACGATGAGAGCATCTACCAGATCGTCGGCGCCCATGAGGCCGACATCAGCGCTGGCCGTATTTCGGTGCATTCGCCGCTGGCGCGCGCCCTGATCGGCAAGCATATCGGCGATTCCGTCGAGGTCAGCTCGCCGGGCGGCTCGCGCCAGTACGAAGTGGTCGACGTCCGCTTCGTCGGCTGAGACCGGCCGTCTGTCGAGGAGAGTGCCATGTCCGTGGGGAACACCCGAGCCGTACATGGCAATCTCATCCTCAATGCCGACAGCTATAAGAGCAGCCATTACCTGCAATATCCGCCAGAGGCCGAGACCACCTCGTTCTATGTCGAGCCAAGGGCAGGCAAGGCCGGCGCGCCTTATCCCGATGTGCTGTTCTTCGGGCTGCAGGCGTTTCTGAAGGAATATCTGTCGCGGCCGATCGATGCTGCCGACATCGACGAGGCGCGCGAGGTGCTGACCGCGCACGGCCTGCCCTTCAATGAGGATGGCTGGCGGCGCATCCTCGACCAGCATGGCGGCCTGCTGCCGCTCGACATCCAGGCCCTGCCGGAAGGCTCCATCGTGCCGCGCGGCACGGCTTTGGTGCAGATCGATAATACCGACCCGGCTTTGCCCTGGCTGCCCAGCTATATCGAGACGGCGCTGCTGCGCGCCATCTGGTATCCGACCACCGTCGCCACCTATTCCTGGTCCTGCAAGCAGGTGATCGCACAGGCCTTGGAGAAATCCTCCGACCATGCGGCCGAGGCCCTGCCCTTCAAGCTGCACGATTTCGGCGCCCGCGGCGTCTCGTCGCAGGAAAGCGCCGGCATCGGCGGCCTGGCCCATCTGGTCAATTTCAGCGGCACCGACACGCTGGCCGCTCTGATGGCGGCGCGGCGCTGGTATGGCGCCGGCATGGCCGGTTTCTCGATCCCCGCCGCCGAGCACAGCACCATCACCACCTGGGGCCGTGATGAGGAACGCGCGGCCTATGAGAACATGCTCGACCGCTTCGGCGCCGGGCCGCTGCTGTCGATCGTCTCGGACAGCTATGACCTCGCCAATGCGGTTACGCATATCTTCGGCGAAGAATTGCGCGACAAGATCCTGTCGATGAACGCCACCCTGGTGGTGCGCCCGGATTCCGGCGACCCGCGCACCGTGGTGATCGAGACCATCAAGCGGCTGATCACAGCCTTCGGCGCCACCCGCAACGCCACGGGCTATCTGGTGCTGAACCCCAAGATCCGCGTGATCCAGGGCGACGGCGTCACCCTCTCAACCATCCGCGAGATCCTCGACCAGCTGCTGGCCGAGGGCATTTCCGCCGAGAACGTCACCTTCGGCATGGGCGGCGCCCTGCTGCAGGTGCTGAACCGCGACACGCTGCGCTTCGCCATGAAGGCCAATGCCGTGAAGATGAGCGGCGCCGATTGGACCGACGTCTATAAGGAGCCGGCCACCGACCCCTCCAAGCGCTCGCGCGCCGGGCGGGTGGCGGTGGTGCGCGCCGGCAATGGCTGGCAGACCATCCGCGCCGACGAGCTGGCCGGGCGGGAGAACCAGCTCAAAAGCGTCTGGCGCGATGGTAAATTGCTGGTCGATTGGTCGCTCGACGAAGTTCGCCGCAGGGCCATCGAGACGACCGCGGCACTCAAGCTGTTCCAGGCTGAAGCAGCTGAATAGATTGAGAATTGACGGGCATCATCGCGGTCGTTCGAACGCTTGATTTCACCACGAAGACACGAAGGAACACGGAGAAGGAAAAAGCGCGCAGCGCAGTCATTTCTCTTTCCAGATCAACATCCGGTCAGGGCCAAGATTGCCTGCGGCGCTTTTCCTCCCTTTTCCTCCGTGTCTTCGTGTCTCCGTGGTAAAAAACAGCGCCGATCACCACGAAGACTTCGCCGCCAAGAAAGGTTAACCCGCCACCCGCCCCGCGTGGATTGGCGGAACAACCCCTACTGCATCGACACCGGCGTCAGATTGTCGTCCGAATTCCGGTCGATCCGCTTGTTGAAGGGGTCGATCCCGACCAGCTTCGGTTCCTTCTCCAGCACCAAAGTCACCTCCTGCTTGCCGCTCTTCAGCGGCCGGCGTTCGACATCGAGCACGGCCTCCTTGGTGTAGCCTTTCTTGCCCGGCTCGACCGTGAAGGCGCCCACGTCGAAGGCTTCGTCGAGCGGCTGTTCGGTTTCCTTGCCCTGGCCGTCGGCGTAAAGCTTCTTGGCCTCGACGGTGAAGGTGACCTCATACTTCCCATCCTCGCGCTTCCGGCCCTTGGCGTCGGTCGCCTTGAGGTCGTAGAGCGTGATGCGGTCGAACTGATCGTCGATCTGCTGGGTGAAGGCCGGGCCGGCTTCTTCCTTCAGCATGGCCAGGAAGTCGGTGGTCGAAGGATAGGGCGCCGCCTTGAAGGCATATTTGGCCAGCAGCTTGCGCAAAGCCGCATTCACCTTCTCCTCGCCGACCGTTTCCTTCAGCCAATACATCTCGACCGCGCCCTTGCGGTAATGGATGTAGGGCTGGTTTTCGACGCGGTCGAGCGGCAATTCCTCGACCGCTTCGGTACCGCGGTTCCGCAGGTAATCGTCGAGATTGCTCTTCAGGAACTTGCGGATCTGGTCCTTGCCGTAAAGCTTCTCCATCACCAGCAAAGCGGAATATTGGGCGAAGGTCTCGTCCAGCATGGTCGCGCCCTGCTTGTCGGCGCCGATCACCTGATGCGCCCACCATTGATGGCCGATCTCGTGGGCGGTGACGAAGGTGACCAGATCGACCTTCTCGTCAGCCTGCTCGTCCTTGAAGTCCTGCACGAAGCCGATCGATTCCGAGAAGGGGATCGTATTGGCGAAGGACTGGGCGAAGCGCTCATAGGCGGGGAATTCGAGGATTCGCAGCTGATGGAACTGATAGGGCGAGAAATCCTGGGTGAAGACGTCGAGCGACGCCTTCATCGCCGTGATGATGCGCTGGACGTTGTAGGGATGGTCGGGATGGTAATAGACCGCCAGATCGACGTTCTGCCCATCGGCGCCATGCCACACGTCCTTGGCGATGGCGTAACGCGCCGATTGCAGCGAGAAGAAATTGAGGATCGGCGCCTCGGTGTGGGTGACGATGGTGCGCCGCCCGTCCCTGGTCTCGTCGCTGAGGGTATAGCCGGGCGCCAGCGGAACCTGGTCGGCGTCGGTCGACAAGGTGATCTGGGCATCGACCCAGTCGCTGTCGCCGCCGATGATGCTGGCGGCATCGGCGCTTTCGTCTTCCAGCTTGGCCGGCCGCAGGGCGTCCACGTCGAGGCCATATTTACGCCGCTTGCCGCGGTCGGTCAGCAAGCCGCCCTCATTCATGCCGAGATGCGGCGCGATCTGCTGGTTGTCGAGGAAGCTGCCATTCTCGACGATGCGGGTCAGCGGCGCGCTATTGGGGAAGCCCTTTTCCTCCAGCACCGTGCGGAACCTGATGGTCCGCCGCTCGCCCGGCGCCATCGGCTGGGCGAAGCGGTAGATGCGATAGCCGAACTCCTTGTATTCCTTTTCCAGGGTGGCATCGCCGACCTCCAGCGCTTCCAGGCGGGTCGGCCTCAGCCAGCGGATGTGAAACTCGGACAAAGGCTGCCCGGTGCGGTTCTCGATGACGTAGGAACCCTCGGTTTCGGCCCTCACCTCCTTGGGATGCAACGCCACGTTCAGCGTGACCGCGACGATCTTGGGCTGCGGCACGGCATGGTATTGCCACAGCGCCTTCTCATAGTCGGCGAGGTAGCGCTCGGTGGCCAGCTTGGTGTAAGCGGAATAGTCGTTCAGCACATTGGTGTTGTCGAAGATTTCGACCGCCGTGCCCCACATCGTCAGGACCGCCACGGTCAGGACGACCGCCGGACCACCGGTCAGGTTGCTCCGCATCCGCGCGAGGCGCGCCGTGAAGCGCACCTCGGCGCCGCGCCGCCACAACAGATGGGAAACCACCATCAGGATGACGGCGAAGGCGCCCCAATAGACGTCGAACCAGAACTGGCCGATCCAGAAGCGGCCCAGACCGTTCATGTCGGACAGCGGCACGCGGATGACATGGGCATAACGGTAGAGACCATGCTCATAGCCGAGATTGCCCAGGGTGACGCGGGCCACGATGTAGAGCAGCATCACCGCCCAGCCGATGGCTTTGTGCGGCACCAGCGACTGCACGAACACCGCCAGCACCGCCAGCAGCCAGGCGGTCACGGTTTCCGGGATCAGGAACCAGGTCACGTAATGCAGGACCTCGACCCGCGAGTAGCCATGCGCCAGCTGGAAAAGGATGGCGGCCAGCGCGCCGACCGCCAGGGTCGACGCCAGCACCAGCCCGATCGCCAGCACCTTGGGCACCAGCATGGTCCAGCTGGGGGCCGGGGTCGCGTCGACGATCTCGTGGATGCGCCGCTCGCGGTCGCGCCAGACCAGCTCGCCGGCATAGTAGATGGCGATGATCAGCGGGATGAAGGTGAAGGCGCCCTTCAGCGCCTCGACCATGGCGCGGGTCACCGGCAGATAATCGATGTCACGGTCGGTGATCACATCGGCGAAAGAGGCCCAGCTGTTCAGCACGCCGATCGCCAGCAGCACGAAGAAGGCCGGGCTTTTGAACACGCCCGCCATCTCGAAGCGGGTCAGCGCGGTGAAGGCCGCCCAGCCATGGTCGCCCACCGGGCGTGCCAGCCGGACCGCGGCGACCGGCGGCGGCGCCGAAGCATCGGCAGGCTCATCCTTGCGCCGCCGCCCGCCCTTGGTCTCGAAGCGGAACAGCACGCAGGCCAGGACGAACATCGCCGCCGCGGCGCCGATCCAGATCAGCCGGTTTTCCAGCATCACCCCGTTCATCGCCGGCAGCAGCGTATTGCGCTCGGACGCCGTCCAATATTTGCTGATCAGATCCAGCGTCGACAGGCCGAACGGATCGAGCAGCGCCACGATGTGATCGTAGGCCGGGTCCTTCAGCAGCAAGGTCGCGGTGAAATAGAGGGTGATGAACGCCACCGCCCCGACATAGGACCACATCATCGAGCGGGTCACGGTGGCCAGGCTGAAGAAGCTCGCGCCGGTCACCAGTAAGGTCGGTAATCCGAACAGGAACAGGGCATAGAGATAGTGGTTCAGGACGAATGGCCCGACCTTCTCATGGTCGAGCCAGGGCATCGCCGATCCCGCCATGAAGGCCAGCGGTACGCTGGCCAGCAGCAGAGTGGCGACGATCATGGCGCCGAGGAAGCGCCCGCCCAGATAGCTGCCCTTGGTGAGGCGCGTCGAATAGAGGATCGGCGCGAAGCCGGTCTCCTCGTCGCGGATCACCACATTGGCGACAAAGGCGGTGACGATGAAGACGGCGAACACCGACATGATGCCGGTGGTCTGCAGCAGCGCGTAGGGTGAGTTGACGTTGACGTTGCCGCGCGCGCCGATCTGGATCTGGTCGATGGTGACCGAGCCGAAGGTCAGCAGGAAGAAAATGGCGAAGCCCACCAGGAATAAGGGCGAACGCAGCTGGTAGCGCAGCTCGAAGCCGGCGATCTTGAACAGCATGGCAGGGCTCCTCAGACCGAGGTCTGGCGGCGCTGGCCGTCGAGAGTCGCGAAATAGAGATCTTCCAGGCCGCCCTCGACCGGCTCGAAACCGCCTTCCGGCCTATCGTCGGCCAGCACATGGATCACCGTCTGTCCGCCCTTCAGGCGGTTCGAGATGACGGCCAGGCGCGACTGGAAGTCAGCCAGCGATTCCTTTTCGATGGTGCGGCGCCAGATGCGCCCCTTCATGCCGCCGATCAGATCATCGGGCGTGCCCTCCAGCACGATGCGTCCGCCGGCGATGATCGCCATGCGGGCGCATAGATCGGCGACGTCCTCGACGATGTGGGTGGACAGGATCACCACCACATTCTCGCCGATCTCGGACAGCAGATTGTTGAAGCGGTTGCGCTCCTCGGGGTCGAGGCCGGCGGTCGGCTCGTCAACGATCACCAAAGACGGATTGCCGAGCAGCGCCTGGGCGATGCCGAAGCGCTGGCGCATGCCGCCCGAGAAACCGGCGACGGCGCGCTTGCGAACACTCCACAGATTGACCTGGTTGAGCAGGGCCTCGACCTGCTCCTTGCGCTCGCCTGCCTTCGAGAAGCCCTTCAGCACAGCCAGATGGTCGAGCAGGTCATAGGCCGAGACGCGCGGATAGACGCCGAATTCCTGCGGCAGATAGCCCAACGTGGCGCGCAGCCGCGACGGTTCCTTGACCACGTCGATGTCGCCGAAGCGGATGTCGCCCTGGCTGGGGCTCTGCAGGG
Organism: Alphaproteobacteria bacterium; assembly: GCA_021325215.1. Classification (GTDB taxonomy): domain Bacteria; phylum Pseudomonadota; class Alphaproteobacteria; order Rhodospirillales; family Magnetospirillaceae; genus JAJPHO01. The sequence goes on from JAJPHO010000084.1 coordinate 14,240, forward strand.
TGGCGATGCAGCGCATCAGGGTCGATTTGCCCGCCCCGTTCGGCCCGAGCAGCCCGTACATCCCCTTGGGAATATCGAGCGAGACGTCGGCGAGCGCCTTGGTGCCGTTGGCATAGACGTGGGTCACATGGGACAGGCTGAGCATAAAGGTTCCCCCGAGATACGAATTGATCTGCCAAGCCCCAATTCACGAACCGTGCCAACGGCAAAACCCGCGGAATCCCTGGCTTTCACTTGTTTTCCCGATGAGCGAAACCACCAGTATTTGGCGAATTCCGCGACATCTCCCCTACAAATCTTTACAGAAAAATGACGGCCGGCTCCCCATTTGGGGACAGGCCCCGCCTCCGCCTCGGCGCAATGCTGATCCCGTCGCCAATCGCACGGGGGTCGATGCCATGCAGTTCCTGTCTCATATCGCCGTCATCAATGCCTTGCTGACGGCCGGAATTCTGGCTTCGACCTTTGCCAGCGATCGGCTTCTGCGACTTGCCGCCGCGGTGATCCTGCCCTGATCGGGCGTCGGCAACGTCGTTATCCTCCCTGAGAATTCGGAGGCCGGACCACGCTTCCCCGGTCCGGCCTCCTCCTTCTTTCCTCATTCGTGCTCGATGCGCTCCATATCCTCGTCGCTGAAGCCGAAATGGTGCCCGATCTCATGGATCAGCACATGGCGGATCACCTCATTGAGGTCCTGCCCGGTCTCGCACCAGTAATCGAGGATCGGCCGGCGATAGAGAAAGATCATGTCCGGCGTGGTCCGCACGTCGAACACCGACTGGCGCGGCAGGGCGACGCCGCGATAGAGGCCCAGCAGGTCGAAGGGGCTTTCCAGCTCCATCTCCTCCTCGGTTTCCTCGTCGGGAAAATCCTCGACACGAAACAGAATCGCCCCGAGATGCTGGCGGAGTTCGTCGGGAATCCGCTCGAATTCGATAGCGGCGATGTTTTCGAGCTCGGCCAGGGACGGCGGAGTCGTGTGACGCTGAATCATGGGAAGAAGATAACGCTAAAAGAAAAGGCCACCAAGGGTCTCCCCTTGATGGCCTTCAGTCTTTTACAGGACTTTCTTACTTGTTCAGTTGGCCTGGCGGCGCAGGAAGGCCGGAATGTCCAGCAGGTCTTCTTCCGCCTTCGAGGTGGTCAGGCGGTCGGACGGGCTGACCCGGGTCGCCGACAGATCGGCGGCGGTGCGGGGCGCCGGAGCGGCCGGACGGGCGGCGGGGGCCGGAGCCTCGGCGCGCGGGGCCGGAGCCATCGGAGCCTTGGGCTCGGTGCGCTGCTGCATCGGCTGAGCGGCCGGACGCGGCGAGGTCCAGCGGCTGAACAGGCCCGGCTTGGGAGCCGGCTGCTCGGCGGCCGGCTCTTCGGCGGCCGGAGCGGCCGGCTGCTGCGAAGCCGCCGCGCCAGGGCGATCGAGCGTGCGGTCGATGCGCAGATCGGCCAGACGCTCACGCGGGGTCGCGGCCGGCATGTCCATGCGCAGGCTGCCCTGCGAGGGCATGTCGCGACGCACGGTCATGGTCGGCTCGGCGCGGGGCGCCATGGCCGGCTCGGCGGCGACCGGAGCGGCCGGGGTGCTCGGCGGGACCGACAAGACCTCTTCCTCGACGCGGGCGATCTGTTCGGCCAGCTGGCTCAGCGTCGCTTCGGGCGCGGCGGTGGCGGCCGGGACTTCGAGCACGGCCTCTTCCTGCATCTGCGCCACCGGCTGGGCGACGGCGGCCGAGCCATGGAACACATGCGAGGTGCCGGCGACGCGCTCGGCCAGGGTCGGCTTCATCGCGGCGAGCGGCGCGGTGGCCTGCTGCAGCGAATGGATCGAGGCCGGAGCCGCGGCGCGCTTCTGGTCGACCAGCGAGATCAGGGTCGGCTTCGGCATCACCTGGGCCGCCGCTTCGATGCCGGTGGCGACGACCGAAACGCGCATCTTGCCCTGCAGCTTCTCGTCGAAGGTCGAGCCGAAGATGATGTTGGCATCGGGATCGACCTCGTCGCGGATGCGGTTGGCCGCCTCGTCGACTTCGAACAGGGTCATGTCCATGCCGCCGGTGATGTTGATCAGGACGCCGCGGGCGCCCTTCATCGAGATGTCTTCCAGCAGCGGGTTGTTGATGGCGGCCTCGGCGGCCTCCATGGCGCGGCGCTCGCCGGTCGCTTCGCCGGTGCCCATCATCGCCTTGCCCATCTCGCCCATCACGGTGCGGATGTCGGCGAAGTCGAGATTGATCAGGCCGGGCATGATCATCAGGTCGGTGACGCCGCGCACGCCGGAATAGAGCACATCGTCGGCCATCTTGAAGGCGTCGGCGAAGGTGGTCTTTTCCGAGGCGACACGGAACAGGTTCTGGTTCGGGATGATGATCAGGGTGTCGACATAGCGCGACAGCTCCTCGATGCCGGCTTCCGCCAGGCGCATGCGGTGCTGGCCTTCGAAGTGGAAGGGCTTGGTCACCACGCCGACGGTCAGGATGCCGTGCTCACGCGCGGCGGCCGCGATGACCGGAGCGGCGCCGGTGCCGGTGCCGCCGCCCATGCCGGCGGTGATGAACACCATGTTCGAGCCGCCCAGCTGCTGGATGATCTCTTCCATGGTCTCTTCGGCCGCGGCGCGGCCGATGTCCGGGCGGGCGCCGGCACCCAGGCCCTGGGTGATCTGATCACCCAGCTGGATGCGGCGGTCGGCGCGCGACTGCGCCATCGCCTGCGCATCGGTGTTGGCGACGATGAATTCGACGCCTTCCAGATGCGACTGGATCATGTTGTTGACCGCGTTGCCGCCGGCGCCGCCGACACCGATGACGGTGATCTTCGGGGCCAGACCGTTGTTACCGGTGGGTTGGAAATTGATCATCGTGACACCTCCGCTCTTGAAACCTAAAAGTTCTTCCGTAACCAGGACCCGATCCGGGCCAGCTTGCCGTCGCCCGGTTCGGGCTCCGGCCGCCGCGCCGCCTTGGACTGGGACTCGGCGTTGTAATTCTGCAAACCGAAACGCAGCAGGCCGGCGCAGGCCGAGAAGGCCGGACCGCCGGTCGCTTCCGGCAGGCCCTGCAGCCCGACCGGGCGGCCGAGCCGCACCTGCTTGTCGAGCACCAGCGCGGCCAGATCGCGCACGCCCTGCAACTGCGCGGCGCCGCCGGTCAGCACGACGCGGCGGCCAGCCGCCTTGTCGAGCCCGGCGGCTTCGAGCCGCGAGCGCACCATTTCGAAGGTCTCTTCCAGGCGCGGCTGGATGATCTGCACCAGCATCGAGCGCGGCACCTGGTTGGTGGCGCCGTCATCGTCCTCGCCGACCAGCGGCACCTTGAGGATTTCGCGGTCGTCGGACGGGGAGGCGATGACGCTGCCATACAGCGTCTTCATGCGCTCCGCCTGGGTTAGCGGGGTCGACAGGCCGCGGGCGATGTCGTTGGTGACATGCAGGCCGCCGATCGGGATGCTGTCGGTATAGACCAGATGGCCGCCCTGGAAGACGGCGATCGAGGTGGTGCCGCCGCCCATGTCGATGCAGGTGACGCCCAGCTCCTTCTCGTCATCGACCAGGCAGGCCAGGGCGGACGCATAGGCCGAGGCGACGCGGGTCTCGATGTCGAGATGGCAGCGATGCACCACGGTCGACAGATTGCGCAGCGGGCCGGGCGCCGCCGTCACCAGATGCAGGGTGACCGCCAGGCTTTCTCCGAACATGCCGCGCGGATCGCGGATGCCTTCATTGCCGTCCACGGTGAAACCGACCGGGATCGAATGGACCAGCTCCTGGCCGCCCGCCGGATTATGGTTGCGGGCATGGTCCAGCATGCGGCGGATGTCGGCCTCGCCGATCTCATGGCCGTTCAGCGCCACCTCGACCGTCAGGTTGGTCGAGTTGGGCTGGCCGCCCGAGACGTTGAGGATCACCTCGCGGATACGCTCCTCGGCCATCTGCTCGGCGGCATCGACGGTGGCGCGGATCGCCGTCTCGGCTTCGTCCATGTCGACCACGGCGCCATTGCGCATGCCGCGCGACAGCTGGTGCCCGATGCCGAGCACCTTCAGGCTGCCGTCATCATTGGCGCGCGCGATGAAGCAGCACACCTTGGTGGTGCCGACATCCAGCGCAGCGATCAATCCGTGGCGGAGCTTGGGCTTCGACATGGGAGCTTACGCGTCCTTTCCGTTCGAGGGTTTCTTCTTGGGGCCGGCCGCCTGCTCGCGCGGAGCATTGGCGGCGCGCAGCACCAGACGGTCGGGCAGGCGCATATCGACGACGCTGACCTGGCGCTCCAGCAGGCTCTGCTCGCGGTCGAGGCGGGCGAGGTCGTGCCAGGCGGCTTCCGGATCGTCTTCCGGCAGGCGCACTTCGATGCCGTCCGGGGTGCGGTCGAGCATCACGTTCCAGCGGCGGTCGCCGATCCAGGTGGCGGCCTTGACGCGGTCCTTGAGGGCCGGCTCGGACTCGAGGATGGCGACCAGCTCGGAGGCATGGTCCGGGGCGCCCTCGCCCACGGTTAGCGGCAGGCCGGCATAATCGTCGATCTGGTCGCCGACGATCTGGCCTTCGCGGTCGACCAGGAAATAGCGGCCATTGTTCTGCCACAGGGCGATCGGCGAACGCTCGGTGATCAGGATATGGATCTGGTCGGGCAGCCGGCGCTCGACGGCGGCGGTGCGGACCCACGGAATTTCCTCGATGCGCTTGCGGGCGGCGGTCAGGTCGACGGCCAGGATGGCGTCGCCCCGCTTGACGTTCAGCGCGGCCAGCAGCTGGTCGCGCGGCGTGCGGACGCGGCCCTCGACGAAAATGTCGTCGACGCGGTAGCCGGCCTGGCCCGACCAGGAAACCAGCTGGTTCATCACCTTCTTGCCGGGGAACAAGGCGACCGCCAGCAACAGCAGCAGACCGCCGCCGCCGGCCAGCACCGCGCGGCGCATCGAGCGCGAGCGCAAGGAGCGCGGCCAGGACAGCCTGAAGCGCGGCGAGGAAGACGCGGCCTTGGCCTTGCGGGGCTGCGGCGCCGCCTTCGGCTTGCCGCGCCCGGACAGGACCGGACGGTCGTCGACTTGCAGGGTTACGGATCGCATTTCGCGTTCTCCACCATCCAGGTCACCAGTTCGACGAAGCTCATGCCGGCATAAGCGGCGAGTTCGGGCACCAGCGAGGTCTGTGTCATGCCGGGCTGGGTATTGACCTCCAGCATGTAGAAGCGGCCGGGCTGATCGGGCTGGGTGTCGTCATAGCGCAGGTCGGCGCGCGACACGCCGCGGCAGCCCAGCGCCTGATGCGCCTTCAGCGCCAGGATCAGCGCGTCGTCATAGGCTTGCGGCGGCAGCGGCGCCGGGCACAGATGGACCGAGCCGCCCGGGCTATATTTGGCTTCGTAATCGTAGAAGCCGCGCTCGGAGGTGATCTCGGTGGCGCCCAGAGCGCGGTCGCCCATGACGGCGACGGTAATCTCGCGGCCGGGAATGAAGCGCTCGGCCAGCACGAAATCGCCGAAGCTCCAGTCTTCCTCGGCCAGCGGATTGACGTTGTCGCCGTCCCGCACGATATGGACGCCGACCGACGAGCCTTCATTGAGCGGCTTCAGCACATAGGGGCGCGGCAGCACGTCGCCGGCCAGCACTTCGGCCTTGCTGACCACGCGGCCTTCGGCGACCGGAATGCCGGCGGCCGAGAACACCTTCTTGGCGGCCGGCTTGTCCATCGCCAGGGCCGACGCCAGCACACCGGAATGGGTGTAGGGGATCTTCATCAGATCGAGGATCGACTGGATGCGGCCATCCTCGCCGAAACGGCCATGCAGGGCGTTGAACACCACCCAGGGTTGGGCCGCTTCGAGGCCGGCGACCAGGGTCTGCAGGTCGCGGCGCACATCGATGGTGGCGACCGCATAGCCGGCCTTTTCCAGCGCGGCGGCGCAAGCGGCGCCCGAAGCCAGCGAGACTTCGCGTTCCGCGGAGAAGCCACCCATGAGAACCACTACACGTTTGCTCATGACGGCTCTCCTATGCGGCGGATTTCCCAGCGCAGCTCTATTCCGCTCCGCGCCTTGACGCGGGCGCGCACCTCTTCACCGAGATTTTCGATGTCGGCGGCGGTCGCATCGCCAAGATTGAGCAGGAAGTTGCAATGTTTCTCGGACACCTGCGCCCCGCCGATTTTCAGGCCGCGGCAACCGGCCTCGTCGACCAGCTTCCAGGCGCTGTTGCCGGGCGGATTGGCGAAGGTCGACCCGCCCGTGCGGGTGCGCAGCGGCTGGCTGTCTTCGCGCGACGCGCGGATCTCGGCCATCTTGGCGGCGATCTCGGCGGTGTCGCCGGCATGGCCGCGCAGGATCGCCGCGACGAAAACCCAATCCTCGGGCACGTCGGTATGGCGGTAGGAGAAGCCGATCTCCTCGGCGGTCAGTTCCCGGATATCGCCGGCCGGGGTCAGCAGGGTCGCCGAGACGGTGATCTGCTGCATGTCGCCGCCGTAGGCGCCGGCATTCATGCGCAGCGCGCCGCCGATGGTGCCGGGCACGCCGGTCAGGAATTCCAGGCCGGCCAGGCCGAGATCGCGGGCGAAGGCCGAGACCGCCGGGTCGATGGCGCCGGCGCCGACGCGCAGACTCTGCTCGCCGGCCCGCTCGATCTTCGCGAACGGACGGCCCAGGCGGATCACCACGCCGCGCACGCCGCCGTCGCGCACCAGCAGGTTCGAGCCGACGCCGATCACGGTGACCGGCACGTCGGCCGGCTTGGCGGCGAGGAAATCGATCAGGTCATCGAGGTCGGCAGGCTGGAACAGCGCGTCGGCAGGGCCGCCGACACGGAACCAGGTGTATTCGGCCAGGGACGCATCCGCGGTCATCTCGCCGCGCACGGCGGGCAGTCGGTCGATGAGGCGGAGGCGGCTGATCATGGTCACGCCCGGCCTCCCCGCAACTGGTCGAGCTCGGCCGGCAGCGCATTGGCCCAGGCGGTGATGTTGCCGGCGCCGAGGCAAACGACGAAATCGCCGGGCTGCGCCAGGTCCAGGATCATCTGCGGCAGCTCGGCGGCCGAGGGCAGCGGCATGGCGCGGCGATGGCCGTGCGCCAGCAGGCCTTCGACCAGGCTGTCGCGGCTGGCGCCTTCGATCGGCGATTCGCCTGCGGCATAGACATCGGCGACGATCACCAGATCGGCGTCGTTGAAGCAGGTGCAGAATTCCTCGAACAGGTTCGACAGGCGCGAATAACGATGCGGCTGCACCACCGCGATCACCTTGTTCTGGGTCGCCGAGCGGGCGGCGCGCAGCACCGCGGCGATCTCGACCGGGTGATGGCCGTAATCGTCGATCACGGTCACGCCGCCGCTGACGCCGGTCTTGGTGAAGCGGCGCTTGACGCCCGAGAAGCCGGCCAGGCCCTTCCTGATCACCTCGTCGGAGAATTTCAGCTGGGTCGCGACGACCACGGCGGCCAGCGAGTTCTGCACATTGTGCTGGCCGAACATCGGCAGGAATACGTTGTCGATGCGGCGCACCTCGCCGGTCGGGCGGTCGGTGATCACCACGTCGTAATGGGCGCCGTCGCCGCCGATGGTCAGATTGTCGGCGCGCACATCGGCCTGCGGGTTGAAGCCGTAGGAGATGATCTTGCGATCCGAGATGCGGCCGATCAGCGCCTGCACTTCCGGATGATCGACGCAGAGCGCCGCGAAGCCATAGAACGGAATGTTCTCGACGAAGATGCGGAAGGCGTCGCGCACCTTGTCGAAGGTGCCGTAGAAATCGAGATGCTCGGGATCGATGTTGGTGACCACGGCGATGGTGGCCGGCAGCTTCATGAAGGTGCCGTCGGACTCATCGGCCTCGACCACCGCCCATTCGCCGGCGCCCAGGCGGGCATTGGTGCCATAGGCGTTGATGATGCCGCCATTGATGACGGTCGGATCGGTGCCGGCTTCGTCCAGCATCGCCGCGATCATCGAGGTGGTGGTGGTCTTGCCGTGAGTGCCGCCGATGGCGATCGCCCATTTCAGGCGCATCAGCTCGGCCAGCATTTCGGCGCGGCGCACCACCGGGATCAGGCTGGCGCGGGCGGCCACCACTTCCGGATTGTCGGCCTTGACTGCCGAACTGATCACCACGACGCGGGCCTCGCCCAGATTCTCCGCCGCATGGCCGACCGACACCTTGATGCCGAGATTTTCCAGGCGCTTCACATTGGCGGACGAGGCGATATCCGAGCCCTGCACACGGTAGCCGAGATTGTGCATGACCTCGGCGATGCCGCTCATGCCGATGCCGCCGATGCCGACGAAATGGATTACACCGATAGTGAGAGGAAGGCTGCTCATGACTTGGACTCCGCAAGATCAGCCATCAGATCGGCGAGCCGCTCTGCCGCCTCCGGAATCCCCTCGGCCCGCGCCTTGCCGGCCGCGTCCGCCAGGTCGGCGGGCGAGGTCAGCAGCGCGCCGAGCTTGGCGGCGAGACTGTCGGAGGTCAGCGTATCCTGCGGCATCACCCACCCGGCGCCATGACGCGCGAAGGCGCGGGCATTGGCGGTCTGGTGGTCGTCGATGGCATGGGGATAGGGAATGAGAACGGCCGGGCGGCCGGCGACGGCCAGCTCGGCGACCGTCGAGGCGCCGGAGCGGCAGATCACCAGATGGGCGGCGGCCAGACGGGCCGGGACATCGTTGAAGAAGGACTGCAGATCGGCGGCGATGCCATGCTCTTTGTACAAAATCGTCACGCGCTCGATATCTTCAGCCTTGCACTGCTGGTGGACCGTGATGCGGCGCTGAAGCTCTTCCGGCAAACGGATCAGCGCCTGGGGCAGCAGGTCAGAGAAAGCCTTAGCGCCCTGCGAACCGCCAGTGACCAAAATAGTCACGGAGCCGTCGGCCGGCGGATAGGCCTGCTCGCGGACGGCCAGGATCGGCCCGCGCACCGGGTTTCCGACATGACGGACTTTTTGCTGCCAGGCGGCGGCGACCTTGCCGGTTTCGCCGAACGAGGTGGCGATGCGGGCGGCGCCGCCGGCCAGCAGGCGGTTGGCGCGGCCCAGCACGGCATTCTGCTCATGCACCGCCGAGGGCACGCCCATGTGACTGGCCGCCAGCACCGCCGGCACCGAGGCATAGCCGCCGAAGCCGATCACGGCGGCCGGCTTCAGGCGGCGGATCAGCGAACGGGCCTGGAAATAGCCGGCCACCAGCGAGCCCATCGATTTCAGGCGCTTCACCGGGCTCTTGCCGGCGATGCCGCCACCCGAGATGCGATAGGTGTCGAGAGCGCCCAAGCTCCCGCCATAGGCAGCGCCGCGGCGGTCGGTGACGAAGGCCAGCTTATGGCCGCGCTTCGACAGCTCAGTCGCCAGCGCTTCCGCCGGGAACACATGCCCGCCGGTCCCCCCGGCCGTCAGCAAGATCAGAGGCTTGAGGTTATTCATCATTGCCCCTCAGACGCCGGGCGCGCGCCTCCGCACGCTTGGCTTCGCTCCGGCTTCCCTCCTCGACCGAAGGTCTCGTCGTCGCTGCGCGGTCGCGCAGTCGCGCTCGCGGCATGTGCTGAGCCCATGCCGTCATATCATCTCCTCCTTGCCATAGCGGGTGCGCGACAGGGCCAGCACCATCCCCATGCCCAGCGCCAGCGCCAGGGTCGAGGAACCGCCATAGGAAATGAACGGCAGGGTCATGCCCTTGGTCGGCATCATGCGCAGCGTCGAGGCCATATTGATGATCGCCTGCAGGCCGAACTGGACCAGCAGGCCCGAGGTCGCCAGCAGCACGAACAGGCTTTCTTCGGCCAGCATGCGGATGAAGCCGCGCAGCACGATGAAGGCGAACAGGCCGACCACCAGCAGGCACAGGATCAGGCCGAATTCCTCGCCCGCCACCGCCATGATGAAGTCGGTATGGGCGTCGGGCAGGACGGCCTTCACATGGCCCTCGCCCGGGCCGCGCCCGAAGAAGCCGCCATTGTGGAAGGCCTGCAGCGCGGTCATGACCTGATAGTTGTTGCCGGCCACCGGATTGAGGAAGCCGTCGACGCGGGCCTGGACGTGGCTGAAGGTGAAGTAAGCGCCGACCAGGCCGCCCAGGCCGACCAGCACGCCCATCAGCACCCAGGCCAGCGGCAGGCCGGCCAGGAAAAACTCGATGAACCACACGGCGGAAACGACCAGGGTCATGCCCACGTCGGGCTGCAGCAGCAGCAGGCCGGCGACCAGGAAATAGAGCAGCAGCGCGATCAGATTGCCGGGGAAGCCTTCCTGGGTCGACTGGGTCGAGAACATCCAGGCCACCACCACGGCGAAGGTCGGCTTGACGAATTC
>JAJPHO010000021.1 GCA_021325215.1 Alphaproteobacteria bacterium
CGCATGTCGGGATGGAAATAACGGTCATCCTCCAGCGTCGGCACCCGCTGGCGCAGCAGCGAGCGCACGGCTTCCAGCGGCACCGACGAGGCCAGGCTGGCATGGAAGTCGCAGCCCTGGGCGGCGGCCAGCAGCTCGATGCCCAGCACGGCGACCACATTCTCGGCCATGGCCATCAGGCGGCGGGCGCCATGGGCGGCAATCGACACATGGTCTTCCTGATTGGCCGAGGTCGGGATCGAATCGACGCTGGCCGGATAGGCGCGCTGCTTGTTCTCCGACACCAAAGCGGCGGCGGTGACCTGCGGGATCATGAAGCCGGAATTGAGGCCGGGCTTGGGGGTCAGGAAGGCGGGCAGGCCGGACAAGGCCGGGTCGACCAGCATGGCGATGCGGCGCTCGGCCAGCGAACCGATCTCGCAGATGGCCAGGGCGATCATGTCGGCGGCGAAGGCGACCGGCTCGGCGTGGAAATTGCCGCCCGACAGGGCCTCGTCGGTGTCCGGGAAGATCAGCGGATTGTCGGAAACGCCATTGGCTTCGATCGACAAGGTGGTGGCGGCCTGACGCAGCACGTCCAGCGCCGCGCCCATCACCTGCGGCTGGCAGCGCAGGCAATAGGGGTCCTGCACGCGCGGATCGTCTTTCAGATGCGAGGCGCGGATGGCCGAGCCGGCCATCAGGGCGCGCAGCCCGGCGGCGGACTCGATCTGGCCGCGATGGCGGCGCAGCGTATGGATGCGCGGATCGAACGGGGTGTCGGAGCCCTTGGCGGCTTCGGTCGACAGAGCGCCGGTGACCAGGGCGGTGCGGTAGAGGTTCTCGGCTTCGAACAGGCCGGCCAGGGCGTTGGCGGTCGAGAATTGTGTGCCGTTGAGCAGCGCCAGGCCTTCCTTCGGACCCAGCGTCACCGGCGTCAGTCCGGCGTTGGCCAGCGCGTCCGCGGCCGGCACCCTCTCGCCCTGCACGAAAATCTCGCCGACGCCGATCATGGCGGCGGCCATGTGCGACAGCGGCGCCAGATCGCCCGAGGCGCCGACCGAGCCCTGGGCCGGGATCACCGGGGTCAGGCCCTTGGACAGGAAGGCTTCCAGCAGGGCGATGCTGGCCGGGCTGATGCCCGAGGCGCCTTGGGCCAGGCTGGCCAGTTTCAGCGCGATCATCAGGCGGGCGACCGGAACCGGCATCGGTTCGCCCACGCCGGCGGCGTGCGACAGCACGATATTGCGCTGGAGCGTGGCCAGTTCATTGTCCTCGATCCGCACGCTGGCCAGCTTGCCGAAGCCGGTATTGATGCCATAGACCGGCTCGCCCCTGGCCAGGATGCGGCCGACGGCGGCGGCGCTCTCGGCGATGGCGACGCCGCTCGACGGGTCGAGTACGGCGGAGGCCCCGCGATAGATGGCGCGCCAATCGGCCAGGGAGACCTGTCCGGGCATCAGGGTAATGGTCGTCACGAGAACCTCCAATAACGGGCATGCAGCGGGTTGAAGCCCATGCGGTAAACAAGTTCGGCCGGGCGTTCGATGTCCCACACGGCCAGATCGCAGAATTTTCCGGCTTCGAGTGTGCCGGCTTTGTCATGCCCCAGCGCCCGGGCCGCTTCGCGGGTGAACCCGGCGAGGCATTCGGGAACGGTGAGGCGGAACAGGGTGGCCGCCATGTTCATGGCAAGCTGTGGCGAGGTCAGCGGCGAGCTGCCCGGATTGCAGTCGGTCGCCAGCGCCATCGGCACGCCATGGCGGCGCAGCATCTCGATGGGCGGCACTGTCGTTTCGCGGGTGAAATAGAAGGCGCCGGGCAGCAGAACCGCGGCCGTTCCGGCTTTGGCCATGGCGGCGGCGCCCTCTTCGTCGAGATGTTCGAGATGATCGGCGGACAGCGCGCCGAACTCGGCAGCCAGCGCGGCGCCATGCTGGTTGGTCAGCTGTTCGGCATGCAGCTTGACCGGCAGGCCGAGCCTCTTGGCGGTTTCGAAGATGCGGCGGATCTGGTCTGTCGAGAAGGCGATGTTCTCGCAGAACCCATCCACCGCGTCGGCCAAGCCGGCCTGGGCGGCGGCGGGCAGCATCTCGTCGCAGATCAGCGCGACATATTCGTCGGCGCGGCCCTTGAATTCCGGCGGCACGGCATGCGCGCCGAGGAAGGTGGTGACGATCTGCACCGGGCGCTGCTCGCCGAGATCGCGCGCCGCCTGCAGCATCTTGATCTCGTCGGCGGTCGACAGGCCATAGCCCGACTTGATTTCCACCGTGGTGACGCCCTCGGCGATCAGCGCGTCGAGGCGGGGCAGGGCGGATTCGGTCAGGGCTTCACGGCTGGCTTCGCGGGTGGCGCGCATGGTCGAGACGATGCCGCCGCCGGCCCGGGCGATTTCCTCATAGGTGGCGCCGGCCAGACGGCGCTGGAATTCGTCGGCGCGGTCGCCGCCATGGACGAGGTGGGTATGGCAATCGATCAGGCCCGGTCCGATCCAGCGGCCATGGCAATCGATGATCTCTTCGGGATCGAAGACGGGGGAGTCGGTGGCTGGTCCGGCATAGAGGATCACGCCGTCGCGGGCGGCGATCAGGCCGTCCTCCACCTCGCCCAGCGGGCTTTCCCCGGGGACCATCGTCATCAATCGGGCATTTCGCCACAGGCGGTCGCACCGCATGTTTTTTCCTTCTGCCCAGCCACAATATTGTCTATACATATCTCTATCGATGGAGACATGTCCAGTGGTTAGAAACAAGGTCATTTACGCCGCCTCCGCTCTGCTACCGGATGGTTGGCGCGAGTCGGTGCGGATCGAAATGGACGGCGGGCGCATCGGCGGAATCGAGGTCGGGGTTCGTCCGAAGAGCGGCGACGAGCGCACCGCGGCTCTGGTTCCCGGAATGCCCAATCTGCACAGCCACGCCTTCCAGCGCGGCATGGCCGGACTGGCCGAGCAGCGCGGCCCCGAGGATGACAGTTTCTGGACCTGGCGCGAGGTGATGTACCGCTTCGTCGGCCGGCTCTCGCCCGACGATCTCGAAGCGATCGCCGCCCAGGCCTATGTCGAGATGCTGGAGGCCGGCTTCACCCGCGTCGGCGAATTCCATTATCTGCATCATGATGTTTTCGGCGGCGCCTATGCCGATATCGGCGAGATGAGCGGCCGCATCGCCGCCGCCGCGGAATCCGCCGGCATCGGCCTGACCCTATTGCCGGTGTTCTATGCCCAGGGCGGTTTCGGCGGCAAAAGCCCGGGCGCGGCCCAGGCGCGCTTCATCAGCAATCCCGATTTCTATGGCCGCCTGATCGAACGCTGCCGCGCCATCGCGGCCAAGGTGCCGGGCGCGGTGGTCGGCATCGCGCCGCACTCGCTGCGCGCCGTCTCGCCCGAGCAGCTGAAGGCGATCCTGCCGCTGGCCAGGACCGGACCCGTCCATATCCACATCGCCGAACAGGTGAAGGAGGTCGAGGATTGCCTGGCCTGGTCGGGCCGGCGTCCGGTCGAATGGCTGTTCGACCATGCGCCGGTCGGTCCCGCCTGGTGCCTGGTGCATGCCACGCACATGACCGCCGACGAGACGCGCCTGCTGGCCCGCAGCGGCGCGGTGGCCGGGCTGTGCCCGATCACCGAGGCCAATCTCGGCGACGGGCTGTTTCCGCTCGGCGATTTCCTGAAAGAGGGCGGAGCGCTGGGCGTGGGATCGGATTCCAATGTGCGGATCGATCTGGCCGAGGAACTGCGCCTGCTCGAATATGGCCAGCGCCTGGTCCACCGCGCCCGCAACGTCGCGGCGCCCGGTCCCGGCCACTCGACCGGCCGGGCCCTGTTCGACCGGGCCTTGTCCGGCGGCGCCCAGGCTTTGGGCGTGGTGAGCGGCATCGAGGCCGGCGCCTGGGCCGATCTGGTCGCGCTGGAGGCCGATCACGAAGGCGACCGGGCGCTGGATCATGTGATCTTCGCGCAGGGCCGGGTCTCCGACGTCTGGTGCCGCGGCGAGCGCAAGGTCGAGGCTGGCCGCCATGTCGCATGCGAGGCGGTGGGTGCCCGTTACCGCGCCGTGCTGAAGAAATTGCTGGCGGCATGAAGCGCCAGACCCTGCACCAGACCATCGTCGGCGAGATCGAAGGGCGGATTCTGTCCGGCGAGTGGCCGCCCGGCCACCGCATTCCGTTCGAGCACGAATTGATGGCGCATTACGGCTGCGCCCGCATGACGGTGAACAAGGCGCTGGCCGGTCTGGTCAAGGCCGGGCTGATCGTGCGCCGCCAGCGCGCCGGGTCGTTCGTCGCCCATCCGCGTCCCGCCTCGGCGATCCTCGATATTCCCGACATCCAGGCCGACATAGCCGGGCGGGGCATGGCTTATGCGATCCGCCTGCTCGACCGGCGGCGCCGCAAGCCCGAAGCCGGAAAGGCCGAAGAGATCCAGCTGGCCGGCGGCGGCGATCTGCTCGCGCTGACCTGCGTGCATCTGGGCGATGGCCGCCCCTTCGCGCTGGAGGAGCGCCTGATCAGCCTGGCCAGCGTGCCCGAGGCCGCCTCGGTCGATTTCGCCGAGACCGCGCCGGGCCATTGGCTGCTCGGCCATGTGCCGTGGACCGAGGCCGAGCACCGCATCGCCGCGATCAGCGCCGACCGCCGCCTGGCCGGCCTGCTCGATATTGCCGCGGGAACCGCCTGCCTGGCCCTGTCGCGCCGCACGTGGCGCGGTACCGACCACATCACCCATGTGGTACAATATTTTCCAGGCAATGGCTTCGATCTGGTCGCCCGTTTCACGCCGCAAGGCGGATGAAACCCTTTGAAACGGCAAGGACATTATCTTGCCATGATCGCTGGCCAGACTATCTTTAAGATAAGATTTCACAGGGTGAGGTTCCCGATGGTCCGAGTGTCGACGAAATTGCGTGTGGCGGCGGTCGCGTTGACCGTGCTCGGGGGTGCTGCCAGCATCCCGGCAATGCCGGCGGCCGCGGATTGGCATCACGGCTATTGGCACGGCGGCTATCCGGGCTACTGGCACACCGGCTATTGGCATAATGGCTGGTATGGCGGCCGTTATGGCTGGTGGTGGGTCACCGGCGGCGGCTGGTACTGGTACAACGCCCCGGTTTATCCCTACCCGGCCGCAGTATCCGAAGTCTATGTGACGCCGCCCGCCACGGTGGCGCCGCCGCCGGCCGCGCCGGCTCCGCAGATGTGGTACTATTGCGACAATCCTGCCGGCTATTACCCCTACGTCCAGACCTGCAGCCAGCCGTTCCGGCCGGTCGTGCCGTCGGTGCAGCAGGCGGCTCCGGCCGCGCCTGCCCAGCCCTACGCTCCGCCGCCCGGTTCCGCGCCGCCGGCTCCGGTGGCGCCGCAGTAAGAGGAGAGGTGTTGAAATGAAGTGCGTCAAACTGACCTCGGCCGGCCTGATCGCCGCCATGGCGCTTACCGGCTGCGCCAGCACGCCGACCCACCCGATGGTGCAGGTGGTGCCGCCTGCCAATAAGCCGTTCCAGGTGTTCCAGGAAGACCAGGCTTACTGCGAGAATTACGCGCACAGCCAGGTCGCCGGCGAGGCCGAGGACGCCAACGGCAAGGCCGTCGGCGCCGCTCTGCTGGGCGCCGCGCTGGGTGCCGGCCTGGGCGCCGCCGGTGGCGGCCGGGGCGCGGGTATCGGCGCCGCGGCTGGCGGTACGGTGGGCACGGCGGTCGGTGCCGGCGAATCCTCGAAGGATAGCCGCTCGCTGCAGGTCCGTTACGACAATGCCTATGCCGCCTGCATGACCTCGAAGGGCAATGTGGTCCAGGCCCCGGTGGTTCATCATCCGGTGACGGTGGTGCAGCAGCCGGTCTATGTGGCGCCCCCGCCGCCGACGGTGGTCTATACCGCCCCGCCGCCGGTCTATGTCGCCCCGCCGCCGCCGCCCGGCTACGCTCCGCCGCCCGGCTACGCTCCGCCGCCCGGCGCGGTGGCTCCGCCCCCGAACATGCCGGCGCCGCAATAATGCGTTTGGCTTAACGCATGCGGCTTCGCTTTTCCTCGATCGCGGCCATGGCGGCTCTGTTCGCCATGGCCGCTTGCTCGTCGCACGGCGGCCGTCCGCCGCGTCCGCGTCCGGTCTTCAGCCCCAATGGCGAAATCCTCAGCGCCGGCGGCAAGGACGCGCCGTCCTGTCCCGCGGCGCTGGGCGCCTGGTGGGATCGCATCGCCGCGGCTCATGGCGGCATTTTTACCCGTGAAGCGCTGGTGGCCGATGCCAATGCCCAGTTCGACGCCATGGATCTCGACCATGACGGCTTCATCACCCCGTCCGAACTGTCCGATTATCGCTCTTCGCTCGACGATGATGGTGGGATGGAAACCAGCCAGCCGCCGACCGAGCTGGGGGCCGACACCCAGATGCACCCCCATCGCCGCGGCGACAATTATGTTCAGCCCAAGGTTCGCGCCGCGCAGATTCCCGCCGATGTGGTCGATCCGGTGATGTCCGCCGACAAGAGCCTGTCCTTCAAGGTCAGCCGCGAGGATTTCATCGCCCAGGCCAACGAGAACTTTACCGAGTTCGACAAGAACCACGACGGCAAGCTCAGCAAGGAAGAGCTGACCGACACCTGTCCGGCGCGTTAGAGCATGATGATTCTCTTCAGAATCATCATGCTCGGAGGAGCGTAGCGACGACCCCGGGGTTGCAGGGGCCGGCCCCTGCGCATGAACAGCTAAGCGCCGAACGAATATCCCGACATCGGCTTCCCACCGATCAGATCGTGAAAGACCCGATGGCCGGCTTCGCCTCGCGCGGCGCCGGCCGTCACCATCAGGGGCAGCAGATGCTCCTCGCGCGGGTGGCAGGCGCGCGCCGACGGAGCCTGGGCCCAATCGATCAGGCGCTGTTCGCGGTCCTCGGCCGTGCTTACCGTTTCCGTCAGCCAAGTGTCGAACGCCGCCGCTTCGCCCGGCGCCCCGTTGAAGTAGGTGCGCAGATTGTGAAAGCTGCTGCCGCTGCCGATGATCAGCACGCCTTCGTCGCGCAATGGGGCCAGCGCCTCGCCGATGGCCAGGTGCCGGGCCGGATCGAGATCCTGCTGCAGCGACAGCATCACCACCGGCAAGCCGGCATCGGGGTCGATCATCAGCATCGGCACGAAGACGCCATGATCGAAGCCGCGCTTATCGTCGGTACCGCAGGCGATCCCGGCGCCTTCCAGCAATCCTTTGATTTTGGCGGCCAGGTCCGGCGATCCGGCGGCGGGATAGCTGAGCTCGTAGGTGTGAGGCGGGAAGCCATAATAATCGAACAGCATGCCGGGCCGGGTCGCGGTGCTGACCGTCGGCTGGGTCTCTTCCCAATGGGCCGAGACGATCAGCACCGCCTTGGGGCGCTCCGGCAGCCCGGCCAGCAGATGCGAGAAGTAATGCCCCAGCGTGTCGAAGGCGTGCGGGCCGAGCGGCTCGGGGAAGGACATCCAGAAACAGGGACCGCCACCATGGGTGACGAAAAGTGCGGGCAGGCGGGCCAAAACGATCTCCTCAAAAGGGAGAGGCCGGCTCCTCGAACGGATTGCGGCCTTCCCGATCCTCGATCTCGACCACCCAGATATCCCAGTCGCGGTCGATCTGTCGGGCGATATAGGCATCCGCCGCGGCTTCCTCAACAGGTTCCCTTCCTGTGCCTGCCATCCAGCCGAGCTTTCCCTCGATCGAGCGCACCTGGGTAAGCACCCGGAATCCGGCACCCATGAGGTTCTGTTTGATCAGGATCGCGCCGGCATCCTCGTCGCCCTTGCGGGCGATCGTGGCGAACAGGCCGCGGGTCTGGCACAGCCGCACAGCCGCCATCACGGATAGTCTGGATTTGAGTCGGGGTTCGGCCATGCGGCTTTTTAGCGAAATTCGGCCGCCATGTCACATCCGCGAAAGCTGTCTCGTCTTG
Organism: Alphaproteobacteria bacterium; assembly: GCA_021325215.1. Lineage (GTDB taxonomy): Bacteria > Pseudomonadota > Alphaproteobacteria > Rhodospirillales > Magnetospirillaceae > JAJPHO01. Next base: position 7,899 of record JAJPHO010000021.1, read on the forward strand.
ACGGGTACAAACCCTGTCACACTGGAGACGATAAATGACCCCCCGTATCGAAAACCCGTTCAAATTGGCTCCCGAGCCGATCAAGGCTATGATGGCGCTGGAAGCCAGCTTCAAGAACAGCGGACTGGACCATGCCCTGCTGGAGCTGGTGAGGCTGCGCGTATCGCAGATCAATGGCTGCGCCTATTGCCTCCACATGCATTCGACCGACCTGCGCAAGGGAGGCGAGACCGAGATGCGCCTTTACATGCTGAACGCCTGGCGGGAAGCCCCGCTCTACAGCGACCGCGAACGCGCCGCCCTCGGCTGGGCCGAATCCCTGACCCGGCTGGCCGAGACCGGCGCGCCCGATTCCGATTATGAAGCGTTGAAGGCGCAGTTCAGCGAGGCCGAACAGGTTCAGCTGACCCTGGCCATCGGCGCCATCAATGCCTGGAACCGCCTGCAGGTCGGCTTCCGGGCCGCACCGGGCGTGTGATGCGGCCCGACGCGGCCGAGCTGTTCATGACGCACCGGCCCCGGCTGGTGCGTCTCGCCTATCGCATGCTCGGTTCCATCGCCGAAGCGGAGGATATGGCGCAGGAGGCCTGGCTGCGCTGGCAATTGGCGGACCATGGGGCGGTAGCCAACCCGTCCGCCTATCTCAACCGGACGGTGACGCGCCTCTGCCTTGATGCGATGAAATCGGCCCGCGCCAGGCATGAGGACTATGTCGGCCCCTGGCTGCCGGAACCCATCGTCGAGCCGGAAGAGGACGGAATGCGGCTCGACGAGCTGACCCTGACTTTGATGCTGGCGCTCGAACGCCTGTCGCCCCTGGAACGCGCCGCTTTTCTGCTCCATGACGTCTTCGATCAGCCCCTGGCCGAGATCGCCCTGACCCTGGACCGCGACCCGGCCGCGGTGCGCCAACTGGCCGCGCGGGCGCGCAAGCATGTGCGGGCGGCCCAGCCGCGCTATCCGGTCCAGCGCGAGGAGGGGGGACGCATCGCACGGGCCTTCTTCGATGCGTCGGCCAGTGGCGACATTACCTCGCTGCGCAGCCTGCTGGCGGCCAATGTGACGATCCAGGCGGACGGCGGCGGCAAGGTGACCGCCTTCCGCAATCCGATCGTCGGGCAAGAGCGGGTCGTGCGGCTTTACGAAAGGCTGGCGCGCAAATTCGCCACCAATCCGCCGGTCTTTATCGAAGCGGTGTGGATCGACGGATTGCCGGGCTATATCAGCCTCGATCGCGACAATGTGCTGCAGACCACCGCGTTTGCGATCGAGAATGGCGTGGCGACCGCCATCTACATCACCCGCAACCCCGACAAGCTGGGCGCCGTGGCCGCGGATCAGCTTCAGCCGCGCTCCATGTGAATGCGCGGCGGTACCGAGGCGGTCACCTCGAAGCCGTGGCGTTCATAAAAGCGGAAGGCCGGATTGACCTCCAATACCGTGAGGCGCACCGGCAGGCGGACCATCCTGGCATCGGAGATCAGCCCCTGCAGGAGACGGGACCCCAGCCCGCTGCCCTGAAAAGCGGGCAGCAGGTAAAGCTTGGACAGGAACCAATGGTCGGGCAGGCGGTCGACCCGCATCACCCCGGCATCCCAGCCCAGGCGGGTGATGATCTGGTCGCGCTCGGGGTCGAAATTGGCCTCGCCATCCCAATAGCCCCAGGTCCGTTCCGCATGGGGCTTGATGCAGGCCGCGCTGACATGCCAGGCGAAACTGGCGTCGTTCGCCCTGGCCGGGCGCAGATGGAGGTCGTCGCTTATTTTCTCACCCGTAAATCGGAGGGCGCTGCGGCGAAGTCTATCACTACCTCACTTCGGCCAGAAGGATGCTGGTCTCCGAGGCCGAAACCGCCTTGATGATGCGGATGGCGGTGAGAACCCGGTCCAGCGAGGCCAGGTCGCGGGTGCGGATTTCCACGATCAGGTCCCAGCGCCCGTTGGTGGCGTGCACCCGGGCGATCTCGGGTATCCGCTTCAGCTCGGCGATCACCGGCTTGTGGTCGGAGGAGCGGATCTCCAGCGAGGTGATGGCCGAGATCAAACCTGCCTCGACATCGCTCTGCAGGCGTATAGTGAAGCCCTGGATAATTTCCGCCGCCACCAGCCGGTCGATGCGGTTTTGCACGGTTCCGCGCGACACGCCGAGCCGGCGGGCCAAAGTGGCGGTGGGCAGCCGGCTGTCGTCGCGCAGCATTTCGATCAGGCGCCGGTCGGTCTCATCGAGGATTTGACGATTCGTCATTTTTGCGTGCCGATATGCTCAGTTATTGCCAGCAATATATCATCTAGCTCCCTATTTGTTAGCGCAACTTGCGGGCAGAGTGAGGAACCGGTTTCGCAGGCTTGGAGAAGAGTGGTGCCTGAAGACAGTAGAACGACGATCTCGCTGCTCGGTATTCCGCTCGATCTCGGCGCGGGCGACCGCGGCAGCGTCATGGGGCCGGCGGCGCTGCGCATCGCCGGCGTTCCCGATCTGCTGGAGGAACTTGGCTATCGCGTCGTCGATCGCGGCGACATCGCCAAGCCCGATCCGGTCGAAATCGAGTTGCCCGGCAATGCCGCGGAACGGTGCAACCATCTGCCCCATATCGCGGCCTGGACCCAGGCCATCCACGACCGTGCCTATGAGGTGATCCGCGAGGGCGGCAAGCCGATCTTCCTGGGCGGCGATCATGCCATGTCGATGGGCAGTATCAGCGCCGTCGCGCGCCATTGCGCCGATGTCGGCAAGACCTTGGCGGTGGTGTGGATCGACGCCCATGCCGACTACAACACGCCGGCCACCTCGCTGTCGGGCAATATGCACGGCATGCCGTTGGCCTTCCTGACCGGCGAGCCGAGCCTGCGCCCGCTGCTGGGCGAGCGTCCCCTGGTGCCGCTGGCAGCGGAAAAGTTGGTGCTGATCGGCCTGCGCTCGATCGACAAGGAAGAGCGCCGCCGCCTGCGCCAGGCGAATATTCAATGCGTCGACATGGGCATGATCGACAAGTTCGGCGTGTCCAACATGGTCGAGCAGGTGCTGTATCGCATCGGCGGCAAGAATGTGCATCTGCATGTCAGCCTCGACGTCGATTCGCTCGATCCGGCGGTCGCGCCCGGCGTCGGCACCACGGTGCCGGGCGGCCTGACCTACCGCGAGGCGCATCTGATGCTGGAATTGCTGCATGGCAGCGGGCTGGTCGGCTCGCTCGACATCGTCGAGCTGAACCCCTTCCTCGATCATCGCGGCATGAGCGCCCGCGTGCTGGCCGAGCTGACCGGCAGCCTGTTCGGCCAGACCATCCTCGGAACCAATCCCCTTTAAAAAGACGCTGGAACGGAGACTTTCTTCATGAATACCAAACTCAACATCGTTCCGTTCGTCAGTGTCGACCGCATGATGAAGCTGGTGCTCCATATCGGTGTCGAGCGCTTCCTGACCGAGCTGGCCGGCTATATCGAAGAGGATTTCAGCCGCTGGGACCTGTTCGACAAGACCCCGCGCGTCGCCTCGCACAGCGTGGACGGCGTGATCGAGCTGATGCCGACCAGCGACGGTAAGCTGTACGGCTTCAAATATGTGAATGGGCATCCCGAGAACACCCGCTCCGGGCGCCAGACCGTGACGGCGTTCGGCGTGCTGGCCGATGTCGGCAGCGGCTATCCCATGCTGCTGACCGAGATGACCATCCTGACCGCTTTACGCACTGCCGCCACCTCGGCCGTCGCCGCGAAATATCTCGCGCCGAAGAATGCCAACTGCATGGCGATCATCGGCAATGGCGCCCAGTCGGAATTCCAGGCGATCGCCTTCAAGGCGCTGTTGGGCGTCAACAAGTTGCGGCTCTACGACATCGATCCGGCCGCCACCGCCAAGTGCCGCGCCAACCTGGCCGGCCAGGGCTTCGAGATCGTCGATTGCCGCAGCGCCCAGGAAGCGGTCGAGGGGGCGCACATCATCACCACCGTCACCGCCGACAAGAAATATGCGACCATCCTGACCGACAACATGGTCGGCTCGGGCGTCCATCTGAACGCCGTGGGCGGCGACTGTCCGGGCAAGACCGAACTGCACCGCGACATCCTGCTGCGTTCGGACATCTTCGTCGAATTCACCCCGCAGACCCGCATCGAGGGCGAGATCCAGCAGCTCGACGGCGATCATCCGGTGGTGGAATTGTGCGAGGTGATGCGCGGCACCGCGTCGGGCCGCACCGACCCGCGCCAGATCACCCTGTTCGATTCGGTCGGCTTCGCGATCGAGGATTTCTCGGCGCTGCGCTATGTCCGCGACCAGCTGGCCGCGACCGGCCTCTATGAGGAGCTGGACCTGCTGGCCGATCCCGACGAACCGCGCGACCTGTTCGGCATGCTGCTGCGGGCGGCCAAGGCGAACGCCGCTTAACCCGCGGTGCCGACCAGGTCTCCGTACAGGCTCATCAGAAGATCGAGCGAGGGGCCGTCTCCGACACCTTCCGGGCAGGTGTCGCAAGGGGGCTTTCTGACGCCGGGCACCGCAAGCGACCGCCGCCAGTCCGCCAGCGAGCTGTTTGCATAAGCGAGGAAGATGTCCGGGAAATCGGCGACATTGCCGATCTTATAGCCCTGATGCTCCGGCGCATCGGGGTGCACGTGGCAGCACGGCATGAGCGAGCCGTCCCATGCCACATGGAATGCGACGAAGGGCACGATACACGGCGCGGTCGAGGGTTGCCTGGGCTGGACGGAAGAAACCAGGCCGGCGCGATCCGATCCGGATTTGTAATAATCCTGATGCGCTATGGTTATATCCATCGATTTGTCTGGAAATTTTCCTCGTATCCCCATTCCGGGGATGAATTGCTCCAGCTTCGCGACCTTGCCGAGGCGAACCGACATTTCAGTCAACCGTTCGATTATTCTTTCATCGGACCATTCGTCGGTGTTTCCGAGATGAAAGGCCAGTTGAAGGGCTGACAATCCGGCCGCGCGAAGTTCCTCAAGCAGTGATTGATTGAGGTAGTCGCCATTGGAATAAATCGTGATTCTCGCATTCGGGCAATGCGATCGGATGATCGAAATCTTTTTGCAGATATCCGGGTCGGCTAGCGGCTCATTATAGAGCTGAAGCTGTATTTCCTCGGAATAGTCGATAGATCCAAGATCGGAGGATATTTTTTCGAGCAGCTCGAGCGACAGGTATTTTTTATCGGATATTCTGTCGATGGTGGCGTTCGGGCAATATCCGCATCGTCTGTTGCAGAAGTAGGACGTCTCCAGGATGACCTGGCAAACTGCGAGTTTGAACATATCGCGAGCGCCTTCCGGATGGCTGATTCGCGAAATATGTTCTTTGGTCAATAACGGCATGTGACGTCTCCGAGGCTGTGCCCGAGCCTGAGCCTTGAACCGTGAAACGGTCTGCCGGCGGGAAAACTAGCCGATCAGTCTAGTCCCCAAAGCGTGAATGCGGGCTTAAAGAAATCCGGGTTAACCGGATGGTCAGCCGCACTTCGAATAGCCGCAATTCGTGCAGGTGTCGCAGCCTTCCTGGCGGACCAGGCTGGGCTGGGCGCATTTCGGGCATTGGCGCAGATGGCCCATGCCGGCGCCATGGCCGGCCGGCGGAGGGCTGTTGACGGCGACCTTGTTGCCCAGCAGCCCTTCGCGCTCGGCGGCCGGATCGGGGATGAAGCCGATCGAGATCATGTGCCGCTCGATCACGTCGCCGATCGCCGCCAGCAGCGACGGGACATAGCGCCCGCCCATCCATTGGCCGCCGCGCGGGTCGAACACCGCCTTCAGCTCCTCGACCACGAAGGCGACGTCGCCGCCGCGGCGGAACACCGCCGAGATCATGCGGGTCAGCGCCACCGTCCAGGCGAAATGGTCCATGTTCTTCGAGTTGATGAACACTTCGAAGGGGCGGCGGCGGCCATCCTGAATGATGTCGTTCAGGGTGATGTACATGGCATGGTCGCTGTCCGGCCAGCGCACCTTGTATGTGGCGCCGGGCAACTCCTCGGGGCGGTTCAGCGGCTGGGTCAGATGCACCACCGCGCCGGCGTCGTAGGGATCGCGCGGGCGGGCGCTGGTCATGGTCGGAAGCGGCAGTTCCGCCTGCGCGGCCGGCGCTTCCTTCTTCACCTCCAGCACGGCGCCGGTGACGTCGTTGGGGCGATAGGTGGTGCAGCCCTTGCAGCCCTGCTCATAGGCCTGCAGATAGACATCCTTGAAGGCCTCGAAATCGATCTCTTCCGGCACGTTGATGGTCTTGGAGATCGAGCTGTCGATATATTTCTGCACGGTCGCCTGCATCACCACATGATCGGCCGGCGACAGCGATTGGGCGTCGACGAAGTAATCGGGCAGCGGGGCGGCCTCGCCCTTGATCTGGCGGAACAAGCGCAGGGCGTAGTCGCTGACCTCTTCCTGGCGGCGCGTTCCGTCCGGCATCAGGATGTTGCGCGTATAGGAGAAGCTGAATACCGGTTCGAGCCCCGACGAGACATTGTCGGCGAACAGCGAAATGGTGCCGGTCGGCGCGATCGAGGAAACCAGGGCGTTGCGGATGCCATGCTTGCGGATGGCGTCCTGCACCTCGGGTTCGAGCGAGCGGATATTCTCGCCGGCCAGATACTGCTCGGCATCATAGAGCGGGAAGGGGCCTTTCTCCGCCGCCAGCGCCGCCGAAGCCAGATAGGTCGCCTTGCGCAGCGCCGACAGCCAGCGATCGGTCAGCCTGACCGCTTCGGCGCTGCCATAGCGCACGCCGCACTGGATCAGCGCATCGGCGAGGCCGGTGACGCCCAGCCCGATGCGGCGCTTGGTGTAAGCCTCGTGCCGATGCTGCTCCAGCGGATAATTCGAAACGTCGATCACATTGTCGAGCATCCGCACGGCGGTTCCGACCAGCTCGGTCAGTTCTGTTTCGTCGAGCGCGGCTTGGTCGGTGAAGGAATGCTTGACCAGCCGCGCCAGATTGATCGAGCCGAGCAGGCAGACGCCATAGGCGGGCAGAGGCTGCTCACCACAATTATGAACCACCAGTCCGTTGGCATCGAAGGCGTTGAGGCCGGGGATCGAGGCGTCGAAAACCTCTTCCTCGCCATCAGCCTCCAAAGCGTCGATCCGGGCAGTGAAATGCTCGCGATTGAGCGAACGGCGATAGCCGCGCAAGCTGGTATCGAGCCGGGCGGCCTTGTCGTGGTCGGCAAATCCGACTTTGGCCTGGAACTCGGTCAGGTTGGCACCGGAGATGACCAATTCATGCTGGGCAGCGCAGTCATAGAGCTTGAGGTTGCCGCGCCCATCCGGCATCGGGCGGCTCATCGCCGCGCGCCGCTCGGTGTAGAGCGATGAGGCGATGCCGAGGCGCAGCAGCATGCGTTGGACGGCGCGCACCAAAGGCTCGTCGCTTTGCGCCAGCCGAACACTGATGCCCTTGCCGTGATGGCCTTGAACGCTGCCGTCGGTGTCGAACAGGCCGCGCAGCAGCCCGCGATAGAAATCTGGCGATTCCGCTTCGATGGCCGGCGTAATGGTCTTGGTGCCGGGCGCTAATCCATAGCGCTCTGCCAGCTTATGCACGGCTCGCAGTTTCAGGCGCCATTCCTGCCGTCCGGCAATCGGCATCCAGCCCTGAAAATCGGCGCGATGCGGCAAGTGCCGGGCCGCTTCGAGAGCTGCGTCCATGATTCCATCGGCGCCGGTGACGGCTTCCCCATTGGCGGCGAGCGCGGGCTTCCACACGCTGAGGATGGCGTCTTCCTGCTTGAGCGTGCCGTCCCCGATCAGCAGGCCGAGCAGATAGCCCTCATGCTCGGTGCCGGTTCCGCCCTGCCACAAGGCGCCGGCGCGATGATCGTTGAGGAGAATGCGATCGCCGGGTTTCAGCTGTCCGGCCCGGCACCAATCCCATTCGAGGGCATCGCGGGTCTGCCGAACAACCTTGCGCACCGGATGATCGGCGGTCAGGCGCAGGCCATATCCCTCGGTGGTCGAAAGCTTGAATACCGTCTTGCGGCCGGTCGCGAAGAAGCCGCGCGGATCGGAGGCATGGGGCTCGCCGTTCACCAGCGCCGTGAAGGGGCGGCCAAGCAAATCCGCGACCTGCCGTGGTCCTTCCGCCGTGTGCACCCAGCTATCGGCGGTGATGCAGGGATTGGTCGCGTGAATCGTCTCGCAATAATGCAGGTTGTTCAGGCGGTTGATGCGGTCGATGAAGATCACGCCCGGCTCGGCATAGGCGTAGGTGGCGCGCATGATCTTGTCCCACAGCTCGCGCGCTTTCACGGTGTTGTAGAGCGTGCCGCCGAAGGTCAGGTTCCAGCTTTCGTCCTTCCTGACCGCTTCCATGAAGGCGTCGCTGACCAGCACCGACAGGTTGAACATGCGCAGGCGGCCGGCTTCGCGCTTGGCGTCGATGAAGGCCTCGATGTCGGGATGGTCGCAGCGCATCACCGCCATCATCGCGCCGCGGCGCGAGCCGGCGCTCATGATGGTGCGGCACATGGCGTCCCAGACATCCATGAAGGAGAGCGGGCCCGAAGCGTCGGCGCCGACACCTTTGACCGGCGCGCCCTTGGGGCGCAGCGTCGAAAAATCATAGCCGATGCCGCCGCCCTGCTGCATGGTGACGGCGGCCTCTTTCAGCTGCTCGAAGATCCCCGACATGTCGTCCGGGATGTCGCCCATCACGAAGCAGTTGAACAGGGTCACTTTGCGCGCGGTGCCGGCGCCCGACAGGATGCGCCCGGCGGGCAGAAAGCGGAAATCAGCCAGGGCTTCGGCGAAGCGCGCGGTCCAGGCCTCGCGGTCCTTGGGTTCGGCCTCGGCCAGGGCGGAGGCGACGCGCCGCCAGCTTTCCTCGATGGTCTTGTCCACAGCTTCGCCGCCCAGTCCCTTAAGGCGGTATTTCATGTCCCAGATTTGCTGGGAAATGGGGGCGATTTGCATGGTGGCCGGTTCCCGATAAGTTTAGCACTGATCAGAATTATCCAGGAAAAATCAGTATTTTCCTGCGCGTGGGCCATGAATAGTAAGAGTCGTCCGGTCGGAAGGCAATCGGAATGTTCCGTTTTTGTTTCCACACAAGGGGTTGGCGGCAAGCGATTGATTCTCTTGCAGACCCGGACTTATCCCCTTTTTCCCAAGACCGGTGCCGGTTTTATCCCACAGACTTATCCACAAAGCCGGCGGCCCGTTCCAGCGCGCGGGTGGTTGTCTCGATTTCGTCCTGCAGCCGGGTCATGAAGGCTTCGCGCCCCAGGCCCGGCGGAATTGGCGGCAATATTTGAAGCGTGATCCGGCCGGGATGGCGCAGGAAGGCGTTGCGCGGCCAGAAGATCCCGGAATTATGGGCGATCGGTGCGACCGGCACGTCCAGTGCTGCATAGAGCTTATAGATGCCGGAATGATAGCGGCCGGCCTTGCCGGGTGGCTGGCGGGTGCCTTCGGGGAAGATGATCAGGGCGCGGCCCTGGCCTAAAGCGCGCCGGCTGCGGTCGAGCATATGCTTGAGGGCGGAGCCACCGGCGGCGCGGTCGATCGGGATCTGCTCGGTGCGGTACATGTACCAGCCGATCACCGGCAGACGCAGCAATTCCTTCTTCAGGATGAAAGCGGGGTCGCCGACCAGGCGGTGGAACACCATGGTCTCCCAGGCCGATTGATGTTTGGCGGCGAGGATCGCGCCGCTCTTCGGCAGGTTCTCCAGGCCGCGCACCTCGAAGGACAGGCCCAGCACCACTCTTTGCATCAACAGCGCACCTTCGAGCCAGAAGGCGGCGATATATTGCAGCCAGCGGCGGGGCGCGGCGAACAGAAGCGGCAGCGTGACGATGCCGATGAACAGGGTCCAGGGCAGGAACAGGATCTGATAGAGCGCCGAGCGCAGGAAAATCACGGCAGTTCCTCCTCGGCCTCGGCGATGTGGCGCAGCTGGCCGAGCAGGAACTTGCTGTATTCGCTGACGATCAGATGCGCGGTGCCGGGCCACAGCCACCAGCGGTCGCGCTTGACCGCGTCGGGGAATACCGGATGGGCGATGATGGTGGCGTCGGGCATGGCGTAGCGGAATTCCGAGAGACTGCGCCGCATGTGATAATTGCCGGTGACCAGGCGCAAAGAGTGGAAACCTTCCTGTTTCATCCACTGCGCCGTTTCGGCGGCATTGCCCAGCGTGTTGTCGGCAGCATGGCCCAGCACGATGCAGCATTCCACCTGGTCCGGCTTCTGACGGGCCAGGCGCAGCAGTTCGGCGACGTCGATACCACGATAGACGCCGGAAACGAAGAGCTTGTCGCCCAGCCCCTGGCGCAGCAGGGCCAGCCCGGTATCCAGCCGCTCGGACCCGCCGGTCAGTACGACGATCACGTCGGTGTGGGTGGTGGTGTCGTCGACCTGGCTGGGAATATCGGCGGCAAAGGCGATCAGGCCGGCCAGCCAGACGACGAACAGCGCCAGCGGCGACCAAGGCCAAAAGCCGATCATACGGCGCAGAAAGGTGGGCTGGTGGTTCATGGCATCCGCGCCAGCGCTCCATGGGCGGCGATGCGGGCGGTCAGCATGGCCAGCAGCGCCGCCGCGAAGGGCAGTGCCAGCACCGCCAGCACGCCGGTCATCGGCAGCGACAGATCGGCCAAAAATCCGCCCTGCATCTTATGCGCGCCGAAAGCGATGCCGCCCAGGATCGGCAGGGTCAGCGCCAGCCCCAGCAGCCCGCCCTTCAGCCCCAATATGAAGGCGCGATGGGCGAATTGCTGGGCGATATAGGCGTCGGCGGCGCCGATCACGTGCAGCACTTCGATCACTTCGCGGTGGATCGCCATGCCGGTGCGGGTGGCATAATAAACGGTGGCGGCGGTCGCCACGCAGATCAGGGTGACGACGCCGACCGCCAGCCATTCGATACTGCGCGACAGAACGATCAGCCGGTCGAGCCAGCGCCGATGGTCGTCCAGCGAGGCGCCGGGCACGGTTTTCGCGATCTTCTGCGACAAGCCTTCGATGTTGATCTCGGCGTCCGGCTTCAAAGTCACGTCGATCAGCGCCGGCAGCGGCAGATCGCGCAAAACGTCGCTGGTCCCCAGCCACGGCGCCATCAGGGCGACCAGCTGTTCGTGCGATAAAGCCCGCGCCGAAGCGATGCCCGGCGTGCCGTCGAGCAGCTTCAGCACCTGCTCGACGCGTTTGCGCGTCGGCTCGGCGGATTCGGCGGCGTCGCCGGGAGAGGTGGACACCTCGACGGTCATGGTGCCCGAGACGTCGCGGTCCCAGCGGGTGATCAGCCCATTGAGGATGAACGCGCCGGCCAGCGCGACGGCGCTGAGAAACACCATGGGCGCGATCAGCCAGGGCAGATACAGGCTGGACGCGTCGCCCTTCAGCGGCAGGTCGGATCGGCGGTCGAGGATGCCCAAGGAACTTCCTTAAACGTAATGAAGCCGGCCGTCCGCCAGACGCATCTGCGGATAGTTCAGGCGGGAGACCAGCGACTGATTATGGGTGGCGACCACCACGGTCGTCCCCAATTTATTCAACTCCTCGAACAGATAGATCAAGCGCATCGCGATCTGGTCGTCGACATTGCCGGTCGGCTCGTCGGCGAGCAGCAGGTCCGGGCGGCTGATCACGGCGCGGGCGATGGCGACGCGCTGCTGCTGTCCGCCCGACAGAGTGGGCGGCTTGGCGTGCAGATGGTCGGCCAGCCCGACCCAGCTCAGCAGGTCGGGCACGAAGCGCTTTACATCGGATTCCGGAGCGCCGGCGACGCGCAGCGGCAGCGCCACATTATCCATCGCCGACAGATGGTCGAGCAGGCGGAAATCCTGGAACACCACGCCGATCCGGCGGCGCAGGGCGGGCAGCTGATAGCGCCGCGCAGTGCCGGTATCCATGCCGAAAAGTCCTACCCTCCCGCGGGAGGGTTTCTGGGCGAGATACATCAGCCGCAGCAAGGAGGACTTGCCCGCGCCCGAAGAACCGGTGAGAAAATGAAAAGAACCGGCGGGCAAGGAGAATTCGATGTCTTGTAGAATTTCCGGCCCGTAGCCGTATCTGACCCCGACACCGGCGAATTCAACCACGTTCTGCCGGTCTGATTTTTGCCGCGGCACGCTATAAATCCTTGCGCCAAACATCCAAAGAATTACACGGGCCGGGTTCAGCGTCCAGCCTGCGCTTGTGTTGTTTCATGCCTACGCTTATAACAGAAATATTATCTCATTCCTCGTTGGGCTCATGATCGTCTCCTGCCTTAACTGCAGCACGAATTTCAAGGTGCCCGAGACCGCCCTCGGGCGGGCGATGAGATGCGCGCGCTGCGGGCATGTCTGGCGCGAGGGGGAACCGGCGATGGCCGCTGCTCCGGCGCCGGCCTACGCGTCCGCCGAAGCGATGGCTCCGGCGATGGCGGACGAGATGCCGTTCGAGGCCGATGCCGAGCCGGGTTTCGCCGCTGCTCCCCAATCCTCCTATAATTCATTCGACGACGAGATTCCGCTGGAATCGCCGGGCGCCGATTATCGTCCGCCCGAGCCCGATCCGGTGCTGGAGGCGATGCTCGAGGACGACCCGGCCCTGGCCGAGATCGACAGGCTGGGCTTCGCCGGCGAAGGCAATGAGCGGGAGGACGACGAGGACGATCCGTTCGCCAAGATGTCCGAGCTGATGAATGCCCGCCATCCGGAAGCGATGCCGGAAATGTTCTCGCCGGCCCGCCCGAAGAAGCCGCTGCCGCGCCGCAAGGGCGCCTTCATGTTGTGGGTGGTGGGGGCGGTCACGGTGCTGGTCGCCACGGCGCTGGGGCTCTATTTCTTCCAGGACCGCCTGATCGACCGCTGGCCGGGCATGTCGAAATTCTATGAGAGGATCGGCCTGCGCCGCGACGAGGTGGGCGCCGATCTGTCCTTCCGGAACTACAATTCCGAACGGCTGGTGCAGGACAATAACGAGGTTCTGGTGGTGCGCGGCGTCATCGCCAACGGCGCCGACCAGAAGCGCGAGATCCCGCTGCTGCGCCTGGCGCTCTATAACGGCACCGCCCTGCTGCAGGAAAAAATCATTTCCCCGCCGCAGGCGACCCTCGACGGCAAGGCGACCATCGGCTTCAAGGTCACGCTCGACCAGCCGGACGTCAACGCCACCCGCTTCGAAGTGACGTTTATCGCGCCGAAGGGGGCTAACTAAGCCCCTCAGACGCCGGGCGCGGCTTCCAGCCGCTGGGCTACCGCGCCGAATCGAAGCGCAGCGAAGATGAACGCGTAGCGGACAAGCTATGTTGCCTGTGCGACTTCGGCTGTCGGCAGCGCGGCGGCCGCTCGCGGCCGCGGAAAAAACTCTAGTACAGCTTATCGAGCAGGCGGCGGAGATAATCCCTCTCCGCCGGCGGCCGGTCCGCATCGCCGGCGCGCTTCCTGAGGTCGTCGAGGATTTCCCGCGCCTTGCCGAGATCGCTCTGCGACGGAACCTTCACGCCATTGCCGTCATAGCCTCCCGAGCTGCCCTGCATATTGCGGCCCAGCGGATCGGTGCCTTCCTCGCCGCCCTGGCCACCTTGGCCGGCCTGTTCCATCGCCTTGCCGATCTGCCGCGCGCCTTCCTGCAGACGGTCGAGCGCCTTGCCTTCGGCCTGCTGCGCCGCTTCGCCTTCGCCCTGCTGCAGCGCCTGTCCGGCCTGGCCCATGGCGCGCATCGCCTGGCCCAGCGCGGGCGCGGCCTGTCCGGCGGCGGGGTTCTGTTCGAGCAGCTGTTGCAATTGTTTTTCCAGCTCGCCCTGGGGTTGTTGATCGGCCTTGGCGCCTTCTTGGCCACCGCCCTGCTGCGCACGGCGGAAAGCGCGGTCGAGCAGGCCGCGCTGCTTGTCGCTCAATTCCTGCAGCTGCTGCAGGCTCTGCCCCATCTTCTCGGCGCCGGCAGACATGCCGCCATTGGGGGTAAGCTGGCTGAGCAGGCTGCGCAGCGCCTCCAGGCTCTGCTTGGCGGCATTGCGGGCACCGGAATGGGCGAGGTCGCTCATCTGATTCAGCATGGCCTGCAATTGCTGCGGCGTCAGAACGCGGCCATTGCCGCCGCGCGGCGGCGATTGCGGATTGTTGCCCGCCTGCTTGGCCAGGCTCTGCACGAGGCGGGCGACCGCCTGGTTCAGCGCCTGGGTCAGCTGGCTGATCTCGGCGTCAGAGGCGCCATTGGTCAGGGCGTCCTGCAGCGCCTGCGCCGCCTGGTCGACCGCGTCGCGGGCATCCTGCAGATCGCCCTGCTCGATGCGGATCGCCGCCGCCCACAGCATGTCGATCACCGAGGGGATGGCGGTGTCGGACTGGTCCTGCATCAGCCGGGCCCGCGCGGTGGCCAGTTCGAGGAAGACGGTCAGGTCGCCGCCCCAGCTGTCCGGGCGGTTGGCGATTCCGACGATGGCCTGCGTCACCGGCAGGCGGGCGGTCGGATCGGCGATCAGTTGATGGCGTATCTCGGCCACGGCGCGCGCGACCGGATGGCGGAAGATCCGTTCCGGCAGAACCATTTCGACCATGTCGCCGACACCGCTCTGGCCGGCGCCGTCGCGCGCGACGGGGCGCACCCCGACCTTGAGGCCGGACCAGGGGTGTGAGGACAGATCGAGCGGCTGGTCGAGCAGGATCTCCTTCTGGCCGCCGCCCGGCAGGCGGATTTCGGCCTCGCCACCGCCGGCATCGAGGCGGGTCAGGATCAGGCCCAGTTCCTCGACCGCGTAATCGTCGCGCGCCGCGATGCGCAGCTGCAGTTTGCCGTCGGTGCGGGCGGCGGGCGGATCGACGAAGGCGACCGCCGGCGGATGGTCGGGAATCACCACGATCGGCCAATGGCCGAGGCTGCGCCAGCCGGCGCGCACCGACACTTCACGCCCGTGCGTCAGCTCGGTCTCCAGCTTCTGGCTTTGGGCATCCAGGCGGGTGAAGGGCAGGCGCTCGCCATCCACGCCCAGCTTGGCGTCGCGGTCGAGGCCCTGCAGTTCGGCCAGCAGCTTGCTGCCGGTGGGAACGCGGATCGGCGCCCCCCGATAATCCGCCTGCAGCATGATCGGCTGCAGGCCGGTATAAGGCGGCGGCGTCACCCACAGCTGCAGGATCGGCGGCGGCGCATTGGCATCGATGCCCGGATCGAGGGCGCGGAACAGCCGCTCGCCGGGATCGTGGCGTCCGACCGCCAATCCGACCGCCAGTACCAGCAGGGCGGCGAAGCGCAGGCCGAACGGATCGCGCCCCGGCAAGCCGGGGGCGGGCGGCGCGAGGCGCAGCCTGGCGAGCAGGGCAAGGCCGCGCTGACGCTGAAGATGCCAAAGCCCTTCGGCCATCGGATCGTTGGCGGAGCCGGCAGGCCGGTCGTCGAGCTGGCTCAGCGGGCGGTGGGGCAGATTGCTGTCGGTTTCCAACCGGCGCTGGGCATCCTGGCGCGACGGCACGCGGAAATGGCGGAGCCGGGCCGCCAACAGGAACAGCCCGATGGCGAAAGTTCCCAGCAGAGTGCCGTGCAGCCAGGAAGGCAGACGGGGCAGCAGATCGAGAAGGACTATGCCGGAAAACAGTGCGATCCAGGCAGGAACCGGCCAGGCCAAACGCCACCCGCTCTCCCAGCCCAGCACCAGCCGGGCCCGGGTGATCTTACGCGCATACCCTGTCAGGTCATCTTTCAAATTATCGCTTTCGCTATAGCGGGGTAGCCTACCCCGCGCCCTCGAGGTCGCTCCGCTCCACAGAGCTTCCCCGGATACGCCTTTTCTAACCCTGCTCCACCCATTCGGGCACCGATTCCAGCGAGAACATCTGCTCGTAAGTCGGGCGCGCCCGCACCACGGCGAATTGGTCGCCCTTGACCAGAACCGCCGGCACCAGCGGCCGGCTGTTATAGGTCGAGGACATCGTCGCGCCATAGGCCCCGGCGGTGGCGAAGGCGATCAAATCGCCCTCGGCCAGCGGCGGCAAGGGGCGCTGGCGGGCGAAGGTGTCGCCGGTTTCGCAGACCGGTCCGACCACGTCGAACGGCGCGTAATCGCTGCCCGCCGCCGGTTCGGTCACCGCGCGGATATCGTGATGCGCATCATACATCGCCGGCCGCACCAGATCATTCATGGCGGCGTCGCAGATGACGAAATTGCGGCTCTCGCCCTTCTTCACGAACAGCACCTGGGAAATCAGCGTTCCGGCATTGCCGACCAGCAGGCGGCCCGGCTCCAGCAGCAGCGAATGGCCGGAATCGCCGAACACTTCCTTGACCAGCGCGCCATATTCGGCCGGCAGCGGAGGCATTTCATTGCGCGTCGCCTCGTAGGGAACCCCCAGGCCGCCGCCGAGATCCAGGCGGGGCAGGACGATGCCGTCCTTCTTCAAGCTCTCGACCAGTTCGCGCAGCTTGAGGAAGGCGGCCCGGAACGGGGCCAGTTCGGTCAGCTGCGAGCCGATATGGATGGCGATGCTGGCCAGCTGAATCCCGGGCAGGCCATGGGCCAGGCGCAGGATGTCGGGCGCCTTGGTCCATTCGATGCCGAACTTGTTCTCTTTGCGGCCGGTGGTGATCTTGGCGTGGGTGTGGGCGTCGACGTCGGGGTTGACGCGCAGGCCGATTACCGCCTTTTTGCCGCGCTCCAAGGCCATTTCGTTGAGCAGCCGCAGCTCGGGCTCGGATTCGACATTGATCTGCAGGATGCCGGTGTCGAGCGCCATGGCCAGCTCGGCCCGGGTCTTGCCGACGCCGGAGAAGACGATGCGCTCGGGCGGGATGCCGGCGGCCAGGGCACGGCGCATCTCGCCTTCTGACACCACGTCGGCGCCGGCGCCCATCAGGCCCAGGGTGCGGATCAGCGCGATGTTGGAATTGGCTTTGACGGCGAAACAGATCAGCGCGTCGAGATCGCCCAGGCCTTCGCGCAGGACGCGGTAATGGCGGGCCAGAGTGGCGGTGGAATAGCAATAGAACGGGGTGCCGACCTGTTCGGCGATGCGGGCGATCGGAACATCCTCGACGAACAATTCGCCGTCCCGGTACTCGAAATGGTTCATGGCGGAGGAAGCTCGTCGTCTTGCGGAGTGGTGCCGGTGGTCGAGCCCAGCGGCGAGGAGCCGGAGATGCCGTTGGTGGTATTGAACGGCGTGGTGCTGCCCGGCGTGGTGGTGTTGGTGAAGGGCAGGGTGGAACCCGCCGAGACGTTGGTGCTGCGGCGCAGTTCGGTGTCCTTCACCGACGGGTCGATATAGCTGCCCTTGTCGGTGAATTGCGCCTTCTTGCCGTCGCCCTGCATGCCGGGCTGATCCTCGGGCGGAGCCGGCACCGCGGTCTGGGTCGGCGACAGTTTGGGATCGGGATAGGGGCGCGGGAAGGTGGAGCCCGGCACCACCGGCGCGCCGGCTTTGCCGCAGGCGGCCAGGGTCAGCACCAGGCCGAAGGAAAGCGCGAGCAGGCGCGGGTTCATAGGAAGCGCTCCCGGGCGGATGTCACGGCTTTGGCCACCTCCGACGGCGCGGTGCCGCCGAAGCTGGTGCGGCTGGCGGCCGAGGCGGCCGGCGACAGGCGGGTGAAGATGTCCTCGCCGATCCGGTCATCGACGGATTTCAGCTCGGCCAGCGAGAGGTCTTCCAGGCCGCAGCCCTTATCCTCGGCCAGCTTGACCACGCGGCCGGTGATGTGGTGGGCCTGGCGGAACGGCACGTCGGCCTTCTGCACCAGCCAGTCGGCGATGTCGGTGGCGGTGGTGAAGCCGGC
>JAJPHO010000169.1 GCA_021325215.1 Alphaproteobacteria bacterium
CAGGCTTCGGCGACCGAGGAGGCCAGCGCCTCGATGGAGGAAATGGCCGCCAACATCAAGCAGACCGCCGAGAACGCCGCCGCCACCGAAAAGATCGCCCGCCAATCCTCGCAGGACGCCCAGACATCGGGCGACGCGGTGCGCCAGGCGGTCAAGGCGATGCAGACCATCGCCGAGAAGATCGTCATCGTGCAGGAGATCGCCCGCCAGACCGATCTGCTCGCCCTGAACGCCGCCGTCGAAGCGGCGCGCGCCGGCGAACATGGCCGCGGCTTTGCCGTGGTCGCCTCGGAAGTGCGCAAACTGGCCGAACGCAGCCAGGCCGCCGCGACCGAGATCAGCGGTCTGTCGGCGGAAACCGTCACGGCCGCCGCCAATGCGGGCGACATGTTGACCAAGCTGGTTCCCGACATCCGCAAGACCGCCGAACTGGTCGAAGAGATCACGGCGGCCTGCCGCGAGCAGGATATCGGCGCGTCACAGGTCAATCTCGCCATCCAGCAGCTCGACAAGGTGACGCAGCAGAACGCCGCCGCCGCCGAGGAAACCTCGGCTACGTCGGTCGAACTGGCGTCGCAGGCGGATCAATTGCAGAGCACGATCGGTTATTTCACCGTCGATGGCGGCGGAATGGCTCATCGCCCGGCAGCGAAGGCGCGCAAACCTGTCACAAAGGCCACCGCCCCCAAGCGGCCGGCGGCGGTGACGGCCAAGTCCTCCGCGGGCAGCAACGGCTTCACCCTCGACATGGATAAGGAGGATAGCGAATTTCAACGCTATTGACCCTCCGCGATGACGGTCTGGCCACCTTGCGGACCGTCGACCGCGATCTGGGCGATCTGACCGGCTCGGCCGAGCAGGAATTCGTGCCGGTGGGAGCGCTGCTGGGCGAATCCGCCGCCGCGATCACCGGAATCGGCGACGCGCTCAACCGGCTCGGCCGCGATCTGCAGGGTGAGGAAGCGCTGGAATCGGTTGCCGAGCTCAACCGCGCCGTCGAACGCATCCACGACATGCATACCGCCGCCGGCACCACCGCCGCCCTGCCCGGCCTGGCCGCCGACGCCGAGGAGATCTCCAAGCATCTGGAAACCCTGCGCCGCATCGTCGCCGAAATCACCGCTTTGGCCATCAACGGCAAGATCCAGGCGGCGCTGGTCGCCACCGCCGGCGTCGATTTCACCGTCTTCACCGCCGAGATCGGCCGCCTGGGCAATATGGCCGCCCAGCAGATCGAGAATGCGGTGGCCCGCTTGTCCGAGGTGCGGTCTTCGATCTCGGGCGCGATCCAGGCGGAAAGCGCCTTCGTCCGCAACGAGGCCGGCGAATTGAAGAACATCCGGTCCCGCGTCGAAAGCAATATCGCGCTCATGGTCGACCGCGGCCGCCGCGCCTCGCACGCGCTCGACGCGGTGCGCGAGAAATCCGGCCAGGTCGCCAGCAAAGTGGCCCAGACGGTCGGCGAGCTGCAGATCAACGACATCGTCTGCCAGCGCATCGAACATGTGCGGATCGTGCTGCGCACCCTCGCCGCGCGGGAGGACGCCTGGCTGCGCGACATGGAGGACGAGCGCTTCCACCGGCTGGCCACCGCCGCTTTGCGCCTGCAATGCCGCCAGCTCGACGAGGCGGCGCTGGATTACCTGCGCGAAATCGAGGCGCTGGCCGCCAACCTGCGCGGTCTGTCGAGCGACGCCGCCGATCTGATGGCCGAAGCCGAAAGCGCTTTCGGCGACAGCCATGGCGGCATCTTCCTGACCGAGATCGAGGGCGACATCGATCGCGCCTCGGCCCTGCTCGACGCCTATTCCGCCGCCGATCAACGCACCCGCTCGATGGTGACCGACGTGTCGCAGGGCTTCATCGACATGACCAAGGATCTCGAATCGATCCGCTCGATCGACGCCGATATGCGGGTGATGGGCCTGAACGCGACCCTGAAAACCGGCCGCCTCGGCAATGCCGGACAGGCGCTGGGCGTGGTGGCGGCCGAATTGCGCGCCTGCAGCCGGCGCACCGAGGACAGTTCGCGCATGGTCGAGACCCTGCTGACCAAGGCGCTGGAATCGGCCCAGCAGCTGAACCGCCAATCGACCAAGGCGATGCTGGAGGTCGAATTCGACAATACCCATCCCTGCCGCAGCATCATGAACAGCTGCGTCGCCGGACTGCATCAGCTGTCGGCCACCATGGCCCAGACCCTGGAGAGCCTGCGGCATGACGCGCCCGCCGTGGCGGAGCGGCTGGCCAACGGCGCCGGATCGATCTCGTTCCATCACCGGCTGAAGAACGATTGCGAGCGCGCCTCGCAGCTGGTCGCCCGGATGGCCGAGCAGATGGGCAACGGCCACACACCCGACCAGGCCGAATTCGACGATCTGCGGCGCCTGGCCGAACGGAACTACACCATGGATTCCGAACGGCTGATCCACGACCAGTTCGATGGCAGGACCTCCGAGACGCTGGCGTCGCAAGCAGGTTCGTCCGAAGTGGCCGATTCGATCGACGATCTGTTTTTCTGAGGCTGGCATCGATGCGCCCCGAACAGGCACAAATCGCGGTGGTCATCGACGACAGCGCCAGCTCGGTGGCGCAGATGAGCACCCTGCTGCGCTCGATCAACGGGTGTCAGCCGGTCGGGTTCACCGACCCGCGCGAAGGCCTCGCTCATTGCCTGTCGCATGATGTCGATCTGGTCATCGTCGATTACGAGATGCCGGACATGACCGGCCTGCGCTTCATCGAATCCTTCCGCGACGACAAGCAGTCGCTTTCCATCCCGGTCGTCATGGTGACCTCCTCGGGCGACCGCGACGTGCGCTATTCCGCGCTGCAGGTCGGCGCCACCGACTTCCTGTCCAAACCGATCGATCCGGTCGAGTTCGTCGCCCGCATGAACAACCTTCTCGCCGCCAGCCGGGCGCACAAGACCCTGGCGGGCCTGTCGCAATGGCTGACCGACGAGGTGCGCAAGATCTCGACGGTGATCAGCCAATGCCCGGTATCGATCATGATCACCGATCCGGCCGGACGGATCGATTACGTCAATACGGCCTTCGTCGGGGCCAGCGGCTTCACCCTGGAAGAGGCGATCGGGCAGATGCCCTGCGATCTCAACATCCAGACTTTCTGCGAAGATGACCGGGCCGCCATCGACCAGGCGATCGAAGATGGACGGGAATGGCGCGGCACCGCTCAGGGGCGCCGCAAGAATGGCCGGCCGTTCTGGGAATCGGTGCTGATCTTCGCCATCCGCGGCGAGGACGGCGCTGTCGTCAATCTCGTCTCGATCAACGAGGACATCACCCTGCGCAAGGAGTACGAGGCGCGGCTGAACTGGCAGACCAATTACGATTCCCTCACTTTGCTGCCCAACCGCATGCTGGCCCTCGACCG
>JAJPHO010000125.1 GCA_021325215.1 Alphaproteobacteria bacterium
CGCAGGAGACCTCGCGCATCAACGAGATGATGCAGACCCTGTCGACCACCGCCCAGCGCATCGGCGAGGTGGTCAGCCTGGTCAACGACATCGCCAGCCAGACCAATCTGCTGGCGCTGAACGCCACCATCGAGGCGGCGCGCGCCGGCGACGCCGGCAAAGGCTTTGCCGTGGTGGCCGGCGAGGTCAAGAACCTGGCCAGCCAGACCGGCCGCGCCACCGAGGAAATCTCGTCCCAGGTCGCCGCCGTGCAGGCGGAAACCCGGCACGCGGTGGAGGCCATCAAGGGCGTGTCGGCGGTGATCGACCAGGTCCGCACGATCTCGTCGGGCATCGCTTCGGCGGTCGAGCAACAAGGTGCCGCAACCCAGGAAATCGCCCGCAACGTCGCCCAGGCCGCCGAGGGTACCGGCGAGGTGTCGCGCAACGTCGCCGGCCTGACCGATGCGGCCGGCACGACGGGTTCGGTGGCGGACAAGGTGCTCGCCTCATCGGGCGATCTGTCGCAGACGGCGGAGCGGGTGCGTGGGGAAATCCGCTCCTTCCTGGAGGGGATGCAGAGGAACTGATAGGATGCGCATCATGCGTATCCTTCTTAGTCTCGCGTTGTGCTTGCCGTTGCTGACGGGCGGTTGCTTCGTCGGCGACGGCGTCGCCCATGTCGTCAAGCTGGCCACCAAGAACAGCGACAAGTCCGACGACACGTCCCAGTCAGCCACGCCGCCGCCGGTACCGGTTCAGCAGCCGGCGCCGGCCTCGGCCGGCCCGGTCGACCGCGATCCGGCGCCGATGCCATCGACGGCGCCGACGACGGGCATTCAGTCGGAAGAGCTGGCGCCGCCGAAGTAAGCCTTAGAGCCTGACCCGAAACCCGCCCCAACGCCGCATCTGCGTCGTTGCTGCGCTGCTCAAATCCTCACGTAGCGCTGCTACGCTCCGGTTTTGCGCTGCTCGCGCCTAGCATCTGCGGCACTGGTCCGAGTTTCGAGTCAGGCTCTTACTTCGAGAGATACTGGCTGATATCGACCTCGTCGATCTGCTCGGGCGTCAGGAACTGCTCGGCGTATTCCTTATAGACGCCGGCGGTCAGGAACAGGTCGAACAGATCGGGGTCGATATGCTGGTCCTTCTTCATGAAGGACAGGATCTTGATGCAGTCCGACAGCTTCTTCGGCGTCTTGTAGGGACGGTCGCGCGCGGTCAGCGCCTCGAAGATGTCGGCGATGGCCATGGCGCGGGCCGGGATCTCCATGTCGTCCTTGAATAGCCGCTTCGGATAGCCGGTGCCGTCCAGCTTCTCGTGATGGCCGCCGGCCCAGGCCGGGACGCGCTTGAGATTCTTCGGGAAGGGCAGGGCTTCCAGCATGATGATGGTCTGCACGATGTGATCGTTGATGTGATAACGATCCTCTGCGGTCAGCGTGCCGCGGCCGATGCCGAGATTATAGACCTCGCCCAGATTGAATTTGTGCGCCGGCGGATTGATCTTGAAGCCCCACTGATTGTCGGGCGGCATCGCCGGCTTGTCGTGCGGAACGATGTGTTCCGGCTTGTCGGCCAGCAGATGCTCGAGCACCGGCAAAACCTGCTTTTCCTTAGGCTTGCGCTGGGCTTCTTCCCACGACAGGCCGATGGTGTCGTCCAGCGTGCGCAGCCAGGTGGTCTCGGCGATCTTCTTCAGCCGGTCGACGCGCTCGGGCGCCATGAATTCGCCGCCGACATTGCACTCGGCGACGAAGGCGTAATCCTCGTCCAGCTGCTTCAAGCGCGCATCACGCTCGGCCGCCAGCTGGCCCTTGTCGCCGCCCTCGGACACGCTTTTCCAATAGGCGATCTCGGCGTCGCGCTTGACCACTTCGAAGCGGGTGCGGATCTCGTGCAGCCGGTTATAGATGGTTTCCAGCTTGGTGGCCTTGTCGACCACATATTCCGGCGTCGTCACCTTGCCGCAATCGTGCAGGCCGCCGGCCACTTCCAGTTCGTACCATTCGTCCTCGGTCAGGTCGAAATCGGCGAAGATGCCGTTCGTCGCCTGGGTCGCGGCGCGAGTCAGCATGTTGGTCAGCGCCGGCACGCGGCGGCAATGGCCGCCGGTATAAGGCGACTTGGCGTCGATGGCGTTCGCGATCACTTCGATGAAGGAGGTGAACAGCTTCTTCTGGGCGTCCAGCAGCATCTGGTTGTCGAGCGCCACCGCCGCCTGGCTGGCCAGCGCTTCGACCAGCGAGACGGTCTCCTCGGGGAAGGGCGCCACCGTGCCGTCGAGGGTGCGCGCATTGATCAGCTGCAGCACGCCGACCACGTCGCCTTCATGGTTCTTCAGCGGCACGGTCAGGAAGGATTGCGAGCGATAGCCGGTCCTGGCGTCGAACGCCTTGGTGCCGGTGAAGTCGAAATTCTCGGCGTCGTAAGCGTCTTCGATGGCGACCGTCGTGCCGGACAGGGCGGCGGCGGTGCTGACATTCTTCTGATTGGGGTTGCCCTCTGCGTCATACAGGGCGAGCGGCGGGAAGGTGATCGGCTTGCCGGTGGTGCCGCCCAGGGCGATCTTCAGGGTGTCGTTCAGCACGATGGCGAAATTCAGGGAGCGGTTCGCCTCGTCATAGAGATAGAGCGTGCCGCCATCGGCGTTGGTCAGCTCCTTGGCGCCCGACAGGATCAGTTCCATCAGGCGGTCATGGTGCCGTTCGGCGGATAGGGCAATGCCGAGGTCGATCAGACGTCGGTAGCGGATCTCGCGCTGATCCAAGGCCGCATTATTGGTGGTAACGCCCATGATGATCTCCCCCGCGCGGAGCATGACGCCTGCCCCACCGCCTATATACCGCCTTGACGGAAGGGTGTCTTCTCTTTCCAATGCGCCTCATGTCTTACGCTTCTCTTCGCGACTTCATCGAACGTCTGGAAGCCGAGGGCCGGCTGGTCCGCGTCTCGAAGCCCGTTTCTCCCATCCTCGAAATGACCGAGATCCAGACCAGGCTGCTGGCCGAGGGTGGTCCCGCCGTGCTGTTCGAGCATGTGCTGAACCCCGATGGCTCGAAGCATCCGATGCCGGTGCTGGTCAATCTGTTCGGCACGGTCGAGCGGGTCGCCTGGGGCATGGACCGCGAGCCGCACCAGCTGCGCGAAGTGGGCGAGACTCTGGCCTTCCTCAAGCAGCCCGAGCCGCCCGGCGGCTGGCGCGAGGCGCTGGAGATGCTGCCGCTCTTGAAGACGGTGATGGCGATGCGGCCCAAGACGGTCCGCTCCGCTCCCTGCCAGGAAGTGGTGCTGACCGGCGACGACATCGACCTGGCGACGCTGCCGATCCAGACCTGCTGGCCGGGCGAACCGGCGCCGCTGATCACTTGGCCGCTGGTGGTGACGCGCGGTCCGACTGCCGGGTCGAAGGACAGCGACAAGCGCGACGATTACAATCTCGGCATCTACCGCATGCAGGTGACCGGCAGGAACACCACCCTGATGCGCTGGCTGCGCCATCGCGGCGGCGCCCAGCATCATCAGCGCTGGGGCGCGACCAAGCCGGAGCCCTTGCCGGCGGCGGTGGTGATCGGCGCCGATCCAGGCACCATCCTGGCGGCGGTGACGCCGGTGCCGGACAGTCTCTCGGAATATCAATTCGCCGGCTTGCTGCGCGGCAAGAAGGTCGAGCTGGTCGATTGCAAGACGGTGCCGCTCAAGGTGCCGGCCGAGGCCGAGATCATCCTCGAAGGCCATGTGTCGCTGACCGAGTATGGCGACGAAGGCCCCTATGGCGACCACACCGGCTATTACAATTCGGTGGAACCCTTCCCGGTCTTCACGATTTCGGCCATCACCATGCGCCGCAATCCGATCTATCTGTCGACCTTCACCGGCCGTCCGCCGGACGAGCCCTCGGTGCTGGGCGAGGCGCTGAACGAGGTCTTTATTCCGCTGCTGACCCAGCAATTCCCCGAGATCGTCGATTTCTGGCTGCCGCCCGAAGGCTGCAGCTATCGCATCGCCGTGGTGTCGATCAAGAAGTCTTACCCCGGCCATGCGCGCCGCATCATGATGGGCGTGTGGTCGTTCCTGCGGCAGTTCATCTACACGAAGTTCGTCATCGTGGTGGATGCCGACATCAATGCGCGCGACTGGAAGGATGTGATGTGGGCGATCTCGACCCGCATGGACCCGGTGCGCGACATCATGACCGTCGAAAACACCCCGATCGATTATCTCGATTTCGCCTCGCCGGAGTCCGGCCTGGGTGGAAAACTCGGCATGGACGCCACAGATAAGATGCCGCCGGAGACCCATCGCGAGTGGGGCCGGCAGATCCGCATGGACCAGGACGTCATCGACAAGGTGACCAAGGACTGGGCCGAATTAGGCCTGCCCGGCTCGGGCAAGCCGATCTGGAAATGAATGAGCCGATTATGAGTGACAAGCTGCTTTCCACCCTGGAATCCCTGCTGAGCAAGGCCAAGAAGGCCGGTGCCGAAGCCGCCGACGCGGTGGTGGTCGAGGGAACCTCGCTCTCGGTCGCGTTCCGCCTCGGCCAGCCCGAAAAGGTCGAGCGCTCGGAAGGCGGCGATATCGGCCTGCGGGTGTTCATCGGCAAGCGCCAGGCCATCGTTTCCTCGGCCGACCGCAGCGAGGGCGCTCTGTCCGAACTGGCCGAGCGCGCCGTGGCGATGGCCCGCGAAGTGCCGGAAGATCCCTATTGCGGCCTGGCCGATCCCGCGCAGATCGCCAAGAGCCTGCCCAAGCTGGACAGTTGCGATCCCGCGGAATTGTCGGCGCCGACCCTGGTCGATTGGGCCCGCCGCGCCGAGGATGCCGCGCGCGCGGTGCAGGGCGTCACCAATTCCGAAGGCGCCGAGGCGTCGTGGGGCAAAAGCCGCGTGGCGCTGGCCGCCAGCAACGGCTTCTCGCATTCCTATGAAGTGTCGAGCAGCAGCGTGTCGGCCTCGGTGCTGGCGGGCGGTTCGGACGGCATGGAGCGCGATTATGATTACAGCTCGGCGGTCTATGCCGCCGATCTGCGCACGCCCGAGGATATCGGCCGTTCCGCCGGCGAGCGCACGGTGCGCCGCCTCAATGCGCGGAAGATGCCGACCGGCAAGCTGCCGGTGGTGTTCGATCCGCGCGTCAGCGGCGGTCTGCTGGGCCATCTGGCCGGCGCCATCAATGGCAGCTCGATCGCCCGCGGCACCAGCTTCCTGAAAGACAAGCTGGGGCAGCAGATCTTCCCCAAGGGCTTCAATGTGATCGACGACCCGCACCGCCAGCGCGGCCTGCGCTCGAAGCCGTGCGACGGCGAGGGCATCGCCAATAAGCGCCGCGCCTTCATCGAGGATGGCGTGCTGACCGGCTGGACCCTCGATCTGCGCTCGGCCCGGCAATTGGGCCTGGAAAGCACCGGCCACGCCGCGCGCGGTACCGGCGGCCCGCCGTCGCCCTCGATCACCAATTTCTATCTGGAGCCCGGTGCGGTCTCGCCCGCCGAACTGATCGCCGACATCAAGGAAGGCTTCTATGTCGTCGAGCTGATCGGCATGGGCGTCAATGGCGTCACCGGCGATTATTCGCGCGGCGCGGCGGGTTACTGGATCGAGAACGGCCAGATCACCTTCCCGGTCAATGAAATGACGGTGGCCAGCAATCTCAAGGACATCTTCCTGAACCTGACGGCGGCCGACGATCTGGTGTTCCGCACCGGCGTGGACGCGCCGACGCTGCGCATCGAAGGCATGACCATCGCCGGCGCCTGATCCCGGTCGGGTAGGGAAAAGCCGTCCCTCCCATGCTAGAACGGAGGCCATGACCGAGCGGAAAGAGCGCGGCAGGCCGCCGCATCCCGACGTGCTGACGCCCGCCGAATGGCGGGTGGCGGAGGCGGTGCGGCATGGGATGAGCAATCCTGAGATCGCGCGGCGGCAGGGTGTGACCCTGGACGCCGTCAAATATCACGTCGCCAATGCTCTTTCGAAACTCGGTTTCTCCAGCCGCCGCGACCTCCGCCAATGGGACGGGATACGGCGCGACAGTGCTCTGTTCGGGAGGGCAAGCGATATGGGTGGCGACATCGCTCTCGGCGCGATCGGCCAGATCGCGCGCAGCGTCAAGGACATCGCGGCGGCCAGCAAATTCTACGGCGAGGTGCTGGGCCTGCCGCATCTCTACACCTTCGGCACGCTGGCTTTCTTCGATTGCGGCGGAACGCGGCTGTTCCTGTCGCAGGGCGAGGGACGTGACGATTCAGTGATCTATTTCCGAGTGCCCGACATCCACGCCGCCCATGCGGCTTTGGCCGAGCGGGGCGCGGTCTTCGTCAACGCGCCGCATATGATCCATAAGCATCCCGACGGCACCGAAGAATGGATGGCGTTCTTCAATGACGATGAGGGCCGGCCCCTGGCCATCATGGCGCAAGCCAAGCCGTAAACAAATTTCACCACTAAGGTCACGAAGAACACGAAGGGGGCACTAAGGTTCTTTTCCTTCGTGCCTATCCTTTGTGCCCTTTGTGTCCTTCGTGGTGAAATCTATTGCCGCTCCGCGGCTTTAGGGAACCACCAGCTCCAGCGTGCGCTCGGCGACTTTGATCTCGACGGGCAGGGTGGCGATGATGTCGCCGTCGCCCTGCACCGGCAGGCCGGTCTCGCCCTCGATCCTGAGGGTGCGCCCCGTGAGGATCTTCACGTCGGGCAGGGCGGACAGGCGGCCCATCACCAAAGCGGCGCCATAGCGCAGCACATGGCGATACCCGCCCTTTTCCAGCAGGCAGACCTCGAAGGCGGGCTCGGCCAGGCTGGCCTTGGGCGCCGCGACGAACGGGCCGCCATAATGCTTGCCGTTGCACACCACCACCGAACAGGCGTCGTGCGTCTTGCCGTCGACGGTGACGCGGCAGCTGGGAAAGCCGTAGCGCAGGCCCTGCACCAGGGTTTCCACGACATAGGCGATCTTGCCGGTGCGGCGCTTCAGCGCCAGGTCGACATTGGCGACCACATGGGCGTCGAAGCCGACGCCCGCCATCATCACGAAGTACCGTCCATTCGCTTCGCCCAGATGCACCGTCATGCGGGCGCGGCCGGCGATGGCGCGGGCGACGGCGCGCGGATTGCCGCGCAGGCCGATCTCCTGGGCCAGGACATTGGCGGTGCCGAGCGGGATGATGGCCAGCGGCGGAACCAGGCCCGGCGCGTTGGCCAGCCCGTTGGCGACCTCGTTGATGGTTCCATCGCCGCCGGCGGCGACCACCACGTCGCAATCCTCGGACGTCAGCGTCGCCGCGCGCGTCTGCGCGTCACCGGCTTTCTGGGTGGCGAACAGATGGACGGCGCAGCCGAGGCCCTTCAGCGCGGCCAGGGTGGTCTGCAGGCGGCGCTTGCGCCATTGGCCGGCGGCGGGGTTGTAGATCACCAGTACGCGGGGGGATTTCCCACCCTTCGCCCCACGGCGATTAGGCGTTTCGGTCGAAGACAAATGCATCGGTTTGATCTACACCACCAAGATGGCCGCTAGTTCATGAAAGTTTTGTGACGGTTTTATTTCAGTATAATGAAATGATCGTGTCAGGATTCAAAATATATGTACTTGGCGAGCTTGTCTATACTATCAATGGCGCAACTTGAGGGCGGGAGCCACGAGCGGCGATGACACTGATGAGCAACACACAGAACTATCGCGCGATCTGGATTTCGGACGTTCACTTGGGAACGCGGGGCTGCAAAGCCGACTTCCTGCTCGATTTCCTCAAGAATACCGAATCCGAATATCTCTATCTGGTCGGCGACATCATCGACGGCTGGCGCCTGCGCCGCTCCTGGCACTGGCCGCAGGCCCATAACGACATGGTGCAGAAAGTGCTGCGCAAGGCGCGCAAGGGCACCAAGGTGATCTATGTGCCGGGCAACCACGACGAATTCGCCCGCGCTTATGCCGGCCTGACCTTCGGCGACATCCCGGTGGTGTCCGAAGCGATCCACGAGACCGCCGACGGCAAGAAGCTGCTGGTGATCCATGGCGACCAGTTCGACGGCGTGCTGCAATATGCCAAATGGCTGGCGCACTTAGGCGACCATGCCTATACGCTGGCGCTGACCCTCAATAACTGGATCAACAGCATCGGCCGCAAGCTGGGCTTCAATTACTGGTCGCTGTCGGCCTATCTGAAGCACAAGGTCAAGAACGCGGTCCAGTTCATCAATTCCTACGAAGAGACTATGGCCGACGTGGCGCGTCACCGCAATGTCGACGGGGTGGTGTGCGGGCACATCCACCATGCCGAGCTGCGCGAGACCAACGGCGTGCTGTATGCCAATGACGGCGATTGGGTGGAAAGCTGCACCGCCCTGGTCGAGCACGCCGATGGGCGTCTCGAAATTCTGCGCTGGGCGGAGAACCGCCAGCTGTCCTTCTTCGACACCACGCTGGCCGAAGAACCCGATCTGGTGCCTGAACGGAACTGAATGCGTATTCTTGTCGTTACCGATGCCTGGCATCCGCAAGTCAACGGTGTTGTCCGCACTTTGGGCACGCTGCGGGACGAACTCACCCAGATGGGTCATGAGCCGATCTTCATCACGCCGGACCAGTTCCGCAGCGTGCCGTGCCCGACCTATCCGGAAATCCGCCTCGCTTTGCGCCCCGGCCGCCGCCTGGCCCGCACCATCGAGGCGAACCAGCCCTGTGCCATCCATATCGCCACCGAGGGGCCACTGGGCTGGGCGGCGCGGCGCTATTGCCTGAAGCGGCGTTTGCCCTTCACCACGGCCTATCACACCAAGTTCCCGGAATATATCCGCGCCCGCTTCCGCGTGCCGTTGCCGATCAGCTATCGCATGGTCCGCAAGTTCCATGCGCCGGCCTCGGCCATCATGGTGGCGACCCAGACCATCCAGGACGAGCTGGAGCATCGCGGCTTCGAGCGCATCCGCCGCTGGTCGCGCGGCGTCGACACCGAGCTGTTCCGTCCGCGCACGCTAGAAGAGATCGAAGCGCTGGCGCCGGGTCTGAAGGATTTGCCCAAGCCGATCCATCTCTATGTCGGCCGTGTCGCGGTCGAGAAGAACATCCAGGCTTTCCTGGCCCTCGACCTGCCCGGCACCAAGCTGGTGGTGGGCGACGGCCCGCAGCTCGACGAGCTGCGCCGCAAATATCCCGACGTGGTGTTCGCCGGCGCCAAGGTGGGCGAGGAACTGGCGGCCCATTATTCCGCCTCGTCGGTCTTCGTGTTCCCCAGCCGCACCGACACTTTCGGTCTGGTGCTGCTCGAAGCTTTGGCCTCGGGCGTGCC
This sequence comes from Alphaproteobacteria bacterium, assembly GCA_021325215.1. GTDB lineage: Bacteria > Pseudomonadota > Alphaproteobacteria > Rhodospirillales > Magnetospirillaceae > JAJPHO01. The sequence continues at coordinate 9,269 of JAJPHO010000125.1, forward strand.
CGTCGCCGCCTATCCGGTGCCGGGGCCGCTCGATGTGATCGGCACTTCGCCGGCCGGCGTACTGTCCGAAGATCTGGCGGACGCGGCCCGCAAGGCGTTGTCCATCCCGGCGGAAACCTGCCGGGCGCATGCCTTGTCCTTCTCCTGGCAGGCTTGCACCCAGCAATTCCTCGATAATCTCTCTCCCTTCGATAAATCGCGCTGGACCGAGGCGGCTTGACCGGTTGCCTTGGTTCTGGGGATTTTGACATCGCGCTCATGGTGCAGCGGGGCAGCCTGCCCCGCACCCCCCGGGATCGTCGCGATGCTCCTCCGAGCGAGATGAGATTTCGGTTCAATCAAAGGTCATCTCGCTCTAATGTTGATATCAACGTTATGCGCGTGACGCGGAGGTGCCGATGAGTTCGTCCTATCGCTGGCTGATGGTTGCCGCCGGGGCCGTGCTGACCTGCATGGCGCTGGGGTCGGAATTCTCCCTCGCGGTCTATCTGCAGCCTCTGGGCGACAGCACCGGATGGTCTCGCGCCGGCATCTCCGCGACCATGACCATCGATTTCCTCACCATGGGCTTCTCCGCTTTCGGCTGGGGCGCGCTCAGCGACCGGATCGGGCCGCGGCCGGTGGCGCTGATCGGCACCACCTTGATCGGAGCCGGGCAGCTGATCGCGGCACAGGCGCAATCGCTGCTGCTGTTCCAGCTGTCCTACGGCCTGGTGATCGGCCTGGGCACCGGCGCGATCTATGCGCCGCTGATGGCGGCGGCGGCCAATTGGTTCGAGACCCGGCGCGGGCTGGCGGTGTCGCTGGTCTCCTGCGGCTTCGGCGTGGCGCCGCTGACGGTGTCGCCTCTGGCGCGCTGGCTGGTGACCCAGCATGACTGGCGCTGGAGCATGACGGCGATCGCCTTGCTGGCCTGGGCGCTGATGTTTCCGGCGGCGCTGCTGCTGCGCCGGGGCGAGGTCTCATCGGGCAGCCCCGCCGCGCAGGCGGACGGAGCACCGGCCTCGTTGTCCGAGGCGCTGCGCTCCCCGCCATTCATCGTACTGGCCGCGACCTTTTTTCTGTGCTGCGGCGCTCATGCCGGGCCGATCTTCCATACGATGAGCTACGCCATCGCCTGCGGCATCGCGCCGATGAGCGCGGTCAGCATCTATAGTCTGGAAGGATTGGCGGGTCTGGGCGGACGATTGCTGTTTGGCCTGCTGGCGGACCGCTTCGGCACCAAGCGCGTGCTGGTCGGCGGCCTGTTCCTGCAGGCGGTGGTGGTCGGGCTCTATGTGCATGCCCGCGAGCTGGGAGAGTTCTATGCGCTGGCAGCGGTGCTGGGCACTGCCTATGGCGGGGTGATGCCGCTCTATGCGGCGCTGGCGCGGGATTACTTCCCGGCGAGCGTGATGGGTGGGGTCATGGGGGCCGCCGCGACGGTATCGAGCCTGGCGATGGCGCTGGGGCCGCTGGCTGGCGGCTGGGTATTCGACCGCTATGGCGACTATGGCTGGCTCTACGCCGCGTCCTGCGCCATCGGGCTGGGCGCGGTTGCCGTCTCGCTGGCCTTTCCGCCGGCCGCCTCCCAAGAAGGGCTGCGGCCGGCGTAAGGGCTACTCGTCTTTCTTCTTGTCGTCGCCGCCGAACAGCGAGGGCAGGGATGGCATGTCGACATCGACGTCGGGCACGAAGGAGCGCCACACGGCTCCACCCGGCATCTCGCTGTCCGGAACCTTGCTGCCCTCAGGATAATCCTTGTCGATCCAGGGGCTCCAGGGCAGCCAGCTCACGTTGTCATAGTGGTCGGCGGCGTCATATTTTTCCACCGGCAGGGCCAAGGCATCGGCGTTCAGCTTGCCGATGGCAACCAGCAGCCCGTAAGCGGCGACGGCGGCATCATGGCGCGACCGTTCCAGCGCGATGCGGGCATCCAGCACTTCCTGGCGGGCGTTCAGCTCGTCGAGCACGGTGCGCGATCCGACCTTCAATTCCTGTTGCACGCCATCCAAGGCAACGAGATCGGCGCGCTCATTCTCTTCGAGCGAGACGATACGGGCATTGTTGGATTGCAGATTCTGCCAGGAGCGTTTGATCGCATCGACGGTGCGGATGCGCTGCAGGTCGGTGGTCAGGCGGCGCTGGCCGAAAGTGTGTTTGGCGATGCGGGTGCGGGCCGAGGCGATGCCGCCGTCATAGAGCGGCACGTTCAGCGACAGCACGACCGTACCGGTGGTCAGCTGGGTCTGGGTATAGTCGGTATGGTTGGTATGGCTGCCGGTGGCGACAACCGACAGGTCGGGCATCAGGCCGGATTCGGCGGTATCGATGTCGGCCTCGGCGGCTTTCTCGGCGAAAACCGCGGCGCGCAGATCGGGATTGTTTTCGACCTGGGCCAGAGCGTCGTCGACATTCTTAGGCACCAGATTCGTCGGCACCGGAGGAGGATCGCTCAGTTCTCCCGGGATCAGGCCCGAGGCCAGGATGAAGGCCGAGCGTGACGTTTCGAGATTTCCCTCGAATTGGCGCAGGTCGGCGATGCCGCGTGCCAGGCGGGCTTCGGACTGGGCGACGTCGGTGCGGGTGACGTCCTTCACGCCATAGCGGGCGTCGGCCGCCTTTTTCTCATCCCGCAGGGATTTGACGAATTCCTGCTGGATCGCCAGGATCTTCTGGTCGCGATAAAGGTCGTAATAGGCCTGAACCACGCCGCCCAGCACCGTCTGTTCGGTCGAGGTCAGGATGGCCCGGCCGTTGGCGACGGCCCATTTGGAATGGGTCACGTCGGAATAGGCGCGCCCGCCGTCCCACAATTCCTGCTTGATCTGGACCGCCTCCTGGTCCGGCGAGCGGTCGTCGTGGGTCTTGTTGACGGCGGCGGGGCCATAGATCGAGGCCGCCACGGGCAGCCACACTTCATCGTGGCCGCGGCCATATTCGCCGCTGACGATCACCTGCGGGCGGAACCCGCCCCAGGCGCGCGAGACGTCTTCGTCCGCCGCCCGCTGGCGGGCTCTGTCCGCCTCGAGCTGCGGGTTGGACTGATACGCCGAGATCAGGGCGTCCTGCATCGTCTGGGCACCGGCCGTTCCGGCCAGCAGGCTTGAGGCGGTCAGCGAGCCCAGCAACAGCGAGCGAAGGCGCACGGCTTACTTCTCCTTGAAGGAATGAGTCAGGCTGTCGATCAGCGGCTTCATCAGATAGCGAATCACCGACTGTTCGCCGCGCTTGACCATCGCTTCCACGGCCTGGCCGCTGTGAAGCTTGTGGTCGCCCAGCCGATCGAGCTGATCCTGCGTGATCACCACACGGCCCTTGTAATAGGCGTTGCCGGAGCGCTGGTCGGTAATGCGGTCGGCCGAGATGGTGTCGAGCGTGCCGTAGATCACCGGGGTCAGGCGATTATCGACGGCGCTGATATGGATCGCCGCCTGGTCGCCGACATGCACCGTATCGATGTCGAGCGGGCTGATCTGCACTTCGAGGACCAGCGTGTCGTTGTCCGGCACGATTTCCATGATGACGGCGCCCGGCGCCACCACGCCGCCCTTGGTATGGACGGCCAGGTTGAGCACCGTGCCGTCGACCGGCGCGGTCAGGTCGATGCGGCGCACCACGTCCTGGGCGGCGACCACCTTCTCGCGGGATTCGGCGATGCGGTTCTGAACCTCGCGCAGTTCCTTGGCGACCTCTTCCTGATGCTGCTTGTCGAGCTGGTAGCTCTGCAGCCTGGCTTCGCCGATGCCCTGCTCGGCGCGGGCGATGCTGGCGATATGGTCGCCGGTCTCGCCCTGCAGGCGGGCTTCCTCGCGCTGAAGCGCCAGCACGCGCGACTTGGTGACATAGCCGTCGTCGAGCAGGCCGGACAGGCCATGCAGCTCGTCCTGGATGGTGGCCAGCTGCACTTCCTTCGATTTCCGCAGGGCCTGCAGGCCGACGATCTGTTCCTTGTACTGCTCGACGCGCTGTTCGAGAATCTGCTTCTGGCCGTTGATCGCGGTGATCCGGGCCTGGAACAGATTGGTCTGGCCGGAGATCACCGAATCGTCGTGGGTCTCGGCAGCGTGATCGAGGACCTCCTTGGGATAGGTCGGCGCTTTGAGATTGTCGCGCTCGGCGATCAGACGGGCTTCCACGGCGAGGTTGGAATCGAGATCGGACTCGAGAATATTGTACTGGGCGCGGGCGCGGGTGTCTTCCAGGCGGACCAGAACATCGCCGGCCTTAACCTTGCTGCCTTCCTCGACCAGGATATCGTGGACGATTCCGCCTTCCAGATGCTGGATGGTACGGCGGTTCGATTCCACCATCACCACGCCCGGGGCCACCGCGGCGCTGTCGATCGGGGCCACCGAGGCCCAGATGCCGAATACGCCGAAGGTCAGGAAGATGATGATCGCGCCGATCCGGATCGGACGCCGCGGGTCGCTCATCTGCTCGCTATAGGGGACTTCGTGATCGACTCGGTCGAAATAGGCCGAAATCGCGTTGGCACGTTCCTGGGCGTAGGTGGCGATCTTGTTGGTCACGGTCAGCTGCTTCGTCATGTCAAACCATCGAAATCGGCGAGTTCTGACCAGCGGCGGGTGCCGCGGCGGCGGCGCCCCCAGGCACGGCCTGGGGACGGAGATATTTACCGAGCACTTCGTCGCGCGGGCCGAAGCTTTCGACCAGGCCGCTATTCATCACCATGATGTGGTCGACGCTGGCCAGGATGTTCGGGCGGTGCGTGATCACCAGGGTGGTGCGTTTATGCTCCTTGAGCTGCGCGATGGTGCGGGCCAGGGCGGCCTCGCCGTCGCGGTCGAGGTTCGAGTTCGGCTCGTCGAGCACGATCAGGGCCGGAAGCTTATAGAGCGCGCGGGCCAGGCCGATGCGCTGGCGCTGGCCGCCCGACAGGGTAGCGCCGCCGGCGCCGATCATGGTGTCGTAGCCCTGCTGGAGCTGCAGGATCATGTCATGCACGCCGGCCAGGCGGGCCGCCTCGATCACCGCTTCGGGATCGACGGTGCCGAAGCGGGCGATGTTCTCGGCGACGGTGCCTTCGAACAGCTCGATATCCTGCGGCAGATAGCCGATATGCGGGCCGAGCTGGTCCTTGTTCCAGGTCTGGATGTCCGAGCCGTCGATGCGGACCACGCCGGAATGGGCGTTCCACACGCCGACGATCAGGCGGGCCAGGCTCGACTTGCCGGCCGCGCTCGGGCCGATCACGCCCAGCACATCGCCGGCGGCGACGCGGAAGGACAGGCCCTTGATCACCGGAATATTGCTCATCGGCGGGGCGGCGATGACCCGCTCCAGTTCCAGCACGCCGGTCGGGGCCGGCAGTTCCATGTGGCGCTCGTCGGCGCGCACGGCGGCCAGGACGGCGTTCAGGCGGCTGTAGGAATTGCGGGCGGCCAGGAACTGCTTCCAGGTCGCGACGGCCATTTCGATCGGGGCCAGCGCCTTGCCCATCATGATCGACGAGGCGATCATCAGGCCGCCGGTGATCTCGTTGTGGATCACCAGATAGGCGCCGAAGCCCAGCATCGCGGTCTGCAGGGCGATACGGATGAATTTCGAGATGGCGATGATGACGCCGGCGCGGTCGCTGGCCACGGCCTGCAGCACCAGGGTCTGCTGACGGCGCTGCTGCCAGCGGGTCAGCATGGCGGGCGTCATGCCCATGGCGGCGATGGCTTCGGCGTTGCGCAGGCTGTTGTCCAGGGTGCGCGAGGCATTGACGCCGGCGACCGAGGCGTCGGTCAGAGTCTTGCGGGTTGCCAGTTCCTGGAACACCGCCAGCGCGAACAGCATGAGGCCGCCGACGGTGGAAACCACGCCCAGCAGCGGGTGGATCAGGAACACGGCCAGCAGATAAATCGGCAGCCAGGGGGCGTCGAAGAAGGCGAACAGGCCCTGGCCGGTCAGGAATTCGCGCACGGTGTCGAGGTCGCGCACCGCCTGGCCGGTCATGCCGGGGCGCTGCAGGGCGCCCTTGAAGACGGCGTTGAACACGCGGGCCGACAGGGTGCGGTCCAGCAGGCCGCCGATGCGGACCAGCACGCGGGAGCGCTGGGTCTCCAGGGCCGAATAGACCATGAACAGGATCATCGCGCCGACCGAGATCACCACCAGGGTGGTGATGGAACGGCTGGCCAGCACGCGGTCATAGATCTGCAGCATATAAACCGGTGAGGTCAGCAGCAGCAGATTGATAAACAGGCTAAAAACGCCGGCCCAGATGAAGTGCTTCTTGAAAGTCTTGAGCACTTCTCTCAATTCATTGGTCTTCGCTTCGATCATGCCTGATTGCCTTAAGCTCTGCCGCCCCTGTCCATCCCACGACAGTGGGAGTGTCGGCGCTATATAAGGGCCGCACGAGCCAATTGCAAATGTTAGCGGCTCTTTTTGCGCTGCGCGTGGCGCCAGAGCCGCAGATCGGCCTGCAATATGTCGGCGATTTCAGACCATTGCCGGTCGCTTCCCGAGGCGATCAGCCGTTGTGATAAATTTCGGTAGACGGCCGGTTCACCAAAAATTTTCTTGATCGATCGCGCCAGGCCTGATGCGGAAACATCGTCGGCGACGAAGCCGCTTTTGCCGCCCTCGACCTGTTCCAGCAGGCCGCCAACCGGCGTCACCAGCGACGGCAGGCCGAGATGCTGCGCGATCGGCAGCACGCCGGACTGGCTGGCTTCCTGATAGGGCAGCACGGCGAGATCGGCATTGGCGAACAGATCGGGGATTTCCGCCTCGGCCGCCCAGCGCCGTTCGAGATCGACATTGCCGGGCAGAGGCCCGAGATCGAGCGGGCCCTGGCCGACCAGGCGCAGGCGAACCGGAAAATTCTCGCTTTCCAGCAGGCGCATCGCCTCGATCAGCCGATCGAGGCCCTTGTAAGGCAGCAGACGGCCGAAGAACAGCAGCCGGTGCGGCGCTTCGCCCAGCGTGCGGGCCGCGCCGGACCCATAGCGGAAGGCGCCGAGGCGCGAGCGGATTATCTTGGCCGCGGGAACGCGCTGTTCATCGGCAAGGCGGGTGGCGACGGCATCGGTCAGGCTGACCAGCAGATCGGCCTGGCGGAAATCGTTCTTCAGCATCAGGCCGCGCCACAGGTGATTGTCGCCGGGATGCGGGGCGGCATCGTGCACCACCAGGGCATAGGCGGCGCCGGCGCGGCGGATGGCGCCGGCCAGCAGCGGGTTCCACAGATGCACCATGGTGCACAGCGCGATCTGGGAGCCCTGCTCGCGCAGGAACCGGGTCAAGCTGGCGGCGATGGCGGGAAGACGCAGGAAGCCCAGCGCGAAGCCGCGCAGGTCGGTATAGGTGTCGATCGACAAGGTGGGCAGGCCGAGGGCGATGGTCTCGGCATGCAAATCGGACTGCGCCGAGATCACCAGCGACAGCCGGACGCCGGGCTGGTCGCGCAGGGCGCGGGCCAGCTCCAGCGTATAGCGCGGTCCCCCGCCGCGCCGTCCCAGATGCCACAGCGTCAGGGACAAAGGCGGGGAGACGCCGGCCTCAGTAACGGAGGCTGTTATCGCGCACCCTTTCCTCGTCCTTCTCGGCCATCATCTGGACCAGGCCGGGGAAATCCACCTGGCGCTTCCAGCCCAGGGCCTGTTCGGCCTTGGCCGGGGTGCCGAGCAGCAGATCGACTTCGGCGGGACGGTAGAAGGCCGGGTCGACGATGACGATCGGCTTGTTGTTGGTGGTGTCGATGGCGCGGCGGCTCTCGCCTTCGCCTTCCCAGACGATCTTCATCTCCAGCGCCTCGGCGGCGCGGGTGACGAATTCCTCGACCGGCCAGGTCTCGCCGGTGGCCAGCACGTAATCGTCGCCGGTCGGCTGCTGCAGCATGCGCCACATGCCTTCGACATAATCGCCGGCAAAGCCCCAGTCGCGCTTGGCGTCCATGTTGCCCAGGCGCAGTTCGGCCTGCTGTCCATGCTTGATCTTGGCCAGGGCCAGGGTGATCTTGCGGGTCACGAACTCGGTGCCGCGCAGCGGGCTCTCATGGTTGAACAGGATGCCCGAGCTGGCGTGCATGTCGTAGGACTCGCGGTAATTGACCGTGATCCAGTGGCCATAGAGCTTGGCGACGCCATAGGGGCTGCGCGGATGGAACGGCGTCAGTTCGCGCTGGGGAACTTCGCGCACCTTGCCGAACATCTCGGAGGTGCTGGCCTGGTAGAAGCGGATCGACTTCGGACCGACGGTGCGGATCGCTTCGAGGATCGAGGTGACGGCCATGCCGTCGACATGGCCGGTATAGATCGGCTGCTCGAACGAGGTGCCGACGAAGCTCTGGGCGGCGAGATTGTAGATCTCGTCGGGCTTCACCTTTTCGACGGTGCGCAGGATGTTGGAGAATTCGGCCAGTTCGAGCTCGACGAAGCGGATATCCTTGTCGATGCCGAGATCGGCCAGGCGCCAATGGTTGATCGAAGCGCTGCGGCGGGCGGCGCCATAGACTTCATACCCTTTGCTCAGCAGGAGGCGGGCCAGATAAGCGCCGTCCTGACCAGTGATGCCCGTCACAAGGGCTTTCTTTGCCATGTTCTTCTCCAAAATCCTTTAGCGGCGATCTGATAACAAGGGCCCGACTGCTTGCCAACAGAAAACCAATCGGCCCTATTTGGCGCGCGCCAAGAACCGATCAAGCCGCTATCATCCGATATCCCTCCGGAAGTGCGACTTATCCACATGATTCCAGTCACCATTCTCTCTTTGGGCGGCACTATTCTCTCGCGCGGGGGTTCCGCCGACCCGGTGCCGCTGGCCCGCCTGCATCGCCCCGGCATGGAGGCCGTCACCTTCGTCCAGGTGGCGCAGCTGGGCAGCAATGCTCTGGGCTATGCCGACATACTGGCCCTGGCCGCCGATATCGTCGCCCGCCATCAGCAAGACCCGACCCAGGCCTTCGTGGTGGTGCAGGGGACCGACACGCTCGAGGAAACCAGCTTCCTGCTCGGACTTCTGCTGCCGCGTTCGATCCCCGTGGTCGCGACCGGAGCGATGCGCACCTCCGACGCGCCGGGCGCCGACGGTCCGGCCAATCTCGCCGACGCCATCGTCGCCGTCCGCGCCATCGCCGCCCAGCCTGACGGCGTTGTCGTCTGCATGGCGTCCGAACTGCACAGCGCCACCCTGGTGCGCAAGACCGACGCCAGCCGGCCCGGCGCCTTCACCTCGCCGGGCTATGGACCGCTCGGCTATGTCAGCGAAGGCCATTGCCGCCGTCTGCTGCGCGCCGCCGACTGGCCCGGTCCCTATGTGCTGGCCGAGCGCACGCGGCCTCTGGTCGGGCTGCTGGTGCTGACCTTCGACATTACCCCGGCCGAGGTCGAGGCGGTGCTGTCGGCGCCGCTCGACGGGCTGGTGGTGGCGGGCCTGGGAGCCGGCACCATGCCGCCGGCCATCGATCCGCTGGTGGCCGAGGCCGCGCGCCGCATGCCGGTGATGATGGGCACCCGCAGCGGCCAGGGTGAGGTGGCGGCCGGTATTTATGTCGGCGCAGGGACCACGCACAATCTTCTGACTCAAGGTGTCATCGCCGGCGGCTTTCTCGATCCCCGCAAAGCACGCATCCTGTTGACCATCCTGCTGTGGGCGGGATATTCCGGCGACGCTTTGAGGAAGGAATTGATGGCGTGGCGCGATTTGGCGGTTTGATTTTCGGGCTTTTCGCGCTTTTTCTGGCCGCCTCCGCCGAGGCGCGCCAGACCGTTCTATTGGTGTCGATCGATGGGTTCCGCGCCGATTATCTGTCGCGCGGGCTGACCCCCAATCTGGCGGCATTGGCCGCGGAAGGGGTGAATGCGCCGATGCGGCCGGCTTTCCCGTCGCTGACCTTTCCCAACCACTACACGCTGGTGACCGGGCTCTATCCCGACCATCACGGCATCGTCGAAAACACGATGAGCGACCCCAGCCTCGCCCATCCGCATTTCACTCTGTCGGACCATGACGCCAACTGGGACCGCGCCTGGTGGGACGAGGCGACCCCGCTGTGGGTGACGGTGCAGCGTCAGGGCGGCCATGCCGCCACCATGTTCTGGCCGGGCTCCGAGGTCGACATTCAGGGCGTGCGGCCCGACCATTGGCTGCCTTACGACCAGGGCATGGCCGATTCCGACCGCGTCGGGCAGGTGCTGGCCTGGCTCGATCTGCCGGCCGCCGAGCGTCCGTCCTTCGTCACGCTCTATTTCGACAAGGTCGATTCGGCGGGCCACCACCAAGGACCCGACAGCGCGGGCCTCAACCAGGCGCTGGGCCAGATCGATGCCGCCATCGGCCTGCTGGTGCAGGGGCTCAAGCAACGCGGCATCGAGGACAAGGTCGATCTGATCGTCGTCGCCGACCATGGCATGGCCGCCCTGGCGCCGGAGCGGACCATCTATATCGACGATATCGTTTCCCCCGCCGACATCCAGATCGTCTCCAGCAGCGCGATGATGAGCCTGTCCGCGGCTCCCGGCGCCGAGGCGCGGGTCGAAAAGGCCCTGTTCGCGCCGCAGAAGCACATGGTCTGCCGCAAGAAGCAGGACATGCCTGCGCGCTTCCACTACGGCACCAATCCGCGCATTCCGCCGATCCTGTGCCTGGCCGATGTCGGCTGGGTGATCACCACCCACGATTTTGCCGCGCACCGGCACGGGTCTAATGTCGGCACCCATGGCTTCGATAATCAGGCGCCGGAGATGGCGGCCCTGTTCATCGCCCGCGGTCCGGACTTCCGCCCGGGCCTCAAGCATGCGCCGTTCGACAATGTCGACGTGTATCCGCTGATGGCCAAGTTGCTCGGGGTTGCGCCTGAGAAGAACGACGGCAATCTCGCTGACGTTCAAGATATGTTGAGTCGGTGAGCGGCGCTTTAGGAACCGCGGAGACGCAGAGGAGTTGCCCGGTCGTCCTCACTCCGTCGGATGAACCATATCCTCCGGCTTCACCCACTCATCGAACTGCTGCTCGGTCAAATAGCCCAAAGCCAAGCCCGCCGCCTTCAAGGTGGTGCCCTCCGCATGGGCCTTCTTGGCGATCTTGGCCGCCTTGTCGTAGCCGATATGCGGGTTCAGCGCGGTCACCAGCATCAGGCTTTCCGACAGCAGGGTGGCGATGCGGTCTTCGTTGGCCTCGGTTCCGACGACACAATTGTCGGTGAAGCTGACCGCCGCATCCGACAGCAGCCGGATCGACTGGGCGACGTTGAAGATGATCACCGGCTTGAACACGTTCAGCTCGAAATGACCTGTCGCGCCGGCCAGGCTGACGGTGGTGTGATTGCCGATCACCTGGGCGCACACCATGGTCAGGGCCTCGGACTGGGTCGGATTGACCTTGCCCGGCATGATCGAGCTGCCCGGCTCGTTCTCCGGCAGGCTGATCTCGCCGATGCCGCAGCGCGGGCCCGAGCCCAGCAGGCGGAAATCGTTGGCGATCTTCATCAGCGACACCGCCAGCGTGTTCAGCACGCCCGACAGCTCGACCAGGCTGTCATGGGTGGCCAGCGCCTCGAATTTGTTGGGCGCGCTGACGAAGGGCAGGCCGGTCAGCTTGGCGGCTTCCTCGGCGAAGGCCTCGGCAAAGCCCTTCTTGGCATTGAGGCCGGTGCCGACCGCGGTGCCGCCCTGGGCAAGGCGCAGCACGGCGGGCAGGGCGGCTTCGACGCGGGCGACGCCATAGCGCACCTGCTGGGCATAGCCGGAAAATTCCTGGCCCAGGGTCAGCGGCGTCGCATCCTGCAGATGGGTGCGGCCGATCTTGACGATCTTGGCGAAAGCCTTGCTCTTGGCCTCCAGCGCGTCCGCCAGATGCTTCAGCGCCGGGATCAGCTGCTTTGACGAGGCGACCGCCGCGGCGATATGCATCGCGGTGGGAAAGCTGTCGTTCGAGGATTGGCCGCGATTGACGTGATCGTTGGGATGGACCGGGCTCTTGCTGCCCTGGGTGCCGCCCAGCATCTCGATGGCGCGGTTCGAGATCACCTCGTTCGCGTTCATGTTGCTCTGGGTGCCCGAGCCGGTCTGCCACACCACCAGCGGGAAATGATCGTCCCAGCGGCCTTCGGCCACTTCGCCGGCCGCGGCGATGATGGCTTCGGCGATCTTGGCGTCCAGCTCGCCCAGCCGCAGATTGGCCCGTGCCGCCGCCTGTTTCTGCAGCCCCAGCGCGTGGATCAGCGCGGGCGGCAGCCGTTCCCCGCCGATCTTGAAATTCTGCAGCGAGCGCTGGGTCTGCGCTCCCCAGTAACGGTCGGCGGGAACCTCGATGGGGCCGAAGCTGTCGGATTCGGTGCGGGTCTGGGACTGGTTCATGGAACCTCTGGATTGCAATTTCGCCATTATCGTCATGATATGTTGCCGGCTATGGAAGCAGGTTCAAGATCCCCCCGCCAGCTTGGGCATACGGTACGCGGCATGATTTTGTCGCTGGCGCTGCATGGCGCCGCGGTCCTGCTGCTGGTTCTGATGTGGAACACGCTCAAGCCGACCTTGGCGCCGAGCGCGTCGCAGCCGATTCCGGTCGATCTGGTCGAACTGGGCGACGAGACCGCTTCCCCCGACGCCGATAAATCCAAACTTCCGCAGCAGCGTGCCGCCGAGACCGGCGAGCACCCGACTCCGCAGGCCGTTCCAGTGCCGAAACAGACCGCCCCGGTGCCCGCGCCCGGCAAGAGCCTGGTCCAGAGAAACCGGAAGGAGCTGGCCCAGCCGCAGCCCGATCCGCACAAACCGCCCAGCCCGCAGCCGCAGGAGGGGGCTGGCGTTTCCAACGTTACCACCGGCGCTGACGGGGTTCTCGGCAAGACTGCGACCTATGGCGTCAAGGATTATGTCCGGGCCCAGATCGAACGCCGCTGGTATCCCCAGGAAACGGCCCTGCTGCGCAATGATTGGGTGGTGCAGCTGCATCTTCAGCTCAAGGAGGATGGCAGCGTCGGCGCCGCCGAGATCGTCGATGGCGGCAAGATGGGCGATGCCGCCTATCGCGACTTCGCTTTCAGCGTCCGCAACGCGGCTTTGCTGTCGGCGCCGTTTACTCTGCCGCCCGACTTGGACGATGCGGCGCGTGATATGACCCTGGATTTCAATCCGCGCCGCGTTCAGCAATAGAAGAAAATTTCACCACAAAGGTCACGAAGTACACGAAGGGACACAAAGAATCCTTCGTGCCCTCCTTTGTGCCCTTAGTGCCCTTTGTGGTGAATTCCTTTACGGCAGCGACCGCGCCAACCGGAAGCCGGCATAGCTCGAATAATCGAAATCCTTGCCGTCCACATCCGCCCGAGACCGCGCGGCGGCGCGGACGAAGACCGGCAAATTGCTCCAGGAGCCGCCGCGCAGGACGCGCTTCTTGCAGTCGCCGCTGCGCCACGAACTGCCGTCGGCCGGGGCGCCGACATAGCTTTCGTTCCAGCAATCGTCGGTGAATTGCCACACATTGCCCAGCATGTCGTAAAGACCCCAGGGATTGGGCGGGAAGCTGCCGACCGGGGCGATTTCCTTGCCGTCCCACGGGCTGCCGCAGCCGGCGCAATTGGCGTTGTTGGCGCCGATCTGGGCGCCCCACCAGCGCGCGGTCTCGGTGCCGGCCCGCGCCGCATATTCCCATTCCGCCTCGGAGGGCAGGCGGTAGTTTTTCTTCGTCTTGCCGTTCAGCCAGGCGATATAGGCCTGGGCGTCCTTCCAATTCAGGCAGGTGGCCGGCCATTTGGGCGATTCGGTGTCGGTCGGGGCGTAGGCCTGGCCATGGCCGGGCGAACGCCAGCCGATGCTCATCGCCGCATTGCAGGGGGCGGGCTGATAGCCGGTCGCGGCGAGGAATTTGAGAAAATCGCCGCCGCTGACCGGATATCTGGCCAGGGCGAAGGATCTGATCGTAACGGTGTGCTGCGGCCCTTCAGAATCGAAGCGCCCAGGCTCGTCGGCGGGGCTGCCCATCTGGAACTTGCCCGCCGGGATCGTCACCATGGTCGGGCAATCCGGACAGTCGGTGATTTCCTGCGCCGTGCCGTTAGTGGCCCACACCGCCGCCAGCACCAGGCCGGCGAGCAAAATCCTGACTGTCATGCGCCTTCACTCACACCCTATCGAACTCTGTCGAAAGGATGGCCGCGAAGTGGCGCCTTGCCAAGGGCTTACAAAAATCTAGCCGTCGATCTCGTCCGCGGCCTGTTCGATGGAGTGCGCGATATCAATGGCGTCGAGGTCGGGCCTGACGGCCATAACCCGTGCAGCCGCCCAGCGTGCCTGGCTGAGACGATCGAGCCCCCGTCCCCGCGCCTCGATCAGCGCCCGGGTGATAATGCGGGAGGGGTCCTGTAGCTGTGCTTGCATGCGTCGCTCCTATTCGGGGAAGCATCATGGTGCACCGCAAAAGAGGGTGCCGTGATCTTCGTCACGCCACAAGGAAAATTGACTCGATGCGGCGCCATCCCCCCTCGACCCGATCGCTGCCGATCGTCGCACCCACGAGCGAAACGCTACGCTTTTCCTGGGCCGGCAGCAATAGGACGAGACGCTGCCAAGGCCCTTCGCAGGCGATTGAAATTTTTATGTCACAGCTGTCGCCGCTGACTGACAGCTTCCAGGAGCTATGGCGGCTTTCCGCCGATTCGCCGTCATCTTCGAAGCATTCCGCGGTGAAGGAGCCCGAGCCCGCATTGGGGAAGACCCAGAAGCCGCGTCCGTCCGCCGGCCGGTTGAAATGCTGTTCGGCGAGATTGACCGGAATGGCCGATCCCTCGCGGGCGAACAAGGGCGGCCGGTCGTCGAGCGGAGCGGGCACGGTGACCTCGCCGCCGCCCTGATGCACCCTGCCGCGCCAGACGTCGTACCAGCCGGTTCCGGCCGGCAGATAGACCCGGCGTTCGGTCCGGCCCGGCTCGACCACCGCGGCGACCAGCAGGTTCGGACCCAGCATCATTTCGTCATTCTCGGCGAAGCAGGCGGGATCTTCCGGGAAATCGAGGAAGGTCGGACGGATCATCGGCTGATAGTCGGAATGCGACCGCCACAGCAGATCATAGAGATACGGCACCAGCTGGGCGCGCAGCTTGATCAGCCCGGCGATGGTGCCGGTGATCTCCGGATACATCCAGGGCTCGTTGACCGTATGGTCGTCGTTCCAGCTATGGATCGAAAAGCGCGGCAGGAAAATGCCGAATTGCACCCAGCGCAGCAGCAGTTCCGCGTCCGGCTTGGGACCGGAGAACCCGCCGATATCATGGCCGGTGTTCGAGACGCCCGACAGAGCCAGGCCGGTGCCCATCCGGATATTGAATTTCAGCGTATCCCAGCTGGTGTAATTGTCGCCCGACCAGGTCTGCACGTAACGCTGCATGCCGGCCGCTCCGGCGCGTGAGATCAGGAAGGGGCGTTTATCCGGCGCGAAGGCGGATTGGGCCTGTTTCGAAGCCTGGATCATCAGCAGCGTGTGCAGCGGGCGGCTGTGATAGGCGCGCTCGCCGCTGGCGAGCCGGGCGCGGTCGTTCCACAGCTCGAATTCGTTATTGTCGTTCCAGGTCGCGGCGATGCCGACCTGCAGGAGCGCCTCGGTCACCCGTTCCCGCCACCAGGCCCTGGTATCGGGATTGGTGAAATCCAGATAGGCGCCGGTCTCGTCCCAGAATTGCGCCAGGGCGGGCGATCCGTCGGAATCGCGGATGAACAGGCGCTTGGCGGCGGCCTCTTCGAAGCGCGGATGGTCGCGCAGCAGGCAGGGCTTGATGTTGGCGCACAGGCGCACGCCGTGATCGAGATAGGATTGGGCGAAGGCGGCCGGATCGGGGAATTTGTCGTAGTTCCAATTGAACACGTAACGCTTCGGGCCGATCGAGGTGTAACCCGACGACAGGTGGAACGAGTCGCACAGAATGTCGTGCTCGGCGCATTTCTCCAGGAACTCGGCCATGCGCGCCTGGGCGTCGGGGGCGTCGGTATAGCTCATGGTCGAGCCGGAATAGCCCAGGGACCATTTCGGCATCATGGCCGGGCGGCCGGTCAGCCAGGTATAGCGCCTAGTTACGTCCATCGGCGTATCGCCGGCGATGAAATAGAGGTCGAGATCGCCGCCTTCGCCGCGGAAATAGCGGTAAGGACCGTGGTAATTGTCGAATTCGCGGCCCATGTCGAACCGGCAATCGGCAAGCGTGTCGTAGAACAGGCCGAACGGCACGCCCTGGGTCTTCTTCCAGGTCAGATAGAAGGGGATGTGCTTGTAGAGCGGATCGGTGCTGCGAGCGTCATAGCCCATCGCATCGAGATTGGTCATCTGATAGCTCTGGCCGGCGCGGTTGGCGGTGCCGGCGCGCTCGCCCAGGCCGAAATAGAGCTCGTCCGGATCGCGGCGCAGATAATGGTAAACCGCCTTGTCCCACCAGCCGAAATTATAGGCCTGGGTCGGCCGGTCTTCGGCGGCATGGCGCCAATTTTCGCCCTGCTTGACCTCCCAGCGGCAATGGAAGCCGCGCAAGGAGATGGTCAGGCGGATCTTCTCGGTGACGATGCGGACATGGGGCTCGTTGAATTGCAGCAAGAAACGCGGCAGGGAAAAGCCCGACAGGTCGAAGCGGTCGCGCCCCTCGGACGCCACATCCTCGCCGCCCGGACAGACCGTCCAGCTTTTCGGCGCCTGCAGGCTGCCGTCGGGCAGCAGCATGACGCGGACGATGTCCTCTTCCAGCACGAAGATATGGGCGATCGGACCGTCGGGCGAGCTCAGCACCACATGGTTGCCGTCGCTCTGGCCGATGCCGAACAGCGGAGGCGTGTCGAGTTTCATGGAGTGCTGCTCCTCGGTTCCCTAAGCAGAATGATGGCGGCGGCGGCGCCGATCAGGTCGAAAATGGAGAGGCAGGCGAACAGCGGATTATACCCGACCGTATCGGCCAGGGCTCCCACCACCAGCGAGAAGCCCAGGCCGGCGGTCCAGGCCGCGGTACCGGCCAGGCCGGCCACGGTGCCGACCTCGTGGCTGCCGAAATTATCGGTGGCCAGAGTGTTGATCAGCCCTGAGATCATCTGATGGGCGAAGCCGCCGACGCAGAACAGCAGCACCGCGGTGACGCCGTCGGGGGCCAGGCCGATGCAGCCCGGCGCGATCATCAGCAGCGCGCCGGTGCTGATTCCGGCCAGGCGCGAATTGACCAGCCCGGCGCCGAATTTCTTCATGAAGAAGGGTGAGATGAGGCCGCCGCAGACGCTGCCGAGATCGGCCGCCAGGAACGGCATCCAGGCGAACAGGGCGATCTCGGTCAGATCCATGTGACGCACGGTCGACAGATAGAGCGGAATCCAGAAGGTGAAGGTCTGCCAGGCCGGTTCGAACATGAAGCGCGGCAGGGCGATGCCCCAGAAGCGGCGATTGCGCAGGATCTTTCCCAGTGCCGGCTTGCCGGTCAGGAGCGGCGGCCTGCCGGCGGCGATCATGTCGCGCTCTTCGTCGCTGATCCAGGGATGCTTCGACGGCGGACGATAGCCGCGCCACCACAGAATGGCGAACAGAAAGCCGGCGCCGCCGGTGGCGAGAAAAGCCGTCCGCCAGCCGAAATGCAGATTGAGGAAAATCGCCAAAGGCGGGGCCAGCATGGCGCCCAGCGAGGTGCCGACATTGATGAAGCCGACGCCGATCGAACGCTGTCTGGCGGGGAACCATTCGGCGCAAGCCTTGACGCCGGCGGGAATGGCGGCGGCTTCAGTCAGGCCGAGCCAGCCGCGGAAGGCGGCGAGCGCCATCCAGCCACCGGCCAGCACATGGGCGCAGCTGGCCGCCGACCACAGCACGGCGAACATCGCGAAGCCGAACCGCACCCCCAGCGTGTCGAGCACGAAGCCGCAGACCGGCTGCATCACCGTATAGGCCGCCTGGAAGGCGCCGACGATGTAGGAATATTGCTCGGTGGTGAGGCCGAGATCGGTCTTCAGCACCGGCGCCAGCACGCCTAGCGTATTGCGCGACAGATAATTCACGATGGTGCCGACGCAGATCATCGCGACGATCCACCAGCGCATTCCCTTCAGCTTCACGTCACAGAGCCCCATCCAAGCGTTGCAGCGCCAGCGCCGATTCGGCCTGGCATCGCGCCTCGTCCCACTCCAATTCCTTGGCCATCAGCGCCACCACGGCGGGGGCGGCGCGGCGGGCGGCCTCGCGGTCGACCAGGGCCAGGCTGGTGCGCCGCGCCAGCACGTCGATGGCGTGGGTGGCGTCTTCCTGGCGCGCGGCATACATCACTTCGGCCTCGATCTGCGGATGCTTGCCGTCCAGCCGCTGATTCCAGCCTTTGGCCGCCAGTTCGGCGACGAAGCGCGCCTGGTCGCCATAGGTGCGGTTGAGATGCTGGGCCACATCCTCTTCCAGCCCGAATTCGCGCAGCAGCATGGCCGCGCCCTTGGGATCGAAGGCCTCGCCGCCGAACAGGCGCAGCGTCTCGGTGCGGCAGGGCTTGGCGGATAGTTTGGCTTGCTGCACGGCATGATCGACGGTCTGTTCGGCCATCAGGCGATAGGTGGTCCATTTGCCGCCGGTGATGGTGATCAGGCCGGACTCCGCCTCGATCAGCACATGGTCGCGGGCCAGTTCGGCGGAATTCTTCGCCTTGGGGTCGAAGGCCAGGGGGCGCAAACCGCTCCAGCGCGCCTTGATGTCGGATTCCTTGATGTCCGCCGACAGATAACGCCTGGCATGGTCGAGCAGATAGGCGACGTCGGCTTCGGCCGGGCGGGGATGCTCGTCCAGCGCCGCCGGCTCGTCGGTGGTGCCGACCAAAGCGTGATCCTGCCAGGGCAGGATGAACAGCACGCGGCCATCGTCGGTCTTGGGAATCAGCAGCCCGGCGTCGGGCGGCACGTATTTGCGGTCGAGCACGATATGGATGCCCGAGCTGACCGTCAGGATGTCCTTGGCTTCGCGCTTATCCAGCTTCGCGATGTGATCGGCGAAGGGGCCGGTGGCGTTGATCACGGCGCGGGCGCGCAGATGCCAGCGTTCGCCGGTCAGCCGGTCATGCAGCCGGGCGCCGGAAACCCGGCCGTCATCGTGCAGAACGGCATCGGCTTCGACCTGATTGGCCAGTACGGCGCCGGCCTGGCGGGCGGTGCGCATCAGAGCGATGACCAGCCGCGAATCGACGAACTGGCCGTCATAATAGAGAACGCCGGCCTTCAGCCCGTCGCCCTTGAGGCCGGGCAGCATCTTCAGCGTCTCGGCGCGGCTCAGCAGCTTGCTCGGTCCGATCGAGCGGCGGCCCGACAGAAAGTCGTAGAGCTTGAGCCCGGCATAGACGTAAGGCACCTCGGCCCAACGATAGATCGGCGTGACCAGGGCCAGGCGGCGCGATAGATGCGGCGCATTGGCCAGCAGCGCGCCGCGTTCGCTCAGCGCTTCCAGCACCAGCTTGAGGTGGGTCTTGTCGAGCTTGCGGACGGCGGCTTCGAGATAGCGCACCCCGCCATGCAGCAATTTGGTGCTGCGGCTGCTGGTGCCCTCGGCGAAATCCTGGCGCTCGACCAGCGCCACCGACAGGCCGCGCGTCGCGGCGTCGACGGCGATGCCGCAGCCGGTCGCTCCGCCGCCGATCACCAGCAGATCGAAGGTTTTCCCGCTTTTCAGGTCGGCCAGGCGGTCCGCCCGGTCAGCAGCTGCGGACACGGTCTACCGCCTTGCGCCAGCCGGCCAACAGCTTTTTGCGTTCGCGTTCGGCCAGGCGTGGGGTGAAGCCGGCATCGCGGTGCCAGCAGGCGGCGATCTGATCGAGATCGTCGAACAATCCGGCCTGCAGGCCGGCCAGGAAGGCGGCGCCCAGAGCCGTGGTCTCGGTCACCGCCGGACGCGCCACCGGCGTGTCGAGAATGTCGGCCAGGAACTGCATGACCCACCCATTGGCCGCCATGCCGCCATCGACACGGATCTCGTAGATGTCGCCCGCCCCGTCGGCATTCATCGCCGCCAGCAGGTCGCTGGTCTGGTAGCACACGGCTTCGAGGGCGGCACGCACGATCTCGGCGATGCCGGTGGCGCGGGTCAGGCCGAAAATGGCGCCGCGCGCATCCGGGTCCCAATAAGGTGCGCCGAGTCCGGTGAAAGCCGGCACCAGATAGACCCCGGCATTGTGGCCGAGGCCCGAGGCCAGGCTTTCGGTCTGCCCCGCCGTTTCGATCAGCTTCA
Source organism: Alphaproteobacteria bacterium (assembly GCA_021325215.1). Taxonomy (GTDB): domain Bacteria; phylum Pseudomonadota; class Alphaproteobacteria; order Rhodospirillales; family Magnetospirillaceae; genus JAJPHO01. Next base: position 29,411 of record JAJPHO010000125.1, read on the forward strand.
GCCCGTCGCGCAGCCACTGCACGGCCGCGCCGGCGACGAAGATGCTGCCTTCCAGCGCATAGCTCGCCTGGCCGTTCAGGCGATAGGCCAGGGTGGTCAGCAGCGAATTCTTCGACGGCACCGGATTGGACCCGGTATTCATCAGCATGAAGCAGCCTGTGCCGTAGGTGCTTTTCACCATGCCGGGGGTGAAGCAGGCTTGCCCGATCGCCGCGGCCTGCTGATCGCCGGCCATGCCGCCGATGGTGATGCGGTGATCCAGCAGCCCTTCGGCGGTGGTGCCGAAATCGGCGGCATTGTCCTTGATCTCGGGCAGCAGCGAGGCGGGCACGCCGAACAGCGACAGCAACTCCTCGTCCCAGGCCTGGCGGTGAATGTCGTAGAGCAGGGTGCGCGCCGCGTTGGTCGCGTCGGTGGCGTGCGAGGCGCCCCCCGTCAGGCGCCACAGCAGGAAGCAATCGATGGTGCCGAAGGCCAGCTCGCCGCGCTCGGCCGCCGCCCGCGCGCCCGGCACAGTGTCGAGCAGCCAGGAGATTTTCGTGGCCGAGAAATAGCTGTCGAGCAGCAGGCCGGTCTTCTGCTGCACCTTGTCCTTATGGCCGGCTTCGACCAGGCGGCGGCAGGTCTCGGCGGTGCGCCGGTCCTGCCAGACGATGGCGCGGGCCAGCGGTTTGCCGGTCTTGCGATCCCACAGCACGGTGGTTTCGCGCTGATTGGTGATGCCGATGCCGGCGACGCGCCATCCCTGCTGCGCGGCATGGGCGGTTATGCGGCGCAGCAGGCCGAGGGTCGAGGTCCAGATTTCCTCGGGGTCGTGCTCGACCCAGCCGTCATGCGGGAAATGCTGGGTCAGTTCCTTCTGGACGGTATGGAGCGCCTGCCCCTGCCGATCGAACAGGATACAGCGGGTACTCGTGGTCCCCTGGTCGATCGCAAGCAGGCAATCCATGGCTCACCAGTTCCACATGGTTCCGTCTTCGAGACGGGCGACGGGCAGATAGGCTCGCTTATAAGGATATTTCTCCGCCAGCTTTTCGTCGATATCCACGCCGTGACCAATTGTATCACCGGGGAACAGGAACCCATCCTCGAAGCGATAGGCATGCGGGAACACCGCGTCGGTCTCTTCGGTGTGGCGCATATATTCCTGGATGCCGAAATTGGGCACCCAGCTGTCGAAATGCAGCGCCGCACCCATGGTGACCGGCGACAGATCGGTCGCGCCGTGGCTGCCGGTGCGCACCTGGTAGATCGCGGCCAGATCGGCGATCCGGCGCAGATGGGTGATGCCGCCGGCCCGCACCACCGTGGTGCGGATGTAATCGATCAGCTGGTTCTGGATCAGGTCCTTGCAGTCCCAGATGGTGTTGAAGATCTCGCCCACCGCCAGCGGAGTCGTGGTGTGCTGGCGGATCAGCTTGAAGCTTTCCTGATTTTCGGCCGGGGTGGTGTCTTCCAGCCAGAACAGGCGATAGGGTTCCAGATCCTTGCCCAGGCGCCCGGCCTCGATCGGCGTCAGGCGGTGATGGGCATCGTGCAGCAGGTGATGGTCGAAGCCGTAGGTGTCGCGCAGCGTCTCGAACAGCTTGGGTACGAAGCGCAGATATTTCGGCGTGTCCCACACCGTTTCGGACGGCAGCGAGGCATCGGCCGGTTCGTAGAACAGCTTGCCGCGGCCGACGCCATAGGCGTCCTTGATGCCGGGAACGCCCGACTGGGCGCGGATCGCCTTGTAGCCCATCTCGATGTAATGGCCGACCGCGTCGATGGTTTCTTCGAGGTCGCCGCCATTGGCATGGCCATAGACCATCACGCCCTCGCGGCTCTTGCCGCCCAGCAGGTCGTAGAGCGGCATATTGGCCATCTTGGCCTTGATGTCCCACAGCGCGGTGTCGACCGCGGCGATGGCCGACATGGTCACCGGGCCGCGACGCCAATAGGCGCCGCGATAGAGATATTGCCAGATGTCCTCGATCTGGCGCGGATCGCGGCCGATCAGGCAGGGGATGACATGGTCTTCCAGATAAGAGACCACCGACAGCTCGCGCCCGTTCAAGGTGGCGTCGCCGATGCCGTGCACGCCCTGGTCGGTGACGATCTTCAGGGTGACGAAATTGCGTCCGGGGCAGGTGACGATGACCTTCGCCGCTTGGATTTTCATTGTGATCTGCCTTTCTGCCAGACACGTTGTATTGTAGACTCAGCGTTGACCGGAACACTTTGGTCTGTCAAGTTTCTCGTAATTGGTAAGTTCAATTTTGGAGCCCACGGCCATGGCCGCCAAACCTGCCAAGAAGACCACCCGCAAAGCCGCCCCGGCGGACGGAGCCGCGGCGGGATCGCACAACCGGCTGTATCAGGAGCTGGCGCGCAAGCTGTTCGACGAGCTGGCGGCGGGCAAATATGCGGTGGGCGACCGCCTGCCGACCGAGCGCGAATTCTGCGCCGAATACAATGTCAGCCGGCCCACCGTGCGCGAGGCGATGATCGCCCTCGAAGTGCAGGGGCTGCTGGAGGTCCGCGTCGGCTCGGGCGCTTATGTGCTGCGCCTGCCGGGCAAGGATGACAGCCCCGGCTTCACCGTCACCGCCTTTGAGCTGACCGAGGCCCGCCTGCTGTTCGAAGGCGAGGCGGCAGCCCTGGCGGCGGCCAATATCACCGACGACGAACTGAACCGGCTGGACGCGCTGGTCAAGCGCATCGGCGCCGACAATATCGGCGCCGCGATCAGCGAAGAGGCCGACCGCGATTTCCATCTGCTGATCGCGTCCTCGACCGGCAATGTCGCGGTGGCGCGCACCATCGAGGAATTGTGGCGGATGCGCGCCTCGTCGCCGGAATGCGTTCTGCTGCACGAGAAGGCCCGCAGCGCCAACGTCAAGCCGGTGGCGGAAGAACACCGCAAGATCGTCGAGGCTTTGCGGACCCGCGACCCTTCCTTGGCGCGCTCGGCGATGCGGGCCCATCTGAACGCGGTGATGAACTATCTTCTGTTCGCCACCGAGCAGCAGGCGATGGAGGAGATCCGCAAATCGACCGCCTCCACCCGGGCCCGCTTTACCAAGCTCGCCTCGTTCTGACACCGGTCAGAACTTCGCGCTGGCCCTGATCCCCGCATAGGTGCTGAAGTCGCGCGGCACGATGCCGACGATGGCTTCCTGGGCGCCGAAGGTGCCGTTCAGATCCTGCAGGTCCGAGTGGTAATGCTCGTTGGTCACGTTATCGACGAAGAGGGTGACCGAGTATTTCTCGTCCGGATCGCGGATGCCCGCCGACAAATTGAGGATGCCGTAGCCCTTCTGCACCGTGTAGGGGTCCAGCGTCAGGGCGTAATTAACCGCGCTGGTATAGGCGTAGTTGGCCTGGAACACGCCGTCCCACGGAATGAAGCCCAGTTCCTTCACATAGGTCGCATTGGCCGACAGCTTCCACTTCGGCGCGTCGTACAGGCGCTTGCCCGACAGGTCCTGGGTGAACTGGCCGTTCACCTTGCTGCAATTGCCTTCCTGCGTGTTGCTCCAGCACTGGGCGCCCGGGAAATGGCGGACCTCGGCGTCGAGATAGGTGGCGTCGAAGCCGAAGCTCAGATCGCGCGTGGCCTTCAGGGTGTTGCTGACCTCGAGGCCGCGGGTGCGCACCGTGCCGACATTCTCCAGCTGGTAGGACACATTGCCCTGATAGTTCTGCAGGCCCTGGGCCTGGAAGTTGGTGTAGTCGGTGGTGAACAGGGTCGGGTTGACGGTCAGGCGATGGCCGAAGAACTGCATCTTGGCGCCGACTTCGTAATCGGACGAGGTTTCCGGCCGGACCAGGGCGGTCGAGGCGACATTGTTGCCGAAGCCGGTCGCCAGGTTGAAGGTTTGCCCCTTATGTCCGGTCGAATGCAGGGCGAACAGCATGATGTCGTCGGTCAGCTGATATTGCGGGCCGACGCGGTAGGTGCCGTATTTGTCGTTGCTGTCGCCGCTCGGGCAGCCATAGGGCGCGGCGGCGATCAGGTTCTGGAAGGTGCAGCTGACATTTTCCTGGCCCAGGCGGCCGCCGGCGATCAGGGTCGCGCGGTCGAACAGGTCATATTCGACCTGGCCGTACATCGCTTCCTGCTGGTCGCTGTCGGTCGCGTGCCATCCGGCCGGGCTGAACGGCCCGCGCGTGAAGGTGCGGGCGTAGTCGACCTGGGCGTAGAATAGGCCGGCGGTATAGCGGAACGGCCCCTTGTCCGACGAGACCAGGCGCAGTTCCTCGGTCCATTGCTCATTGTGGAAATAGCCCTGCTGCGAGCTGTCGCCGCTGGCGGTCGGCTTGCCGTTGACCGTGTCGATGTCCTGCCCGGCCTGCAGCGCGGTGTAGTCGGTGTCCTGGTGGTCCTTCAGGAAATAGAAGGAATGGGAGGCGATCGACATCAGGGTCGGTGCGCCGCCGCCGAAATCGTATGAGATCTTCACCGATTGGGCGTTGTTCTGATATTTCGTGCCGATGCCGTAATCGTTATAGACGTCGGTATTGTCGAAGCCCGGCACCACGCCGTTCAGCCAGTTCGACGGCGGCTGCTTGCTGTTGCCGTGCAGGAAGGCGTTGGCCGGCAGGCTGACCCAGGCCAGGTCGTTGGAGGTACGGCCCTTGTCGAGGTCGAGATTGACCACGACGTTCAGCTGCGAGGTCGGGTCCCAGACCAATTTGCCGTGCAGATTGACGGTCTCGGAGCCGTCGCTGTTCGATCCCGTGTAGAGATTTTTGATCGTGCCGGGGAAGTCGTTGTAATTGACTGCGACGCGGAAACCCAGAGTGTCGGTGATCGGCCCGGAGACGAAGCCGCCGAAATTGCGCTCGGAATCCGTGGTGCCCATCGCGTCGATGCCGGCCGACAGCGTGCTGGTCGGGTTGGGCGTGACGATATTGATCAGGCCGGCGGTGGCCGATTTGCCGTACAACGTGCTCTGCGGCCCGGCCAGCACTTCGACGCGCGAGATGTCCGACATGTTGCCGAAGGCGCGCGCCTGGAAGGCCAGCGGCACATCGTCGACCACCACGGCGGTGCTGGGCTCGACGCCGATGCCGAAGGCGCTGGTGCCGATGCCGCGGATCGCCACCGACGAATTGATCGGCGTGACGTCGGTGCGGATCAGCAGCGAGGGGGCGACGCGGTTGAAATCCTCGAAATTCTCGATGCCGGCGGCCTGAAGCTGGTCGGCGCCGATCACCTGCACCGACAGCGGCACGTCCTGGACGTTCTGGGTGCGCTTCTGGGCGGTGACCACCACTTCCTGGAGCTCATCCGGCGCATCCGCGGCCATCGCCGAGGCCATGGGCAGAGCCAGCATGGTGAAAAAGACACCGGTGGACAAAGCGGTGCTGGAAAAAAGCGATTTCATGGAACCCTCCCCTGAGGTGGCTCGCCTTATGGCGTTTGCCTTAGCTATTTAGACTTTGCTAAATTGGTCATTCCTTGTAGCACGGAATTGGTCATACAAAAAACAGGATAAATGACAGGCCATAACCGTACTTCCCGCAGCGTGCCGTTTCCGCCACACTTGTGTCTCTGTTGATATGGGAAGGAGCGTGCGATGAGGGGTTGGAGCAAAGGGCTGGCGGCAGCCATCGGCATGGTTCTGGCGTCGGGTGCGATGGCCGCGGCGCCGGGCGAGCAGGGTTTCCGCGATCTCTATAAGGAGCTGATCGAGACCAACACCAGCGCCTCGGCCGGCGACTGCACCAAGGCGGCCAACCAGATCGCCGCGCGCCTCAAGGCGGCCGGCTACAAGGATGCCGACCTGCATCTCTATGCCCCGCCCGAGCTGCCCAAGGCCGGCCTGATCGTCGCCAAGCTCGACGGCACCGACGCCAAGGCCAAGGCGGTTCTGCTGCTGGCCCATCTCGACGTGGTCGAGGCCAAGCGCGAGGACTGGACCCGCGATCCCTTCACCCTGGTCGAAGAGGGCGGCTATTTCTATGGCCGCGGCACCTCGGACGACAAGGCGCAGGCGGCCATCTGGGCCGATTCGATGATCCGCCTGAAGCAGGAGGGCGCCAAGCCCAAGCGCACCATCAAGATGGCGCTGACCTGCGGCGAAGAAGGCGGCTTCCCCTTCAATGGCGCCGAATGGCTGGTCGACCATCAGAAGGAGTGGATCGATGCCGGCGTCGTTCTCAATGAAGGCCGCGGCGGCGAACTGGATGCCAATGGCAAGAAGGTGCTGCTGACCGTCGAGGCCGGCGAAAAGACCTATCAGGACTTCCAGCTGGAAGTGACCAATCCCGGCGGCCATTCCTCGCAGCCGGTGCCGGACAATGCGATCTATCGCCTGGCCACCGCGCTGGTAAAGCTGTCGCAGAGCGATACGCCGGTCACCATGAATGAGGTAACCAAGGCTTATTTCACCAAGATGGCCGACATTCAGGGCGGCGAGATCGGCCGCGCCATGAAGGCGATCGTCGCCAATCCGAAAGACACGGCCGCCAATGCCCTGCTGTCGCAGAACAAGGGCTGGCACGCCCAGCTGCGCACCACCTGCGTCGCCACCATGAGCGACGCCGGCCATGCCCGCAACGCTTTGCCGCAGCGGGCGCGCGCCAATATCAATTGCCGCATCTTCCCCGGCGTGCCGGTCGAGACGGTGAAGCAATATATCGTCGCCGCGATCGCCGACCCGCAGGTGGCGGTGACCCCGGTTCCGCCCGCCGCCGTCGAGGCCCATGCGCCGGAACTGACCCCGGCGGTGATGGGCCCGCTGACCAAGCTGGCCGGCGAGATGTTCCCGGGCGTGCCGGTGGTGCCGACTCTGGCCAATTGGGGCACCGATGGGCGCTTCCTCAATAATGCCGGCATCCCGACCTTCGGCATCGACGCTTTGTTCCGCGATCCCGACTTCAGCAATGTGCACGGCCTGAACGAGCGGGTGCGCGTGCAGTCGCTGCTCGACGACCGCGAGTTCCTTTATAAGTTGGCCAAAGCTTACGCGGCCGAGTGAGACGTTGCGCCCGGGGTGAGGGGGAGCTTATCCCGGGCGCTTATTTGAACCGCGGAGGCGCAGAGGGGCTTTGTATCCAGGCAACCCCTCTGCGGTTCAATTAACCCTCAGGGCTGAGCACCGTTCGTCCGCCTCACCCCAAACGTTACACCGCATCCGCGCATAGCTACCCTACATGGCCGCGCTGTTACGAACTCCGTCCAGATGTCGAACTTCCCTTCAGAGCGTGTTGCTCACAACAACTCATTGGATGGAGTTTCGACATGACCAAGTTTTTCAACCTGACCCTCGCCGCCGCTTTCCTGTCCGCTTCGGCCCTGGCTGCTCCCGCCGCCTTCGCCCAGGACAAGGCCGCCGACCAGACCGAAACCGCCGCGGTGCAGTCCGCCATCGACCAGGACCTCAGCCTGCGCGGCGAGACCGTGACGGTGCAGACCATCGACGGCGTCGTCTATCTGCATGGTTCGGTCGACAGCGCCGCCGCCGCCGACCGCGCCGAAGCGATCGCCCGCTCGGTTGCCTCGACCGGGAAGATCGTCGACACCCTGGGCGACAGCAGCAATTCGTAAGGTGTCCCCGGGCCGTTTAATCGCCAAGGCGCCAGGGCGCTGAGAGGTTTCGGAGGTTGCTGCGCGTGCGGCAGAAACTCCATCCCCCAGCGTACCGCCGCAGGCGTTGGAACCCCGACCGCCTTTCGGCGTCTTGGCGCCTTGGCGGTTAAACGACCCCGCGCCCCGCGTACCGTAACCGGTGCGCGGGGCGCTTGTTTTGGCGATTCCCCGGTGAGAGGGTAAGGTTCGCTTCGCGGGGGGAGAAGAAATGGCGTCCAGAATCCTTGTCGCCGTCACTATGGTCGTCTGGCTCGCCGCCGCGCGGGGAGCCGAAGAACCCCTGACTCTCTATTGGTATGAGCGTCCGCCGCTTCTCTACGAGGACGGCGGCCGGATGCGCGGCCTGATGCTGCCGGCCCTCGAGCATGTGATGGGCAGGACCGGCATTCCCTATATCTGGAAGATGGTGCCGTACAGCCGGGCCCAGGTCACCGTGCGCGACAACCGGGAGAGAGCCTGCGCCGTGGGGTGGTTCTGGTCGCCCGAGCGGGCCGGCTATGCCCAGTTCAGCCCGGCCTTCTATTACGGCCAGGCGATGGTGGCCATGGTGCGGTCGGATATGCCGGTGGCGGAACCGATCGCCGTCCGGGATTTTTTCCGCATGCCGGGCCTGAGAATGATCCAGAAGCAGGATCTGTTCCTGGGCGCCTATATCCATGCCGCGGTCCGCGAGGTTCTGCCGGAAGGCCAGATATTCACGACACCGGTCGGCATCTCGCTGATTCTGAAAATGATCGAATCGGACCGGGGCGATTTCACCATCGTGCCGAAGGAAGAGATGGATTATCTGCTGAAGACCGAATTCACCGACGGCAGATTGCGGATCTTGAGCTTTTCCGACGTTCCCCGAACCGAGGGCCGCCACTTGATGTGCAGCAAATCGGTCCCCGCCGACTGGATGGCGCGCATCGATGCCGCCATTTCCGCGGAAGCCAAGAACTCACGCTGACGCTCAGTCATTCGGTCCCGCGAACCCGACCGTTACAGCAGGGCCGCACAACGCCGCCCTGCGTGCCGCGCATGTTACGAAGCCGGATGCGCTGTCGAACTTCCTATTAGAGCGCGTTGCTCGCAACAACTCACTGGATGGAGTTTCGACATGACCAAGTTCTTCAACATGACTTTCGCCGCCGCTTTCCTGTCCGCCTCGGCCCTGGCTGCTCCCGCCGCTTTCGCCCAGGACAAGGCCGCCGACCAGACCGAGACCGCCGCGGTGCAGTCCGCCATCGACCAGGACCTCAGCCTGCGCGGCGAGACCGTGACGGTGCAGACCATCGACGGCGTCGTCTATCTGCATGGCTCGGTCGACAGCGCCGCCGCCGCCGACCGCGCCGAAGCGATCGCCCGCTCGGTTGCCTCGACCGGCAAGATCGTCGACACCCTGGGCGACAGCAGCAATTCGTAAATCACCCCCGATCCGTACCGTGCGCCGCCGGAAAGACAGCAAACCGGCGGCGTTCGGACGGAGCGGATCACGCGCCTTTGTGATGAGCGAAGGCGATCCTCTCCAGCAGCCCCATCAGCAGGGCCGACGCCACGAAGGTCAGATGCATGACGACCAGCCACAGCAGCTTGTCGTCGGGCATATCCTCGGCGTTCATGAAGGCCTTCAGCAGATTGATCGAGGAAATGGCGACGATCGACGCCGCCACTTTCAGCTTCAGCGTGCCGGAATCGAGCTTGCCGACCCAGGTCAGCGTCTCTTCCTGCTCTTCCTCGGGCACATCGATGCGCGAGACGAAATTCTCGTAGCCCGAGATGATCACCATCACCAGCAGATTGGCCACCAGCACCAGATCGACCAGCGACAGCGCGGTCAGCACCAGATCGGTCTCGCGCATCTCGATCAGGTTTGCAGCCGAGTGCCAGACCTCCTGAAAGAATTTGATGACGAACCCGACCAGCAAAAGGGTGAGGCCGGCATAAAGCGGGGCCTGAATCCAGCGGCTGGCGAAGAGGAAGCGTTCTAAGGGGCGTTCGAGCATGGTGGGGATAGCGTAAACTATTGCGTCCGCTTTCCAAGAGATGCTCGCAGATAATTGCGCTTGTGCGGAAGCCTTGGAGCGGGTGAAGGGAATCGAACCCTCGTCGTAAGCTTGGGAAGCTTCTGCTCTACCATTGAGCTACACCCGCGCGCAGAGGCGACCACCCGGTTATAGGGGGTGGTCGTCCGGCTGGCAAGCGCTACGAGGTTACGATCCGTTGCCCCGCACTTTGCTCAGATACTCGACGATGGCGGGGATGTCCTGCTCGTCCACCGAGGCCTTGTAGACCTTCATCATCTTGCCGACCTCCGCCTGCCAGGCCGCGCGGCTGAGCGCGGGCTGTGCCAGCACCATCTCGGCGGAATGACAGGCCGTGCAATTGGCGTTGATCGCGTCGGAGCCGTCGCCGGTGAAATAAGGGCCGGGGTTCGACAGGTCGATCTTCACGGATTTGGGAGCTTCGGCGGCGAGCGCGGCGATCGAGCCGAAGGCGAGGAGCGCCGTGAGCGAAAAAGCGAGCTTCTTCATCAAACAGCCTCCACCGGCGTCGCTTCGATCACGCTGCGCATATAGCCCGACGGGTTCCAATTGGGCTGGTCCGGCTGGGTTTCGCCCCTGGTGTTGGTACAGCGCACTTTGAGGGTGTGCGCGCCTGGGCCGGGCAGGGTGAAATCGGCCTCCCAGCGGCGGAAGCCATAGGTTCCTTCGTCCTTGCCCAGTTTCGCGGTCTGCCAGCTTTTGCCGTCGTCGGTCGAGAAGTCGACCTCTTTCACGCCGCTGTCGCCGCCGAAGGCGATCCCGCGCGCTTTGACGGGCGCAGTCGCGGCGATCCTGCTCTGGGCGGGGATGTTGGTGATGAAGCTGCGCGGCAGCATCCTGCTGATCGGCACCACCGGCACGTCCTTTTCGTCCGGCCGCATGGTGGCGAAAGACCGGTCGGGGATCTTGTAAGCGGTCTTCATCCAGAAATTCTCGTCCTCTTTGTCGAGAACCTCGATGTCGTTCAGCATCTTGACCCAATAGGTCGCGTACCAGCCCGGCACCACCAGCCTGAGCGGAAAACCGTTCAGAAGCGGGAGAGGCCGGCCGTTCATGGCATAGGCCACCATCACCTCGCCGTCGCGGGCATGGTCGATGGTCAGCGACTTCATGAAATCCGGCCCGTCGGGGCTGGTCGGCTGGTCAAGGCCGTTGAATCGCACCTGCCGGGCGCCCGGTTTGACGCCGGCATGGTCGAGCAGATCCTTGAGGCGCACACCGGTCCAGCGGGCATTACCCATCGCGCCATTGCCCCATTCGCCGCCCGGAACCCGCGGCGCGAAGAATCCGCGGCTGTTGCCGGAACATTGATTGACCGCGGCGATCTCGAAGCGGGGCAGGGCCATCAGCTCCCTGAGGCTGAGCGACAAGGTCTTGCCGGTGTGGCCGCGCACCGTCAGGCGGAAGGCTTCGGCGTCGACGCTGTCGGGAATGTCGGCCCAATGCCAGCGCACATAGAATTTATCGTTGGGGGTGAAGACGCCCTCGTCGAACACGCTCATCGGCGTTTCCAGCAAAGGCGCGCGGGTGCGCTGCAGGATCAGCCCCTCGCTCTTCTGGCCGAACTCGCCGGCCTTGGTCAGGGTGTGCACACCGTTGCCGCCGGGCAGGCCGAGATCGATGGAGGATTGGGCCCGGGCGAGCTTGGGGAGCGTCGCGGCGGCGGAGGCGGTGAGCAGGAAACGGCGTCGATTTAAGCTGTACATCGCATTTCCCCATGATTTTCGTGGAGAATAGCGCAAGGCTTGACCCCGCGCCAGGGCTCGGCTATCTGTCAATTCTCGTGGTGATTTGGCGACCAGCTTGCGGCCACGTAAAACAAGCGGCTAAAGGGTCTCGCGCTGAACAAAGCCCTGACCTCTGTCTGGTTAGGGCTTTTTTGTTGGAGTAGCGCGATGGGCAAGAGCAAGGACAAGGACAAGAAGCAGCAATGGCGCCTGGCGACCAGCCTGGTGCGCGGCGGCCAGACCCGCAGCAGCCATTGCGAGACCAGCGAGGCGCTGTATCTCAGCTCGGGCTATGTCTATGACAGCGCCCTGGAGGCCGAGCAGAGCTTCGACGGCACGCTCGACCGCTTCGTCTATTCCCGCTTCGCCAATCCCACCGTCGCCATGTTCGAAGAGCGTCTGCGCCAAATCGAAGGCGCCGAGGCCTGCCGCGCCACCGCCAGCGGCATGGCCGCCGTCGCCGCGGCGCTGCTTTGTTCCTTCCGCGCCGGCCAGCGCGTGGTGGCCTCGCGCGCTTTGTTCGGCTCCTGCTCGTGGATCTTGAGCGACCTGCTGCCGCGCTACGGCGCCAAGGTCGAGCTGGTCGACGGCACCAATCTGGCCGCCTGGGAGCGCGCTTTGGCCACCCCGGCCGCGCTGGTGTTCGTGGAAACCCCGTCGAACCCGACCCTCGAACTGATCGACCTCAAGGCGGTCGCCAAGCTGACCCACAAGGCCGGCGGCCTGCTGGTGGTCGACAATGTGTTCGCAACACCGCTGCTGCAAAAGCCGATGGAGCTGGGCGCCGACATCGTCGTCTATTCCGCCACTAAGCATATCGACGGACAGGGCCGTGTTCTCGGCGGCGCCATCCTGTGCTCGAAGCAGTTCATGACCGACCATCTCGGCCCCTATCTGCGCCATACCGGCCCGGCCCTGTCGCCTTTCAATGCCTGGGTGCTGCTGAAGGGGTTGGAGACGCTGGAGCTGCGTGTCACCCGCCATGTCGAGAATGCCGGCCGCATCGCCGAATTCCTCGAAGGCCACGACAAGATCGCGCGGGTCGTCTATCCCGGGCTGAAGAGCCATCCGCAGCATAAACTCGCCAAGAAGCAGATGGCCGGCGGCGGCACCATCGTCGCGTTCGAGCCCAAGGGCGGCAAGAAGGCGGCCTTCGCGCTGCTGGACAAGCTGCAGCTGATCGACATCTCGAACAATCTGGGCGACGCCAAAAGCCTGATCACCCATCCCTGGACCACCACCCACGCCAGCCGTCCGGCGGAGGAGAAGCTGGCCATGGGCATCACCGAGGGGCTGGTGCGCCTGTCGGTCGGGCTGGAGGACGCGGAAGATCTGATTGCGGACCTGACCCAGGCCCTATAATTGTCCGCCCTTGCATCTTTCTGTTAGGCTCCCATTTCAAAATGCAACGCCGCTGGACGGCACAGAGGATTCCATGAGCAAGGAAATCGGTCACGAAGGCGATGGGCATTGGCGCTCCGGCGCTACCTATTCGCAGACGACACGGTCGCTGACCGTGACGGTCGAGCCGACCTTCCTCGAGGACCAGTCTTCGCCCGCCGACAGCCAATATGTCTGGGCCTATCGCGTCCGTATCGAGAATAACGGCATCCATACCGTGCAGCTGCTGCGCCGCCATTGGCGCATCACCGACGCGCTGGGCCGCATGCACGAGGTCAAAGGTCCGGGCGTGGTGGGCGAACAACCGGTTCTGCGGCCGGGCGACGCCTATGAATATACCAGCGGCACCCCCCTCACCACGCCGTCCGGCATCATGTCGGGCAGCTATCAGATGGAAGACGAGACCGGCGAACATTTCGATATCGTCGTTCCCGCCTTTTCACTGGACAGCCCGCATCAGCCGCGGCGCATCAACTGACGGAGTGATCCGATTATGACCAACCCATCCCGGCCCACCCGTGAAGAGGCCGAGGAAGCCGTCCGTACTTTGCTGCGCTGGGCGGGCGACGATCCGGCCCGCGAAGGCCTGCTCGGCACCCCCGACCGCGTCGTGCGGTCCTATGAGGAATTCTTCGCCGGCTATCACGAAGATCCGGTCGAGCTGCTGAAGCGCACCTTCGAAGAGACCGACGGCTATGACGAGATGGTGCTGCTGCGCGACATCCGTCTGGAAAGCCACTGCGAACATCACATGGTGCCGATCATCGGCAAGGCCCATGTCGCCTATCTGCCGGGCAACCGCGTGGTCGGCATCTCGAAGCTGGCCCGGGTGGTCGAGGTCTATTCCAAGCGCCTGCAGATCCAGGAAAAGCTGACCGCCCAGATCGCCAACACCCTGCAGGAAGTGCTCAATCCGCGCGGCGTCGGCGTGGTGATCGAGGCCGCCCATCAATGCATGACCACGCGCGGCGTCAAGAAGGCCGGCGTGACCATGGTGACCAGCCGCATGCTGGGCGCCTTCCGCGACGATTCCTCGACGCGGCGCGAGTTCATGGCGCTGATCAGCAGCAACGCGACACAGCTGGCCAACCATTAAAGTATGCGGCGCCTGCGCTCCGCTCCGGCGGGGCTCAGGCGCCTCTCGGGCTGAATGTCGCTGGACAGCACCCCCCATTCCAGGCCAAACAAGTCTGATGCGGGGTTTGGGGGAAAGCGTGTTCGACATACGTCCGGTCCTGTTCGCCAACGGGCTGCTGCTGGTGGTCATGGCCGCCTTCATGGGCGTTCCGCTGGCGGTGGACCTGCTGAGCCACGGCACCGAGGCGCCGGCCTTCGCGGCCGGGCTGGCGATCACCGGTTTCTTCGGCGCCGCCTTGGCGCTGAGCAGCCGCGGGCCCGGCCATTTCGGCATGGGCACGCGCCAGGCCTTTCTGTTCGCCGCCAGCGGCACCGCGCTCGCCGCTTTCTTCTGCGCCCTGCCGCTGGTGCTGGGCTCGCGCCACCTGTCCTATACCGACGCGGTGTTCGAAGCGGTCTCGGGCATCACCACCACCGGCGCCACGGTGATGACCGGGCTCGACCATGCTCCGGCGGCGCTGCTGTTGTGGCGGGCGCTGCTGCAATGGGTGGGCGGCGCCGGGCTGATCGTCGCCGCGCTGGCGCTGCTGCCGGTGCTGCGCATCGGCGGCATGCAGATCTTCCGCGTCGAGACGACCGGCGCCGGCGCCAAGGCCGGGCCGCGCCTGCCGCGTCTGGCCGGGCGCCTGCTGGCCATCTATTGCGGCCTTACCTTCGTGATGGCGGTGGCGCTGCGCTTTGCCGGCATGACCACGCTGGAAGCGGTCTGCCATGCCATGTCCGGCCTGTCGACCGGCGGCTTCTCGACCTCCGACCGTTCGCTCGCCGCCTTCGGCGACGCGGCGCGCTGGGTCTGCGCCATCGGCATGCTGCTGGGCGGCTGCAATATCTCGCTGTTCACCAGCCGCTGGCGCGGCAAGCGCTGGCGCATCCTGCGCGATACCCAGGTGCGCTGGTATCTCGCCACCATACTGGGTTTCTCGCTGGCGCTGACCTTCTGGTATTGGGCGATCGACGGCAAGCATCCGCTGGCCGCCTTCCAGCATGCCGGCTTCCAGGCGGTCTCGATCATCAGCACCACCGGTTTCCGCCTGTCCGACGATCAGGGCTGGGGCGGCTTTCCCCAGGTGGCGATGTTCGTGATGCTGTTCATCGGCGGCTGCACCGGCTCGGCCGCCGGCGGCATCAAGATCTTCCGCTACGAGGTCCTGTTCGCCGTGTCGCGCCTGCATGTGGTCCGCATGCTCTATCCGCACGGCGTCTTTTCGGTCAGCTTCAACCGTCTGCAATTGCCCGAGGCCGTGCTGCGCTCGGTGCTGGGCTTCTTCATGCTCTATTTCAGCTGCTTCGCAGCCCTGGCCATCGGGCTGGCGGCGGTCGGGCTCGATCCGCTGTCCTCGCTGACGGCGGCGGCGTCGGCGATCGGCAATGTCGGGCGCGGCATCGGGCCGGTGATCGGCACGGCGGGCGGCTATGCCATGCTGCCGGTGGCGGCGAAATGGCTGCTGAGCGTCGGCATGCTGGCCGGCCGCCTGGAACTGGTGCCGCTGCTGCTGCCGTTCTTCCCCGGTTTCTGGAAGCATTGAGATGGTCGATCTGCGTCCCGTCCTGTGGGGTGTCGGGCTGCTGCTGGCGGCGTTCGCGCCGATGATGGCGCTGCCCGGCCTGGCCGACTGGCTGGGCGGTGGGCCCGACGCGCCGGTCTTCTTCGCCTCGGCCGCCTTCTGTCTGTTCGCCGGTCTGGTCTTCGCTCTGGCCAATCTGGCGCAGCGCGACCGGGTCTTTTCGTCGCGGCAGGTCATTCTGCTGGCGGTGGCCGGCTGGGTGACGCTGGCGGCGGCCGGATCGGTGCCGTTCGCTTTCGGCCATCTGCATCTGGGTCCCGCCGATGCGGTGTTCGAAGCGACGGCGGGCATCACCGCCACCGGAAGCACCGTGCTGCGCCACCTGGACAGCGCCGCGCCGGGTGTCCTGCTGTGGCGCGCGCTGCTGCAATGGATGGGCGGCATCGGCATCCTGGCGGTCGCCACCACCGCTCTGCCGCAGCTCAATGTCGGCGGCATGCAGCTCTATCGGTTCGAGACCGCCCGCCTCGACGACCGTCTGGCCCCCCGCGCGCTCCGCCTGCTGGCCGGCATCCTGTCGGTCTATGTCGGGCTGACCGTGATCCTGGCCGTCCTGCTGTGGGTGGCGGGGATGCAATGGTTCCCCTCGATCCTGCATGCGATGAGCACCATCTCCTGCGGCGGCTTCTCGACCTCGGACACCTCGGTCGGCCATTGGCACAATCCCGGTGTCGATTGGGTGATCCTGATCGGCATGCTGCTGGGCGGGGCGCCCTTCGTCGTGCATTGGCAGATCGTGCGGCGGCAATGGCGCCAGGTCGGGCGCAACAGCCAGCTCAAGGGCTATCTCACGGCGATCCTGCTGGCGTCGCTGGCCATCGCCGTCTGGCTGGTGTTCGAACGCAACGAAAAGCCGCTGCCGGCGCTGCGCCATTCGCTGTTCGCGGTGACCAGCGTGATGACCGGCACCGGCTATGCCACCCGCGATTGGAGCGTGTGGAGCGGGTTTCCCCTGGCGATGCTGTTCCTGCTGACCTTCGTCGGCGGCTGTGCCGGCTCGACCGCCGGCGGCATCAAGATGTTCCGCGTCCAGGTGCTGTTCGCCAATGCCCGGCTGCAATTCCGCCGCATGCTGCACCCGCATGCGGTGCTGGTGCCGCGCTTCGAGGGGCAGACCGTGTCCGAGGCGGCGGCCGAATCGGTGCTGGGCTTCCTGTTCGTCTATATCCTGACCTTCGCGCTGCTGGCCATGGCGCTGGCGCTAGTGGGGCTGGGCTTCACCGAGGCGCTGGGCGCGGCGGCCTCGGCGCTGGCCAATCTGGGGCCGGCGATCAGCCCGGACCTGGGGCCGCTGTCCAGCTTCGCGCCGCTGCCCGACGCCGCCAAATGGCTGTTGTCGGCGGCCATGCTGTTCGGGCGGCTCGAATTGTTTCTGCTGTTGGCCTTGTTCAGCCGGGATTTCTGGCAGGATTGATGTAGATTAATGCAAAATAGTCCGATGCCGCGCACAAAGACGCGAAGCGCTTGTGAGAAGGGCAGTTGATGATTCCGGATCTATTTTTGCCGGCCGCAGGATCGCCGTTGGCGGGGCTGTACAATCCCTGGCTGGTATTGCTGTCGGTGGTGGTGGCGATCTTCACCTCGACCGTGGCTCTGCAGATGGTCGACCTGGCCGCGCGCGGCGCGGACTGGCTGCGCGTCGCGACGATCGCGACCGGTTCGGTGGCGCTGGGCTGCGGCGTCTGGGCGATGCATTTCATCGGCATGCTGGCCTTCAATCTCTGCGTGCCGATGAGCTACGACCCGCTCATCACCGCCATTTCCATGCTGCCCAGCCTGGCCGCCTCGGCGGTGGCGCTGGCCCTGATCGCCCGGCCGCAAATGTCGCGCGACACCTTGCTGATCGGCGGCGTGCTGGTCGGCGGCGGCATCGGCGCCATGCATTATGTCGGCATGGCGGCGATGCGGATGCAGCCGTCGCTCAGCTATGATCCGGCCATCTTCGGCCTGTCGATCATCGTCGCCGTGGTGCTGGCGGTGCTGGCCTTGTGGATTCGCCGCCGTCAGCTCGGCCTGCTGCCCAGCGGCGCGGTGATGGGACTGGCGATCGCCGGCATGCATTACACCGGCATGGCGGCGGCGCGCTTCTGGGGCGATCCGGCCACCCAGCAGCCCGATTTCCATCCCGACACCTTCCTGCTGGCGATGGGCATCACCGTCACCACCGTGTTCATCGCCCTGCTGGTGGCGGTGATCAACGCGCTGCTGCGCTACCGCGCCATGGTGATCGAGCTGACCGCCAGCGAATCCCGCATGTCGGCGCTGACCGCCACGGCGGTGGACGGCATCATCTCGATCTCGGCCGAGGGCAGCGTGCTGCATGTCAACGCCACCGCCGAGAAGCTGTTCGGCTGGACCGCCGCGGAGATGATCGGCAACAACGTCAACATGCTGATGCCCGAACCGTACCGGTCCGAACATGACGGCTATCTCGACCATTATCTGCGCACCGGCGAGGAACGCATCATCGGCTCGGCGCGCGAGGTGATGGCCCGGCGCAAGGACGGCTCGACCTTTCCGATCCGCCTCGCCGTCGGCCATGCCCGGCTGCCCGAAGGCAATATGTTCGTCGGCTACATAACCGACATCACCGAGCGCCGCCTGCTCGAGCAGGACCTGCGCGACGCCAAGAACCGCGCCGAACAGGCGGCGGCGGCGCGCACCGCCTTCCTGGCCAATATGAGCCACGAGATCCGCACGCCGATGAATTCGATCCTCGGTTTCGCCGAGGTACTGCTGAACTCGAAGCCGACCGCCGAACAGGCCCATGCGCTGGGGATCATGCGCAATTCGGCGCGCTCGCTGCTCCGCCTGCTGAACGAGATCCTCGATTCCGCCAAGCTCGACCGCGGCGCGATGGAATTGCTGCACCTGCCCTTCGACCTGCGCGCGCTGTGCGAAGAGGTGGTCGCCACCATGACCACCATCGCCGACAAGAAGGGCCTTCATCTGGCCCTCGACTATGACGAAGACCTGCCGATCCGCTTTCTCGGCGACGAGTTCCGCGTCCGCCAGGTGCTGGGCAACCTGCTCGGCAACGCCGTCAAATTCACCCATGAAGGCGGCGTGACGCTGAAGGTGGCGGCCGATGGCGGCAAGGTGCACATCACCCTGTCCGATACCGGCATCGGCATCGCCCCGGACCGCCTCGACCGCATCTTCGATCCCTTTACCCAGGCCGAAGCCTCCTTGTCGCGCCGCTATGGCGGCACCGGCCTGGGCACCACCATCAGCAAGCAGCTGGTCGAGCTCATGCAGGGGCGCATCTGGGTCGAGAGCGAGCTGGGCAAAGGCAGCTGTTTCCATGTGCTGCTACCGCTGGTGCCGACCAATCTCGATACCGCCGAAGCGACCGTCCATGGCGGCACGCCGACCCTGCCGGCCCTGCAGATCCTCTATGCCGACGATGTGCCGCAGAATCTGGAACTGGTCCGCATGATGCTGGAGCCGCTGGGCCATCGGCTGGAACTGGTCGAATCCGGCGAGGCGGCGCTGGAGCGCACCACCGAGCGGGCCTTCGACCTGGTGCTGCTCGATGTCCGCATGCCGGGCCTGAGCGGCCTGGAGACGGCTCAGCGCATCCGCCAGCAGGAGCGCGAGACCTTGATGGGGGCGGTGCCGATCATCGCTCTGTCCGCCTCGGTGCTCGAAGAGGACCGCACGCTGGCTTTCGACGCCGGCATGGACGGTTTCGTCGCCAAGCCGATCGAACGGGCGATCCTGCTGCGCGAGATGGCCCGCGTGCTGGGCATCGGTCCGGTCGCCGAAGCCGCGCCGGCGATGGACGAGGTGCGTCAGCGCCCGGTGTTCGACCGCGCCGGCGCTTTGCTGCGCTGGGACGATGACTGGGTCGTGCTGGCCGACATGCTGCGCAAGTTCTTCATCCAGAACCGCGACCTCGCCGCGCGCCTCGATGCGCTGCTGGAACAGGGAGAAAACGAGGCGGCGCTCGATCTCGCCCACAAGGTCAAGGGACTGGCCGGTAATATCGGCCTTACCGACCTGTTCGGCGCGCTGGGGGCGCTCGAAAGCATCCTGCACCGTAAGTCGGGCGATCCGGACGCCGCATTGGCAAATGTGGTGGTGGCGCTGAACGCCGCCTGGCAGGTGTTGGAAACGGAACTGGCCGGCCATTCCGAAGAAGAACAGTCCGAAGCCGCTCCGCTCGACCGCGCGGCGCTGCGCGCGGCTCTCGACGGGCTGCAGAAGGCGGTGCGGCGCGGCGCGCTCGACGATGCGGCGCTGGAGACGATCGTCACCATGCTGTCCGCCCAGGAAACCCAGGCCTTGCGCCAGGCTCTGGAGGATTTCGACTTTCCCGCCGCCGACTCGCTGATCGAAGGCATGAAGAAAGGAAACGAGTCGCATGTCGGATAGGGAAGACCGCCGCCCGTTGCTGCTGGTGGTCGATGACGAAAGCGCCAATCTGCAATTGATGCGGCGGTTGCTCGACCAGGAATACCGCCTGCTGTTCGCCAAGGATGGTCCGCGTGCCTTGGAACTTGCCAAGCTGGAATGCCCCGATCTGGTGCTGCTCGACGTGATGATGCCCGACATGAACGGGCACGAAACCTGCCGCAAGCTCAAGGCCGATCCGGCCACCGCTCCCATCCCGGTCATCTATGTCACCGCCCTGACCGAGGCCGAGGATGAGGTCGAGGGCTTCGCCACCGGCGCCGTCGATTACATCAACAAGCCGGTCAGCGCCGCCATCCTGCGCGCTCGCGTGCGCACCCATCTGTCGCTGGTGCATCTCGACGAACTGCGCCAGAGCCGCCTCGAACTGGTGCAGCGCCTGGGCCGCGCCGCCGAATATAAGGACACCGAGACCGGCTATCACGTGGTGCGGATGAGTCATTATGCCGCCGCGCTGGCCCGCGCCATCGGCCGGGACCAGGCCTGGGTCGACGATCTGCTGGCCGCGGCGCCGATGCATGATATCGGCAAGATCGGCATTCCCGACCAGATCCTGTCCAAGCCGGGCAAGCTGACGCCGGAAGAATGGGAGGTGATGAAGACGCACCCCGCCATCGGCGCCGAGATCATCGGCGAGCATGCCGATCCGATGCTGGCCATGGCGCGCTCGGCCGCGCTGACCCATCACGAGAAATGGGACGGCAGCGGCTATCCGGCCGGGCTGGCCGGTCCGGCGATTCCGCTGGAGGGGCGGGTGGTGGCGGTGGCCGACGTGTTCGACGCCCTGACCTCGGCGCGTCCCTATAAGCGGCCCTGGACCAATGAAGAAGCGGCCGACCTCATCAAATCCGAGGCCGGCCGCCATTTCGATCCGGAAATCGTCGAAGCGTTCCTGCGGTCGATGCCAGAGATCCTGGCCGTGCAGCAGCGCTACGTCGATTAGTGCATGATGCCGCGAGGCGTCATCATGCCGCGGCGGGGTAGCCTACCCCGCACCCCCGGGGTCGTTCGCTATGCTCCTCCGAGCGGGATGAGTCTTTGATCGTGTCTAAGGTCATCCCGCTCTGGTTACTGCGCCCCATCCAGCCACTTGGTGAAGCCGGTGCGGATGTTCGGGTCGACTTCGTCGTCGAGGCCGCGCACCAGGTCATAGGTCATATCGTAGAGCAGCTGGTCACGCTGGTTCAGCTTCTGGTCTTCCGGCTCGGTGCGCGAGCGGAAGGCCTTGCCGGACACGTCGGCGACGGTGAACTGATGATCGTCCAGCATCTGCAGCGTCACATCGATATTCTCGTCGACGCGGGCGGTCTGCTCCTTCTTGAACATGCCGGACAGGCTCTGGTCGGTCTGCAGCGGGGTCTCGGTGGCCGAGGCCTTGTGGATCACCACGCGCAGGATGCCTTCCCGGCCGACCGGCTTCAGGCGGTCCTGGGCCCATTTGCGCACGGCGGCCTCCGGCGAGACGGGCATGTCATATTCGATATTGGGCCGGACGGTCGGCGCCGTGTATTCGCTGACCACCTCGACGCGCGCGACGTTCAGACGGATCGGCGGCTTATAGAGGAAAGTCATCTCCGGCAGGCGCTGAACCGGCGGCGGGCTGGAACAGGCCGTCAGGCCCAATCCGAGACCCAGGCAAACCCCCACCACACGCATCCAGTTACGATCCATATTATGTCTCCGCGTATAGACGATCCAGGTCGTCTTGAGCAAAAGAATAGGACGATTTGCAGTACTCGCAAGTCACGACGATGTGACCATTTTCGTCCTTCATCTCCTCGACCTCTTCGCGCGGGAACGACTTCAGGGTCGTCTCGACGCGCTCGGCCGAACAGCGGCAGCGCGCCTGCAGCGGGCGCTGTTCGAGCAGCTCGAGCTGTTCGGCATGATAGAGGCGGTGCACGAGGTCAGGGCCCGACAAGGCGGGATCGAACAGTTCCTCATCCTTGGTGCTGGCCAGCAGGATGGTGGCGCGGTTCCAGTTCTCGTCGGCTTCCTCGGTGGTGAGGATCGGGCTGGTCGGCCCCAGCGGCATGCGCTGGATCATCAGCGAGGCGGCCTGCCAGCCGGCTCCCTCGCGGGGCGGGCGGGCTTGCAGCAGATAGGCGGTTTCCAGCTGCTCGGACTGTTCGAAATAGGCCTGGGCGCAATCGGCCAGCGTATGGCCGGCCAGTTCGACGATGCCCTGATAGCGCTCGGTGTCCGGGCCCTGATCGACGGTGAAAGCCAGGAAGCCCTTGCCGAGATAACGCTGCACCGGCTGGGCGGCCAGATCGGTGTTCGCCTCGGCGGCGGCCAGCTTGTCGGCGTCGAAGCGGGCATAGCCGCGCAGATTGCCTTCGCTGGTGACGTCGGCCACCAGCAGCGAGACCGCGCCTTCCGACTGGATCTGCAGGGTGAAGATGCCGGTGAATTTCAAAGCCCCGGCCAAGGTGGCGGCCAGCGCCATCGCTTCGGCCAGGCACGATCCGACCGCTTCGGGGTAATCGTGGCTGGACAGGATGGTGTCCAGCGACGGGCCGAGCCGCACCAGGCGGCCGCGAATCGACCGGGCGTCGATCAGGAAGGGTTGTGACAGATCGGATGCGACGGTTGCGGTGGTCATCAGCTCAGGCACCAGGCGAGAATTCCTTTCTGGACGTGCAGGCGGTTCTCGGCCTCGTCCCAGACGATCGATTGCGGGCCGTCGATCACATCGGCCGTGACCTCCTCGCCGCGATGGGCGGGCAGGCAATGCATGAATACCGCGTCGGCATGGGCGCGCTTCATCAGCTTGGCATTGACCTGGAAGGGCGCCAGCAGATTGTGGCGGTCGAGCGCCTGATGGCCCATCGAGACCCAGGTGTCGGTCATCACGCAGTGCGCACCCTCGACCGCCTCTTCCGGCGAATGGGTGACCACCACGTCGGCGCCTTTCGAGCGCGCCCAGGTCAGCATCTCGGTCATCGGCGGCAGCTGCGGCGGGCAGCCGATGCGCAAGGAGAAGCCGAACTGCGCGGCCGCCTGAATCCAGGTGTTGGCGACATTGTTGCCGTCGCCGCTCCAGGCGAAGATCTTGCCGTCGACCCGGCCGCGATGCTCCTCGAAGGTCATCAGATCGGCCATCACCTGGCAGGGATGCGAATGGTCGGTCAGCCCGTTGATCACCGGCACGCTGGCGTTTTCGGCCAGCTCGTGCAGTTTGTTGGGATCGCTGGTGCGGATCATGATGGCGTCGACGTAGCGCGATAGCACGCGGGCGGTGTCGGCGATGGTCTCGCCGCGGCCCAGCTGGGTGTCGTTCTGGGTCAGCACGATCACATTGCCGCCCAGCTGCTGCATGCCCGCCTCGAACGACACGCGGGTGCGGGTCGAGGGCTTCTCGAAGATCATCGCCAGAGCCTTGCCGTCGAGCGGGCGGGCCGGAACGCCTTCCCCCCGCTTGAAGGCCTTGCCGCTTTCGATCAGGCTCCGCAAAAGCGAGCCGTCGACCCGATCGAGATCGAGAAAATGCCGGATTTCCGTCATGACGACCTCAGACCGACAGTTCTGCGCCGACGCGGCGAACGATGTCGAGGGCCTCGGCGACTTCGCGCTTGTCGATGATCAGCGGCGGGATGAAGCGGATATTGTTGTCGCCGGCCCCCACGGTCAGCAGGCCGTGATCGAGCATCCTGGCGGCGACTTCGGTGTTGGGCGGCACGGATTTCAGGCCGAGCATCAGGCCCTTGCCGCGCACCTGCGAATAGACCTTGGGGAATTCGGCGATCGCCGCTTCCAGCCCGGCTTTCAGCTCGTCGCCGATCTTGACCACATGATCGAGGAAGCCGTCGGCCAGGATGATGTCGAGCACTTCGCCCGCCACCGCCATCGCCAGCGGATTGCCGCCGAAGGTGGTTCCATGGCTGCCGGCGGTCAGGCAGGTCGCGACCTTTTCCTTGGCCAGGATGGCGCCGACCGGGAATCCGCCGCCCAGGCCCTTGGCCACGGCAACCACGTCGGGCTCGATATCGGCCCATTGATGGGCGAACAGCTTGCCGGTACGGCCGATGCCGGTCTGCACTTCGTCGAAGGACAGCAGGAGACCATATTCGTCGGCCGTCTTGCGCAGCGCCTGCAGGAACTCGACCGAGGCCGGGCGGATGCCGCCTTCGCCCTGGATGGGTTCGAGATGGATGGCGGCTGTCTCGGGGCCGATCGCGTCGCGCAGCGCGTTCATGTTCTCGAACGGCACGCGGTCGAAACCGTCGACGACCGGGCCGAAACCGGCCAGATGCTTCTGTTGGCCGCCGGCGGCCAGGGTCGCCAGAGTGCGGCCATGGAAGGCGCCTTCCATGACGATCACGCGCCACCGCTCGGGGCGGCCATTATAAGAGTGATATTTGCGGATCGCCTTCAGCGCGCCCTCATTGGCTTCGGCGCCGGTATTACAGAAGAACACCGAATCGGCGAAGCTGTTGGCGACCAGCAGGTCGGCGACCTTCTGCTGCCCGGGAATCTGATAGAGATTCGAGCTGTGCCAGATCTTCGCGGCCTGGGCCTGCAGGGCGGCGATCAGGCGCGGATGGGCGTGCCCGAGCGCATTGACCGCGACGCCGGCGCCGAAATCGAGCATATGTCGGCCGTCGGTGGTGAAGACATAGGCGCCTTCTCCCCGGTCGATGGCGAACTCGGCTCGATTATAGGTGGGCATCACGGAAGGAATCACGGCACTCTCCAGGGAACGCAAGGATTTGGCTGGTTCACGGAAAGCGGGTGACTATCTACGCAGCGCAACAAAAAGTCAACGGCTCGACGGTTAAAGTACGAAACGTTTCAATCCACTGCGTAGAACTTCCTGATTGAAGTTCATCAAAAGCCCGACCCGACAACCACTTAGCCGCAGATAGGTGAGGATCTGCGCGTCGTGAATGGGCATCAGCCGGTCGACAGACTTGAGTTCGATAAGCAGCTGATTATCGACGACGAAGTCGGCGCGATAAGCGCAATCGAGCCTAACTTCCTCGTACTGCATCGCCAATGGCACTTGCCGCCCGAAGGGCAATTCATTTTTCGCCAGCTCATAGGCGAAACATTCTTCGTAGGCGGACTCCAGCAATCCCGGACCAAGCGTCTTATGGACTTTGATGGCTAGGCCAATGACTTGATTGCTGTAGCGGTCTTCAGGATGAGAGGTCAAATTTCACCACAAAGGTCACTAAGGACACGAAGGGAGCACAAAGATTTTTTCTTCGTGCCTTTCCTTTGTGCCTTTTGTGTCCTTAGTGGTGAAACCCTTTTTTATAGAAGGCTACGCCTTCAAGCCTCAAAACCCGACCCGACAACCACTTAGCCGCAGATAGGTAAGGATCTGCGCGTC
>JAJPHO010000193.1 GCA_021325215.1 Alphaproteobacteria bacterium
CATACAAGATGTTTGTCTAACGCCTCATGCGTTCCCACGACGAACCGATGGAGGTCGCGGGTATGACTTTCTCGACGATTGTTGAAGAAGAGGCGTCTGCCAATCCGTTGGATTTGGTGGAACAGTTGGTTACTGCAAACGATTGGCCGTTCGATCGCCGTAACGACGACGAAATGGCCGTCGAAGCGCCGGGCCGCTGGTGCGACTATTCGCTCTACTTCGCCTGGCGCGAAGATATCGGCGCCCTGCATTTCAGCTGTGCGATGGACATGAAGGTGCAGCCGGCCAAGAAGCAGCAGCTCTACGAGCTTCTGGCCAGCGTCAATGAGCGCCTGTGGCTCGGCCATTTCGGTCTGTGGACCGAAGAGGGCGTGCCGATGTTCCGCCATGCCGTGCTGCTGCGCGGCCTGGGCAGCGCCAGCATGGAGCAGATCGAGGATCTCGTGGATATCGCGCTCAATGAATGCGAGCGCTTCTATCCCGCGTTCCAGTTCGTGCTGTGGGGCGGCAAGACGGCTCAGGACGCCGTGGCGGCCGCGCTGCTGGATACTGTTGGCGAAGCGTGACGGACGAAGCGTGACGCGCATCCTCCTGGTGGGATGCGGCAAGATGGGCGGTGCCCTGCTGGCCGGCTGGCTCGAGCAGGGCATCGATCCATCGGACGCTGTCGTCGTCGATCCTCATTACGATGCCGAAGCGGGCCCCGCCGGGGTTCGTGCTTTCCGGTCTCCCTCCGATCTGCCGGCCGGTTTCGCGCCGGACGTGGTGCTGCTGGCGGTCAAGCCGCAGGCGATGCCCCAAGTCCTTCCCGACTATCGCCGCTTCGCCGGCCAGGCCGTTTTTCTCTCGATCGCCGCCGGGCGCACCATCGCCTCGCTGGAACCCCTGCTGGGACCGGATGCCGCGATCGTGCGCGCCATGCCCAATACGCCGGCGGCGGTCCGCCGGGGCGCCACGGGATTGTTCTCCAACCGCAACGTTTCCGAGAATCAGCGCCAGACCTGTGATCAATTGGTGGCCGCGGTCGGTCACGCGGTGTGGGTCGAGCGCGAATCGCTGCTCGACGCGGTCACGGCGGTGTCGGGCAGCGGGCCGGCTTATGTGTTCCTGCTGGTCGAGGCGCTGGCTGCGGCGGGAGAAAATCTCGGCCTGCCGCCCGACCTCGCGGCAACCCTCGCCCGCGCCACGGTGACCGGTTCGGGCGAGCTTTTGCGGCAATCCCCCTTGCCCGCCGCCACATTGCGGGAGAATGTCACCAGCCCCAACGGCACCACTTATGCCGCCCTCCAGGTGCTGATGAATGACACCGATGGACTGGCCGATCTGATGCGCCGCGCCACCGAAGCCGCCGCGCGCCGCGCCGAGGAATTGGCCGGCTAAGCTGCTGCTGCAGCGCAACAAGACCATTGACGCCGAGCCCGGCGCGGCCCTACCGTGTGCATCCGCCTACACAACCACGGGTAAGGGAGGCATAGTTATGGCCGCGAAGCAATCGACGCAAGGCATCGACTTCGACATCTCCAAATTCGACATGTCCAAGTATTTTCAGGACTTCAAGGTCCCCGGCGTCGACGTCGAGGTGCTGGTGGCGTCCCAGCGCAAGAACATCGAAGCCCTGACCCAGGCCAACAAAGTGGCCTATGAAGGCGTCCAGGCGCTGGTCAAGCGCCAGGTCGAGATCGCCCGCCAGGCCATCGAGGAGAGCGCCACCGTGGCGCGCCAGCTGGTCGAGGCCGGCACGCCGCAGGAAAAGGCGGTCCGTCAGACCGAGCTGACCAAGGAAGCCTTCGAGCAGGCCCTGTCCAACGCCCGCGAACTTTCCGAGATCGTCGCCAAGTCCAACAGCGAGGCCTTCGAGACGCTGAACAAGCGTTTCTTCGCGATCCTCGATGAGCTGAAGGACGGAATCAACAAGGCGAAGTGACCGTCGCAATTACCACGGCCGCGCGCTGCTGCCGGCCGTGGTAACGAAGGCGATATGGCTTGGCGCGAAAGCCAAGCGAACCGAGAGAGCGCCCGGCGCCTGACGGCTTGGAAAATTAAGCCAGCATCGCCGGCATCAGCTTTTTCAGTTCTTTTTCCAGGTCGGGCCGCCGGGTGCGGCAGACCGTGGCGAGACACTCGCCGATGCCATCCTCGCCGCCGGTGCGGCGCAGATTGTCGTCCAGCTGCTTGACCGCGGTAACCAGGCTGCGCAGCGACGACTGAGTGAATTGCTGATATTTCCGCAGCTTCTGCTGCTCGTCCTGATCGTCCGGCACGATCTCCTGGATCGGCCCGAACAGGGCGATGAACAGCTTTTCGCCGAGATTCTGTTCGGCCGTCTTCATGAACATCTGCATCTGATCGCGCGACAGCTTGAGATCAAAGATCGCGTCGAGCGCGAACTCGTTCAGCATGTGCAGATATTCGCCCAGCGCCTCGATGTCCTGCTTGGTGATGCGCTTGTCCTCGTAGAGGCGCTTGGCCGTTTCCTTGTTGGCCAGCACGTCCCATTTCTGCTGCGGCGACAGATTGGCCAGCGCGCCATGCACTTCCTGGAAGCCGGCCTCGCCCAGATGGGAAACGGTGGCCGAAGCCAGCACGTTGTTGTCGATCATCTCGCGGAACAGCACGGGATTCTTGATCACCGATTCCGCCTTGTTGATGTCCGCCATGGCCAGATGACCCAGGCGGTACAGGCGCTCCTCGGTGTCCATGCGGGTGATGCCGGCGCCCAGCTTGGTGAAAACATGGGCCGGAATCTGCACATAGATCGGGAAGAAGCGGACCTGCCACTCGTAATCCAGCGCGTCCTTGATGCTGGCATAGAAGCGCCCGGCATTGGTCTGCGCCTTGGGTAGCGGTTTGTCGTTGCCGTGATGGTCGCGGAACTTTCCGCCCAGCTTGGCGATGTCGATCATCTTGTACCAGCCCTTGGGCGGCGCCTTGGGGGCGGCGGGCTTCGGCGGCGGCGGGCCGTCCTTGGGCGGGGTCACCGGGTCGCCGAAGAAGATCTCGGCATAGGACCGCATTCCCTGGCGCACCGCCATGCCGATCACTTGATTGACCGAACGGCCGCATTTGAGGCGCACATCGTCATCGGTCACCACATTGCCGTCGCCATCGACCAGAAAATCGTTGAAGGCGTCGCGCTTGAGCCGGAACAGCTTGAGACAGGCATCGAACAGCTCGGGGCTCTCCATCACCGTCTTGAAGGGGTCAGGATGATTAGCCAGCGGCGGAATGAGCGAACTCATGCGTTCGGCGACCGGCCCCTTCAGAACGCGGGCAACCTCTTTGCGCACCAGGGCATCGGCAGACTCCGCGGGTTTCGCGGCGGCAACGGCAGCTGACATAGGTTAATAAGTCCTGACGAGATGTGACGGCTGAGACAGTAGCCGGTCACAGGGGCAGCATCAAGCGGACCCTGAGTCCCTTCATCGGACTGTCTTCTAAAACGATATCGCCGCCATGCGCGCGCGCGACGTCGCGGGCGATGGTCAGGCCGAGGCCGACTCCGCCGGTCTTGGGATTGCGCGATCCCTCGATTCGGTAAAAGGGTTTAAAAACCAGCTCGCGGTAATCGGCGGGGATACCCGGCCCGTCATCGTCGACGATGACCTCGGCGGCATCCCCGCGGCGGCGGGCGGTAACCTTGACGCTGGTGGCGTAGCGCACCGCATTGCCGATCAGATTGGCGAGGCAGCGGCTCATCGCCTGGGCCTTGAGCGGCAGGCCGAGATCGCCCTCGCATACCACTTCGATGCGCCCGCCATCGCGCCGGGCGCGCGCCACCGCGTCCTCGACCAGGGCAGCGAGATCGGCGGGGCGCGAAGCCTCGGTCCCCTCGCCCCGGGCGAAGGCGAGATAGCCTTCGATCATCCGCTCCATGTCGGCCACATCGTCGGACAGGTCCGGAATCCCCTCGCCCCGCATCATGGCCAATTGCAGTTTCATGCGGGTCAGCGGCGTGCGCAGATCGTGCGAGACACCGGCCAGCATTTCGGTGCGCTGGTCGATCTGGCTTTTCATGCGGTCGCGCATCAGGGCGAAAGCGGCGCCCGCCTGGCGCACTTCGGCGGCGCCTTCGAGCTTGAAATCCGGCACCGGACGCCCCTTGCCGAAGGAATCGGCCGCGACCGCCAGCCTCTTCACGGCGCGCACCTGGTTGCGGGTGAACGCGCCGGCGATGCCGAACAGCAGCAGCGAAGTGCCGACCATCCACATGACGAAGATGGTGGTCGTGAAGCTGTAGAGACGTTTCCTCGAGGCGCGCACCTCCAGCACCCCATCGGGAAGCTGGACCAGGATCTTGATGTCGCGCTCCTCCGGCCGGGCGTCGATGAAGACCGGCCGTCCGACCCGCTCGTTGAAGGCGTTGGTGAGATTGTCTTCCAGGCTGTAGCCCATCACCGCATTGGCGATCTTCGGCGCCGCGCCGAGCATGCCGGTGCGTTCGAGGATGTCGCCGGGATGCAGGGTGAAGGTCAGCTCCATCTCCTGGGCGGCCAGGGCGAAGGCTTGCTCGCGCCCGGCCGGGGTCGGGTTCTGGCGCATCAGCTCGATCACCGTGCCGATGTCGCCGGCCAGGTTGCTCGACATGCGGCGGGTCACCAGATCCCAATGAGTGCCGAAGAACACATAGGCCGAGACCAGCTGCACCAGCAGCAGCGGGGTGACGAGAATCAGCAGCGAGCGGCCCATCAGGCCGCGCGGAAGGAAATATCTGGCCCAGCGGCGGCCCATCAGTCGGTCCACAGAACGTAACCGCGCCCGCGCACGGTCTGCAGGTGGCGCGGCAGGCGGGGATCGTCCTCGATCTTCTTGCGCAGGCGGGTGATCTGCACATCGACGGTGCGCAGATTGCCATCCACGCCGGTCAGGTCGGCCAGGTCCTCGCGGCTCAGCGTCTCGCCGGCCCGGGCGACCAGCACGCCCAGCAGCGCCGCCTCGGCGGTGGTGAGGTGGACCGGCGCCCCCTCTTCCGACAATTCCTGGCGCTCGACATCGAAGGTGAAGCGGCCGAAGCGCGATTGCTGCCGTTCGGGCGGCGCTTCGCGGGTCGAGCGGCGCAGCACGCTGACGACGCGCAGCAGCAATTCGCGCGGCTCGAACGGCTTGCCCATATAATCGTCGGCGCCGGCATCGAGCCCGGTGATGCGGTCCGCCGTGTCGCCCATCGCCGTCAGCAGCAGGATCGGCACATTATTGCCCTGGCGCAGACCGCGGGTCAGTTCGATGCCGCTTTCTCCCGGCATCATGACGTCCAGCACGATCAGGTCGAATTCCATCGAATCGAGCTGGCGCCGCGCCTCGGCCGCATCGGCGGCGGTCGAGACCATATAGCCGTTCTCGCTGAGATACCGGCTGAGCAGCTGACGCAGCCGCGCATCATCATCGACAACGAGAATGTGCGCGGAGTCGTTCATGAAGCCCTCAGGCGCCGGGCGCGGCTTCCAGCCGCTGGGCTATCGCGCCAAGCTATGTTGCCTGTGTAACCGCGGCTGTCGGCAGCGCGGCGGCCGACTAGCGGCCGTGGAACGATTTTGAGAAATCGTTCCATCATCTGCGCACCGGCCGCTCGGGCCGCCCCGGAAAGCGTTTGCGGTCGCGCTCGTCGATCAGTTCGACCATCACCTTGCGGAAGCCCTCGACGGCGGCCGGACCGGCCTGGCGATAGGCTTCGGCGACGCGCTGGCGCTGCTTCTCGGTCAAGGCGCGTTCCAGCGCGACGCCCTTCGGGGTCAGTTCCAGCAGGCGCTGGCGGCGGTCGCGCACGCCCGGAGTCTGGGTGACGAAACCGTCGGTGACCAATTGGTTCAGCACCCGGGCCAGGCTCTGCTTGGTGATGCCGAGAATGGCCAGCAGATCGCTGACGGTGATGCCGGGATGGCGGCCGATGAAATAAATCACCCGGTGATGGGCGCGGCCGAGATCCTGCTCTTCCAGCAGCGCGTCGGGGGCGGCGCTGAAGTCGCGATAGGCGAAGAACAGCAGTTCGATCGCCTGCCTGAGTTCCTCCTCGCGGAGGAACAGCAGGTTGGCGCCCGACTTGACTTCGACAGCCACAGCCGCCGGCCTCAGCCCTTGACCACCGGCTCCGTCCAGCCATGGGCATCGTTGGTCTGGCCATACTGGATGCCGACGATGGCGTCATAGAGCTTCTGGGTCAGTTCCCCCGTCTTGCCGCCATTGATGATGATCTTCTGGCCCTTGTAGCCGAGCTCGCCGACCGGCGAGACCACGGCGGCGGTGCCGGTGCCCCACATCTCGGCCAGGGTGCCCTTCTTCGAGGCCTCGATCACTTCATCGATCGAGATGGCGCGCTCGGAGACCTTGAGGCCCCAGTCGCGCATCAGGGTGAGGATCGAATCGCGGGTAACGCCGGCCAGGATCGCGCCGTTGAGCGCCGGAGTGACGATCTCGTCGCCGATCTTGACCATGATGTTCATGGTGCCGACCTCGTCGAGATATTTGTGCTGCACGCCGTCCAGCCACAGAACCTGGGTGTAGCCGGCCTTCTTGGCCACTTCGGCGCCATAAAGGCTCGCGGCGTAGTTGGCGGCGGTCTTGGCGGCGCCCAGGCCGCCCGGCACGGCGCGGACATATTCGTCGGCGGCCAGGATCTTCACCGGATTGATGCCTTCGGCGTAATAGGGGCCGACCGGCGACAGGATCAGGAAATAGGTATAGGCCTTGGCCGGACGCACGCCGAGGAAGTTCTCGTTGGCGATCACGGTCGGACGCAGATAAAGCGAGGTGCCCGCCTTGGACGGCACCCAGTCGCGATCGACATCGACCAGGCGGCGGAAGCTTTCCAGCACCAGCTCGACATCCAGCTCGGGGATGCACAGACGCTCGCACGATTTGTTGAGGCGTTCGGCGTGCTTGCGCGGACGGAACAGGCGGACTTCGCCATCCTTGCCGCGGAAGGCCTTGAGGCCGTCGAACACCGCCTGGGCGTAATGCAGCACCGAGCTGGCCGGATCGAGCGAGAAGGCTTCATAGGGAATAATCCGCGGATCGTGCCAGCCTTTGCCCTCTTCGTAATCCATCACGAAGATGTGATCGGTGAAGACCGTGCCGAACGAAAGCGAGTCGTCGGCGGGGCGGGTCTTGGGATGCGCCGTGCGGGTCACCGGGATCGAGAATTTCGGGTTGGCTTGATAGGTCACTTGGATAATTCCCTGGGTAATAAAATTACGCAGTCCATCATAAGGAGCTTGTCTCGGCGCTGTCACGCACCTCTTTCAATTTCAGCCACCTGGCCAACGGTCCCATGGTCCAGCCCTGCAGCGCGACCGAGGCGATGACGATGACGAACACGCCGGAAAACATGCGTTCGCCATTCCGTACATTGGCGAGAATCGGAATGATCGACAGATAGATCGGCACCGCGCCGCGCAACCCGACCCAGGCGATGAAGCCGCTCTCGCGCACCTTCCAGCCCAGCGGGAGCAGGCAGGCCGCCACCGCCGCCGGCCGGGCCAGGAAGATCAGCACGGCCGCGATGGCCAGCCCGCCCCAGATATTGGCCAGCAATTCATGGGGCGAGACCAGCAGCCCCAACATCAGGAACAGCGAGATCTGCGCCAGCCAGCCCAGCGGCTCGAAGAAATGGGTCACCGAGCCGGCCGCCCGGCTTTCATTGATGCCGATGGTGGCGCCGGCCAGATAGACCGCCAGGAAGCCGCTGGCGCCCACGGTCTGGGCCGCGCCGAACAGCAGCAGCGCGCCGGACAGGGCCAGCACCGGATAAAGCGGCGCGTGAACCCAGGTCCGCCGCAGCAGCCACAGCAGCGAATAGCCGCCGGCGAAACCGATCAGCGCGCCGCCGCCCAGCTCCTGGGCGAAGAACAGGAAAGCGCGCCCCGCCGTCATTCCGGCCGGATGGATCAGATACTGAACCAGGCCGATGGTCAGAAACACGCTCATCGGATCGTTGAGGCCGGACTCCAGCTCCAGCAGATGGGTGACCCGCGCCGGCACCGGCAGCGCACTGGAGCGCAGCATCGAGTTCACCGCCGCCGCGTCGGTCGGCGCCACGGTCGCCCCGATCAGCAGCGCCACCGGCCAGGGCAGGTGGAGCAGCAGATGGATGCCGGCGGCGACGATCACCGCGGTAACCGCCACGCCCAAGGTCGCCAGGCCGATGGCCGGCGGGAGAGTCTTCTTCAAAGTGGATTTTTTGAGCCCGAGCCCGCCCTCGAACAAAATCACCACCAGAGCCAGGCTGCCGATCAGATAGCCCATCTCGTAATCGTCGAAGAAAATCCCGCCCGGCCCGTCTTCACCCGCCAGCATGCCGAGCCCGATGAAGGCCAGCAGCAGCGGGGTCCCGAAGCGCGAGGAGAAGGTGGCGGCGAAAATCGCGAGCAGCCCGAGGATGCCCGCGCCGAAAATCAACTCATGTGTGGTCGCCATATGCTTTAAAGCCGCCTGATTTCATCCATTTCACCGTATCATCGGAGTATAGTCCGCCCAATTCTATAAAGGCATAGCCCATGCGTCTCGCCGTAGCCTGCCTGGCGGCCGCCAGTTTCCTCGTTTCCGCCTGCACAACGCATGGCACCGAAGAAGCGTTGCACATGCCTTACACCCCCATCACCGCCCTGGTGCTGGCGGACGGCGTCAGCGTGATGGCGACCAGCAAGACGGTCGAGGATCATGTGGCGGGATGGGTGACCGGACAGGATTGCTCGGTGATCCGCGCGGCACATGGCGGCGATTATTGCGTCGCCAAGGACAAGACGCCGCGGGTGGCGGTGGTTTCCTATTGCTACAAGAACCTGGCCAAGACCACTTGCTACGACCGCAAGGTGGATAGCGACGTCAGCGTCTACTCCGGCGCCCGCGTCGACATGGTCCCAGTCAACGCAATCCGCTAGTTTTTCCGGGCCGCAAGGCGGCCCCGCGCTGCCGACAGCGTCGATCACACAACAGGGATAGCTTGGCGCGGTAGCCCAGCGGCTGGAAGC
>JAJPHO010000026.1 GCA_021325215.1 Alphaproteobacteria bacterium
GCGGCGACCAGCGAGATCGCCCGCAATGTCCAGCAGGCGGCGGCCGGCACCACCGAGGTCTCGAACTCGATGGGGCAGGTGATGAACGCGGCGGGCGAGACCGGCGAAGCGGCCGGACGCCTGAGCGGCCTGGCCGACGAGTTGTCGGGCGAGTCGGGCAATCTGCGCGTTCTGGTCGGCGATTTCGTCGGGCAAATCCGTACTGCTTGATCGGCAGGGCCTGAAAGCGCTATTGTTCTAATATTGGAAACGACGTTCTAATATTTGGAACAAATCTCGTGGACAAGACTCTGCTGAAAGGTTTGCAGGTGCTCGAGGCTCTGGCCCGCAGCACCCGCCCCCGCGGCGTCAGCGATCTGGCCAAGGAGCTGGAGCTGGCGCGCAGCAACATGCACCGAACTCTGCGCACCCTGGTCGAAGCCGGCCTGGTCGCGCAGGATGCGGAGAGCGGTCTTTACGCCTGCACCCTCAAGCTGTTCGAGTTGGGCAGCGCCATTCCCATCCGTTCCGACGTCTCCGGGCTGGCCGATCCGATCATGGCGGCCCTGTCCGACGTGACCGGCGAGACCGTGCATCTGTCGGCGCTGGAGGGCGGCGACGTGATCTATCTCCACAAGATCGACAGCACCCATCCGGTGCGCGCCTACACCAAGGTTGGCGGCCGCGCTCCAGCCTATTGCGTGGCGACCGGCAAGGCGCTGCTGGCCTGGCAGCCGGATTCCTATCTCGACCGCTATGAAGGCGCCTTGAACCCCTTCACCCAGCAGACCCTGTCCGATCTCGGCGCCCTGCGCGAGGAACTGTCCGAGGTGCGCCGCCAAGGTTTCGCGGTCAATCGCGGCGAGTGGCGGGACAGCGTCTGCGGCGTCGCCGCGCCCGTATTCGGCGTCGGCGGACGGCCGGTCGCGGCCATCGGCCTGTCGGGCCCGGATAGCCGTCTGACTTCGGAAAGACTGGACGATTTCGCCCGTCAGATCACCGCCGCGGCGCGGGAGCTGACGCAAAAAATGGGATGCAAAAGCACCCGCGAATAAATTTGGGAGAGTCCGATGCAGAACGCCGATGTCAGGAAGGAAACCGGAGGGTCGATGACCGCCAAGGTGGCGCGAGTCATCTGCGGCAACTTCCTGGAAATGTTCGATTTCTTCGTTTACGGCTTCTACGCATCGACCATCTCGAAGGTGCTGTTTCCGTCAGACGATCCTTACTTCGCTCTGCTGCTGTCCTGGGTGACCTTCGGCGTCGGCTTCCTGATGCGGCCCCTGGGCGCCATCGTGCTGGGTGCCTTTGCCGACAAGCATGGCCGCCGCGCCGGTCTGCTGCTCAGCCTGGCTCTGATGTCGGCGGGCGTGGTGTGCATCGGCTTCGTTCCGTCCTATGCCAGCATCGGCATCGCCGCGCCGGTCATCGTGCTGCTCGGCCGCCTGCTGCAGGGTTTTTCGGCCGGCGCCGAATCCGGCACCGTCTCGGTCTATCTGGCCGAGATCGCGCCGCCGGCCCGCCGTGGTTTGTTCGCCAGCCTGCAGACCTGGAGCCAGCAGGTGGCGGTGATTTTCGCCTCGTCGATCGGCATCGCCCTGCGCCTGACCCTGACGCCCGAGCAGATGACCGGCTGGGGCTGGCGCGTTCCCTTCATCATCGGCTCGGCGCTGATCCCGTTCCTGCTGGTGATGCGCCGCTCGATCCAGGAGACCGAGGAATTCCAGAACCGCCGCCGTCATCCCGGCCTGGGCGAGATCTGGCGCACCTTGTTGATCAATTGGCGCCTGGTCGGGGTGGCGATGATGATGATCACCCTGACCGCGGTGATGTTCTATCTGGTCACCGCCTATATGGCCGGCTTCGGCGCCGACGAGCTGCATCTGTCGCAGATCGACAGCTTCCTGGTCACCATCTGCACCGGCTTCGCCAATCTGCTGTGGATTCCCGTCATGGGCGCTCTGTCCGACCGGATCGGCCGCGCGCCCTTGCTGATCGCCGCCGCCGCGACCATCGCCGTGGTGTCCTATCCGTCGATGGAATGGCTGGTCGCCGAGCCGTCGCTGACCCGGCTGTTCATCGTCGAGATGTTCCTCGGTTCGCTCTACGGCATGTGGCAGGGCGTGCTGATCATCTCGATCGTCGAGATCATGCCCGCCGAAGTGCGCGCCGCCGGCTGGTCGGTGGCTTACAGCCTGACCTACGCCATTTTCGGCGGCTTCACCCCGGCGCTGGTCACCTGGCTGATCCATGAAACCGGCGACAAGGGCATGCCCGGCGCCGCCCTGGTTCCCGCCGCCATCGTCGGGCTGATCGGCACTTTGCTGGCCCGCAAGCATCTCGGCCAGGCCCGCGTCGCCGCTGCGCCGGCCCCCACATTCGGAAAGTAAGGAAAATCATGAGCTCCACCCCCGACCTGCCGCTGGCCGGCATCCGCATCGCCGAATTCTGCAACGTCGCCGCCGGTCCCTATTGCTGCATGCTGCTGGCCGATTTCGGCGCCGACGTGATCAAGGTCGAGAATCCCGATGGCGGCGACACCATGCGCGCCTGGCCGCCGCTGTCCGAGGGCTATAGCGAGAATTTCGCTTCGGTGAACCGCAACAAGCGCTCGGTGGTGCTCGATCTCAAGAGCCCCGAGGGCCTGGCCGAAGCCAAGCGGATCATCGCGTCGTGCGACGTGCTGGTGGAAAACAACCGCCCCGGCGTGATGGACCGCCTGGGCCTGGGCTATGCCGAACTGTCGAAGGACCGGCCCGGTTTGATCTATTGCTCGATCTCGGCATTCGGCCAGGACGGGCCGCGCGCCAAGGAGGGCGGCTTCGATCTGACCATGCAGGCGATGGCCGGCGTGATGAGCGTGACCGGCGAGCCGGGCGGCGCTCCGGTCAAATGCGGCGTGCCTCTGTCCGACTTTTCGGCCGGCCTTTACGGCGCGATGAGCATCTGCGCGGTGCTGCGCCGCGTGCAGGCGGGCGGTGAGGGCGGCCATATCGACATCTCGATGCAGGGCGCTGTGCTGGCGGTGTCGGCGCTGCAGACCAGCGAATATTTCGGCAAGGGCGAAGATCCGAAGAAGCTCGGCTCGGCCCATCCGCGCAATGCGCCTTATCAGGCGTTCCGCGCCAAGGATGGCTGGTTCGCCATGGCCGCCGGCACCCAGTCTCTGTGGCTGTCCGCCGCCAAGGCCGCCGGCCGTCCCGAGCTGGGCGAGGACCCGCGCTTCGCCAACACCTCGCTGCGCGCCGCCAATCAGGATGCGCTGCGGGAATTGCTGGAGGAAGCCTTCTCGACCCGCACCGTCGAGCAGATGCTGGAGGCCTTCCGCGCCGCCGGCGTGCCCTGCGCGCCGATCAACAGCACCTCGCAGGCGCTGGCCGACGTCCAGGTCGAGCATATGGGCTGGGTGCAGCCTCTGACCCTGCCCAATGGCGTCGAGACCCGCACCTTCGCCTCGCCGGTGCGCATCGATGGAAGCTCGCTGCCGATCACCCGCCCGCCGCCGGCCCTCGGTGCGCATGGCGCGGAAGTGGCCAAGGAAGTGTCCAAATGAGCGAGCTGATCGTCGACCGCGACGGCGCGCATAAGCGGGTCCGCTTCAACCGTCCGGAACAGCGCAATGCGCTGAGCCCGGCAGTGGTCGAGCAGATGCTGGAGGTTCTGGCGGAGTCCGGGACCGATGGCACGCGTCTGCTGGAAGTGTCGGGCGAAGGCCGAAATTTCTGCGCCGGCTTCGACCTGTCGGACATCGACAGCCAGTCCGAGGGCGATCTGCTGCTGCGCTTCGTGCGCGTCGAGCAGATGCTGCAGGGCGTCCATCATGCGCCGTTCCATACTCTGGCACTGGCTCATGGCCGGGTGGTCGGGGCCGGCGCCGATCTGGTGCTGGCCTGCCGCAGCCGGGTCGCGGCACCGGGTACGATGTTCGAAATGCCGGGCGCCGGTTTCGGCCTGATCCTCGGCACGCGCCGCCTGTCCGCCACGGTCGGCAACGATGTGGCATTGGACTTGTTGGCCGGCCCGTTCGACGCCGAAAGAGCCAAGGCCGCCGGTTTCATCCGCGAGATCGCCGTGCAGGAAGACTGGCACGGCGTCGCGCACCGCGTTCTGGCCCAGGCGACGCGCCTGGCCGGCGAGACCGAGAAGACCATGCTGGGCATCCTGCGCGCCGACAGCCGCGCCCAGGATCTGGCCGATCTGGTCGCTTCGGGCGCCCGCCCGGGCATCAAGCAAAGGATCGCGGCTTATGCCGCGTCACGCAAAGGAGCATCCAAATGAGCCGATCGAAAATCGTCTCGCTGGCCGATCTGGCATCCCGCATTCCTGACGGCGCCTCGGTGGCGCTGGGTGGCAGCTTCCTGCATCGCGGGCCGTTCGCCCTGGTGCGCGAGCTGATCCGCCAGGGCAAACGCAATCTGGAGATCCTCAAGCAGTCGCCCGGCTATGACATCGACATTCTGTGCCGTGCCGGCGTGGCGGACCGCGCCCGCGTCGGCATCGTCGCCATGGAAGGCAATTTCGGCATGGCGCCCTGGTACCGCAAGGCGGTCGAGCAGGGGCGCCTGAAGCTGGAAGAGCATGCCTGCGCCACCCTGACCGCCGGCATGCGCGCGGCGGCGTTCGGCGTTCCGTTCCAGCCGGTCGGCGGTCTGCACGGCTCGGACCTGCCGGAACTGAATGGCTGGAAGAAGCTGCCCGATCCCTATGGCAGCAACGAGGAAACCTGGGTGATCCCGCGCATCCGGCCCGATTTCGCCGTGATCCATGTCGCCGAGGCGACGGCGTCCGGCGATGCGCGCACCTTCGGCACGCCGAACTGGGACCACATCATGACCCGCTCCGCCGGCCGCGTGCTGATCGTCGCCGAGAAGCTGGTCGAGGAAGAAGTCTTCGCCCAGCAGCCGGAACTGACCCTGGTGCCGCGCCTGCTGACCGAGGCCGTGGCGATCGTTCCGAACGGCGCCTGGCCGGGCTCCTGCTGGCCGCTCTACGAGGTCGATTACCCGACCATCGAGGCCTATATGGATGAGAAGAACGAAGGCTTCCTCGACAAGCATCTGGCCGAAGCTCCGGAGACCCGTCATGGCTGAGTTCTCCCCCTTCGCCCATATCGCCATCGGCATGGCGCGCTTCATCCGTCCGGACGAAGTGACCTTCAGCGGCGTCAATTCGACCTTCGCCATGCTGGCCTGCCTGCTGGCCAAGCGCGCCTATGATTTCGACTTCACCTACATCAACGTTGCCGGCGGCGTGGACCCCGATCCGTCCTTCATTCCGCTGTCGAGTTCGGACCCGGTGCTGTCGCAGGGATCGTGCTCGATCTTCGACAATGAGGATTTCTACGATCTGTGCTGCCGCGGAAAGATGGATCTCTGCTTCCTCGGCGCCGCCCAGATCGACGGCGAGGGGCGCACCAACGTCTCGGCCATCGGCGACTGGCACAAGCCCAAGGTCCGCCTGCCGGGCGGCGGCGGCGGCGCGGTGATGCTGCCGACGGCGCGGCGCGCGGTCACCTGGCGCACCGAGCACAGCCCGCGCAGCCTGGTGCAGAAGCTTGATTTCGTCACCGCTTCGGGTGGCATGCATGGCCTGGCCACGCCGATCGCCATCTTCGAAAAGCGGCATGGCCGTCTGGCCCTCAAGCATTGGCACCCGGACTCCTCGCTGGAAGAGGTGATCGCCCGCACCGGCTTCTCCTTCGACGCCATCGGCGCCACGCCGACCCCGTTGCCGACCGACCGCGAACGGGAAGCCCTCGCGTCGCTCGACAAGCACGGCACCTTCGAGCGCGATGCCAATGTGAGGCTGCGCTGATGGGCGGCTCGGTGCTCGGCCTCAAGGAGGCCATGGCGCGCCATGCGGCGGAGGACCGCATCGCGCTGATCGTGGCCGAGACCGGGCGGGAGATCGGCTATGACGCGCTGCTGGCCTCGATCGATGCCTATGCCGCCGGGGCGCGCAATCTCGCCAAGGGCCGCTTCGCCGGCATCCTGGCGCCGCGCGGACCCGAAGCCATTGCCGCCTTTTTCGGATTGATGCAGGCGGGGCTCTGTCCCGGCTTCATGGAACCGCGTGTCGCGCCGGAGGTGACCGCCGACCGCATGGCCTCGGTCGGCATGACCCTGCTCTATGAGGGCGAGGAAGCCTTGCAGGCGTTGAAGCGTCCCGGCGATTCCAACCCGTACGAGCCAGGCCCCGACGATGCGGCGATGATGCTGTTCACCTCGGGCAGCACCGGCCGCCCCAAGGGTGTCGTGCTGACCCACGCCAATCTGGCCTGCAACGCCGCCGGCGTGCTGGCGATGACCGGCACCGGCCCGGATGACCGCCTGCTGCATGTGATGCCGCTGCACCATACCAACGGCATCAACAACCAGCTGATCGTGCCCTTCCTGGCCGGCGCCACGGTGGTGCTGGCCGAGCGCTTCGTCGCCGAGGCGGTGCCGAGCCTGATCGAGGGATACGGCATCACCTATATGACCGGTGTGCCCACCCTGTATTCGCGCCTGCTGCCGCATCTGGCCGGGCGGGTTTCGTTCCCCGCCCTGCGGTTCCTGCGCTGCGGTTCGGCGCCGATCACGCCCGAACTGCACCGCGAGATCGAGGCGGCGTTCGGTGTCGATCTGGTGGTGTCTTACGGATTGTCGGAAGCGACCTGCACCTCGACCATGAACCCGCCCGGAAACCGGCGGATCGGCTCGGTCGGCAAGGTTCTCGACGGGCAGCAGGTCAAGCTGCTCAAGCCCGGAACCATCGACGAGGCCGGCGAGGGCGAGGAAGGCGAGATCTGCATCGGCGGTCCGTCTTTGATGCGCGGCTATGTCGGCGACGGCGTGGAACAGCCCTTCGACCGCGGCTGGCTGCGCAGCGGCGATCTCGGGCGATTCGATCCCGAGGGTTATCTGTCGATCACCGGCCGCATCAAGGATGTGATCATCCGCGGCGGCGAGAATCTGTCGCCGGCTCTGATCGAAGGCGCGCTGGTCGCTCACGAGGCGGTGCAGGCCTGCTGCGTCGTCGGCGGTCCGCACGCCGATCTCGGCGAGGTGCCGGTCGCCTTCGTGGTGCTGCGCAGCGGTGCCGAGGCGACGGCGGAAATCCTGCAAACCCATGTCTCGGATCGGCTTAAGCGCATCTACGCCCCGGCCGCCGTGCATTTCGTCGCCGCCCTGCCCGAGATCGGCGTCGGCAAGGTCGACCGCAAGGCGCTGCGGGAAAAGCTGCGCTAAAGCAGCTCGATCCCGAAGCGCCCGGCGCCGGCGCAAGACGCCGGATGCTCTTGACTTCACAGGCCGATAGGCATAGTCACGACCCGCAGCCGGAACGGACCCGTCCGCCCCGGCTGCTCCCATCACCATGGAAAGACCATGAAACCGCGACCTAGCAACCGTCCTGGGAGACCGCGGGGCTGATGCGCGAAGGATGATCCGCTTGCGGTGATCCGGACCGCAAGCCTGGCTGCCTTCCGGGAAGACATCGTCAACCCGCTTTTGAAGGAGGCGCCTATGGCTGCATTGGCCACCGCCCGGTCCTTTGGACCCTCTGTTCCCCGTCTCGTCTGCCGCTGGACCCGCGATTCCGCGAGCGGCGCGCTGATCTGCGTCTGGGAAGAGGAGCCTCCGTCACGGAGGCTCCTTTTTCAGGGGGCGTTGGAAAAAATCACTGGCCTCGATCGGCGCGGTCGATTAGTTTCCCGACCGTCATTGGGGAGTAGCCGCCCTCGGTCAATCGAGGGGCCCGTATCAACAGACTTGCCGCGAGGCATGGTGCGGACGGTTCCAGAATTTGGCGAGACCATTGACCGCGTTGTCCCCGAAGGCCGGGGGCACGGCGCGGTCAATGTCGCGTCAGGCCTGGAGTTCTCGCCCCGATGTTCGAATCCTTCCTCGTTTCCACCGGTGTGGTTGCGCTCGCTGAAATCGGCGACAAGACGCAATTGCTGGCACTCGTCCTGGCGGCGCGGTACCGCAAGCCGGTTCCGGTCATCCTCGGCATTTTCGCCTCGGCCTTGCTCAGCCATGCCGGCGCCAGCGCGATCGGCGCCTTGCTGTCGAATCTGCTGAACCCGGCCATCCTCAATTGGGCGGTGGTGGCGTCGTTCGTGCTGATGGCGGGCTGGATTCTGGTGCCGGAAAAGGCCGATGACGCCGAAGAGACCGTCGCGAAGGGTCATGCCGGCATCTTCACCACCGTCGCTTTTGCCTTCTTCATGGCCGAGCTGGGCGATAAGACCCAGGTCGCCACCGTCGCCCTGGCCGCCCAGTTCCACGCTTTCCTGCCGGTGGTGGCCGGTACCACCCTGGGCATGATGCTGGCCAGCGTTCCGGTGGTGCTGCTCGGCCACCGCTTCGCCGACAGGCTGCCGGCCAAGGCGGTCCACGCCGTGGCGGCGGTGCTGTTCGTCGTTCTCGGCGCCATGGCGCTGCGCAACGCTTTGGCGGGCTGAGCGCCGGCCCGGACGCTCAGTTTTCCGGCGCGATCATAAAGCCTTGGGGTGTTCCGATCCCGCGATTATGGCAAAGTTCCATTGCGGACGGCTTGTTAGGCGGTTGTGTAATGGCCCTGCGGTTGATGATTGGGTTCGCTTTTCTGGCACAGATCCTTGTGGCGCCGGACGCGCGGGCCAACGATCCGGGAATCGCCGCTTTCGTCTATTACCAGGACCCGCACGATAATAGTCAGCGAAACCAATATGCCTGGGATCTTCTGGCTCAGGCGCTGGAGCATACCAGGGCGGCCTACGGACCGTTCACCCTCGGTCCGTCTTCGGTTGCCGAGGAACGGCCCAACGCCAATTCGCTGCTGAACGGGATCGGCGGCATCACTGTGAGCGTGTTTGCCGCGCCGATGAACCTGCACGACAAGATCATCCCGGTCAGATTTCCGATCGACCGCGGCATGCTCGGATTTCGCGTCCTTGAGATTCGTGAGGGGGATCAGACGCGGTTCGACGCGATCGCCAATCGGGATGATTTGAAAAGTATACCGATCGGCTCGATGGGGTTTTGGGCCGACACCGCCATCATGCGGCGCGCCGGATTGACCGTCGTGACGGGCGACTCGTTCGAAGGGCTGTTCAAGATGATGGGGGCCGGGCGGTGCGACGCCGTGACCCGCGGCTATGGCGAGGCGATCCGCGAGATGACCGAGCGCCCTTGGGGAGACGCCCCGATCGCCATCGAGCGCCATTTGCTGCTGCATTACCCGATGCCGGTCTATTTCTGGTTCCGCAACACGGCGGAAGGGCGGCTGAGCGCCGCCCGGGTCGAAGCCGGTCTCTGGGCGATGCAGGCCGATGGAAGCTTCGAGGCCTTCTTCCGCAAGGCATTCGCCGGGACCATCGCCAGGATCGAGCATGACCGCCGGCTGATCGTCGAATTGAACAATCCGCTGCTGGGCGACCAGGAGCCGCTGAAGGATGAGCGGCTATGGTACCGGCCGGTCTATGCGAACTGACGGACGGCCGTTGCCGACGAATATGGACTTGTCTTTCTCGAGCGTGTCGCCCGCGCCGAGCGTCAATGGCTTACGCCGATCCCGCCGCTGGACGAGGTGCTCAAGGCGGGCGGTTGACGCAGGGTCTTCATCAGGCCGGCGGAATGTGCAATTCTTTCCACTTATTGTCTGAAGTGGAAACGCGTAATGAAACATTACCGCCGCTTCTTGTGGATTTCTGTTTGCGGTCTTCTGATCTCGGGCGCGGCGCTGGGCCAGACAGCCAAACCGTTGACGTTCTATACTGAGGATCTGGCGCCCTACAACATGATCGAGAACGATCATGTGACGGGCATTTCAACGGAGATCCTCGCCATCGCCCTGAGCCGCATGCAGCTCGGCTTTACGCCGCGGCTGGTCTCGTGGAAGCGCGCTTATCACGAGGCACTTACCGATCCCCATAGCTGCGTCTATTCGACAGTCAGATCATCCGACCGCGAACAGCTGTTCCGGTGGGTCGGGCCGGTCGCGCACGATTCTCTCGCCATCTTCGTTCTGCCCGACAGCCCGATCCAGGCCCATGCGCTGGCCGACCTCAAGGGCTACCGCACCGAACTGACCCAGGGCGACTATGCCGAAGCGCGGCTGATCGAGAACGGGATCAGGATCGTTCCGGCGCCGCCGGCCGAAAAGCAGATGGACATGCTGCTGGCCGGCCGCATCGATTTCTGGGTGGCGAACCGGGGGCAGGCGCAAAGCGAAGCCAGACGGTCGGGGGTTCAACTGAAGGAATTATTCGGCT
Source organism: Alphaproteobacteria bacterium (assembly GCA_021325215.1). GTDB lineage: Bacteria > Pseudomonadota > Alphaproteobacteria > Rhodospirillales > Magnetospirillaceae > JAJPHO01. The sequence goes on from JAJPHO010000026.1 coordinate 10,217, forward strand.
ACGAGGATTTCGATCTCTATCTGGCCTGCAATCCCGCCGTGCCGAGCGATCTGATCCGGCGCTTGGATGCCGCGGTCAAGCAGGTGTGGGACAGCGGCGAGGGGGCGCGCATCACGGCGAAATTCACCACGGGCCTCAAGGAATAGCGGGGGAAATGCGCAAGCTCATCCTCTGCCGACCGGCAAGGATGGCAAAGCCACGACCGAGGCGATCTTGAGGTATGAGATTTGCGGACACTGAAAACGCCGGCATCGGGGGGCGATGCCGGCGTCTTGCCTTTCTTACACCGAGGCCTTCAGCTTGCCCGGCGCGGTCCATTCGGACCCCTTCATGAAGGGATCGAGCGGGGTGTCGGCCAGATGGTCGGCGTAGTTCGAGATCAGCTTGGTGGCGGCCAGCACCAGCACGTCGAGGATGGCGCGGTTGTCATAGCCGGCCGCCTTGAAGGCGGCGACCGCGGCATCGCTCACCACGCCGCGGTTGCGGGTGACGGCGGCGGCGAAGATTCGCAGCGCCTCCAGTCTCGCATCGGAGACCGGACGTCCGTCGCGGATCGCGGCGATGTGGTCTTCCTCGACCTTGACCATGCGCGACAGGTTGGAATGGCCGGCCATGCAATAGGTGCACTCGTTCTCATAGATGATCGAGAGATAGGCGATATTGCGTTCCACCGGGGTGAAGCCGGTCTTTTCGGCGATGCCCCACAGGGTGGCGTAGGCTTCCAGCGCGGCCGGGCTTTCGGCCAGCACCCGGTGCAGATTGGGAACGAAGCCCCAGGCTTTCTGGACGTTTTCGAGGATGTCGGCCGAGGCCGCCGGGGCGGTGGCGGTGTCGTGAAGAGTGAAAGCGTTGATGGTCATGATGGATACTCCTTCAGCGGGCCAGGCGGTCGAGTGCCGGCAGCATGTCTTGCGGTTCGGGGCGGCGGGTATAGTCGGGGTTGACCTCGGCATAGACGATGGTGCCGTCCTGGCCGATCACGTAGCGGGCCGGCATGGGCAGGGTCCAGGCCGGGTCGTCATTGAAGGCCGGCAGGTCGTTCTTCAGCGATTTATAGAGCTCGACCAGATAGTCGGGCAGAGAGAATCTGAGGCCGAAGGCGGCGCCGACCTCGCCCTTCACGTCCGACAGGATCGGGAAGCTCAGCTCGTTCTGACGGACCGATTTGCGGCTGTTCGGGGCGGTCTGGGGCGAGATCGCCACCAGCTTGGCGCCGCGCTTGGCGAACTCCGGCAGCGCGGCCTGCAGCGCCTGCAGTTCCATGTTGCAGTACGGGCACCAGACACCGCGATAGAAGCTGACCACCAGCGGGCCCTGGGCCAGCAAAGCGGCAGAAGAGACGTCGTTGCCCTCCGGGTCCTTCAGGGTGAAGGCGGGAGCCTTGTCGCCGGCCTTCAGCGCCTTTTCGGCAAGGCCGGAGGCCTTGAGTTCGGCGGTGGCGCGGCGCATGACCGCAATGACCGGCGGGGGAACATTGTACGGAGGCTTGCCGGCTTCGAAATCGGCCTTGAAAGCGTCCAGTTTGGCTTGAAGCGTCATCGTCGCTCTCCTTGAGCGGGGTTTCGATGACGAGAAGGTATCTATGACCGCATGCGGCTAGTAGGCGGGTTGTTCGACTAGTATTTATTCCCCGGGGGAATGGATGGCCATCAGCTGCTCGACGAAGTCGGTGAACAGCCGGGCCTTGGTGGTGACGGTGCGGCCGGTGGGGTAGACCGCCCAGAGATCGATGGGCGGCAGCGTCCAATCGGTCATCACCGCCTTGACCGAGCCATCGGCCAGTTCGGGGGCGAACATCCATCGCGAGCCGACCGCCATTCCCAGGCCCGACAGGACCGCGGCGCGGATACCTTCCGCCGCCGTCACGCGCAGGCGGCCGCGCAGGGCGATCGTGGTTTCCTCGGCACCCCGGCGCAGAGTCCAGCTGTCGCCGCCGCCCCGGCTGTTCACGATCATGCTGTGGGCGTCGAGGTCGGATGGCCGTTCCGGTTCGCCATGCCGGGCGAAGTAGGCCGGCGTCCCGACCATCAGCCGGGGAGCGCGTCCAATGCGCCGCGCGGTCAGGGACGAGTCGGGCAGGTCGCCCATCCGCAGGGCCATGTCGATCCCCTCCTGCACCAGATCGATGGTGCGGTCATCGAGAACGACCTCCATGTCGAGCCCCGGATGAGCGGCCATGAAGCCGTCCAGATGCGGAATGACATGCAGCCTGGCGAAGGTGACCGCGGCGCAGATGCGCAGCCGCCCGGTCAGACCCGCGCCGGCGCCGCGTGCGGCGAGCTCGGCCTCGTCGGCTTCCTCGATCACGCGTTTGGCCCGTTCGTAATAGGTCTGGCCCGCTTCGGTCGTGGCGAGGCCGCGTGTCGAGCGCGCCAGAAGCTTGACGCCGAGGCTTTCCTCCAACTGCCCGATCGTCTTCGAGACGGCGGGCTGTCCAACCCCGAGATGCCGCGCGGCGGCGGAAAACGATCCGGTGTCGACGACCCGGACGAAGGTCGCCATGGCCAGCAGGCGGTCCATATGGTCTCCCGAGGAATGAGGCCCTCGCGACGATCTATCCCATGGCTGAACGACCTAACTCAAACTTTAATTGATCCAGCCGCCGTCTGGCCGGCTAATCGATCCGCAAAGGACCTCCAGGGAAGCGGATCATGCAGAGCAAACATCTCCCGGCCATTACTCCCCGCTATTGGGCGGCCATTATTCTCGCCAGCATCTTCGGCACCAATATGGGCGATCTTTACGCCCACAATAGTGGCTTGGGCCTGTTGGGCGGGCTGCCGATCCTGGCGGTGCTGTTCGTCGCGGCCTATGGGGCCGAGCGTTTCGACCGCCTGGCCCATGATGCTTATTACTGGCTCTGCATCATCATCCTGCGCACCGGCGCCACCAACATCGCCGATTACCTGGCCGGCAAACGCGGCCTGCATATCGACCGCCTGGTCCTGACCGCCGGCTTCGCCGTGCTGATCACGGCGCTGGCTTTCGTGGCGCTGAAGAAAGGCGAGCAGGCCAAGCAAGGCAAGGCGCTGCCCGAGACCGATCTGCTCTATTGGGCGACCATGCTGTCGGCCGGCATCTTCGGCACCATCCTGGGCGATTATTTCGAGCACACGATCGGCGAGGGCGTTGCGGCGATCGCCTTGTCGGTAGCGCTGCTGCCGGTGCTGGCGGTCTATTGGCGCGCCGCGGCGCCGTCGCTGTTCCTCTATTGGGGCACCATCTCGGCGGCGCGCACGACCGGTACCGCCATTGGCGACTGGTTGGCCGAGAACGATATTCTCACGATCGGGCTGGCCGTCTGCACCGCTCTGACCGGTCTTGCCTTCGTCGCCGTGCTGGTGGCGTGGAAAGACCGCGGCCAGGCTCTGCCGGCCGCGGCGGAATGAGGATTACGACACCGACTGCATCAGGGTGGTGAAGTCCTGCTTGTCGGTGCTGATCGCCTGAGAGGACGCCGAATAGGCTTGCTGGGCGCTGATCATGTTGCTGAATTCGGTCGTGGTGTCGGTGGTCGAGGCTTCCAGCGAGTCGCCCTTGATGTCGCCGGCGCCGTTGGTGCCGGCCGCATTCAGCGTGGCGGTTCCCGACGCCTGCGAGGTGGCATAGATCTGGCTCGACATGGCGGTCAGCCCGTTCTCATTGGCGAAGGTGGCGACCGGAATCTTGTAGATCGGGCGGCTGGTATCGTTGGTGTAGGTGGCGATCAGCTCGCCGCTGTCGTTCATCGAGACGCCCTTTATGGTGCCGAAGGGTATGCCGTCCTGCGAGATGTTCTTGACGTCGACCGTGCTGTCGCCGCTGTTCAACTGAGTCAGGCCGCCGCCGCCGCTCGAGCCCGGGGTCCCCAGATTGAGGCTGATCGAGCTGTTCGCGGCCTGGTCGTTCCAGCTGGCGGTGATGGCGGGCTCGTTGGTGCCGGCCATCGGCGCGGTGCCGCCGGTCGAGGTCGGCAGGCCGGTGACGGACCCCAGGGAACCGTCCGAATTGAAGCTGACCTGATAGGAATAGGAACTGACCGCGGCGCCCGTCGAATCGAGCAGCGTGCCCGAACTCGCCCCGGAGGCGTTGGTCGGGCTGTTGACGGTCATCAGCCACTGATTGTCGCCTTCGGGGGTCCAGGTGACCGGCAGGGTCTGCTGGGTGCCGAGCGAATCATAGACGCTCATCGAACTGGAAATCGCGGCGGACGAGCCCAGGGTCGACCAGCTGGACGGCGGCGCGATGCCGGACAGGGAATCGCTGGGCGTGATGGTCGGCAGCGACGGCGAGGCCGAGGTGGTCTGACCGGTCGCGGCATTGGTTACCGAGCTGATATTGCCCGAGCCGTCCACCACCACATCGTACACCAGGGGCTGGCCGGCGGTGCTGGTGGTGCCGTCATCGTCGGTCAGCGTGGCGCTGGAATTGGAATCATTGATCGCCAGCTGATAGGTCGTGTTGCCCGACGAATCGGTGCTGACCTTGGAATAGCTGTAATTGACGGTCTGCGTCGTGTTGGTGTCGAAGTTGGTATAGCTCTGCGAATAGATGGCGGATTGCTGCCCCTCGGGCAGATTGGCCGACAGCGAATAGCTGGTGGTGGCCGAGGCCGACGTGCCGAGATTGCCGACATTCACGGTCTGCAGGGTGGAACTGGTGGCTTTGCCGGTGGCGTCGGTCGGATAGCCCTGCAGGTAATAATTGGTGCCGACCAGCTGCAGATTGCCCGAATTGTCGGGATTGAAGGCGCCGTCGCGGGTGTAATAGGTCGCGGTGCCGCCCGCGCCGTTGCTCACGGCGAACATGCCATTGCCGTCGATCGCCAGGTCGGTCGATTCCGTCCCGCTGGAGATCGCGCCCTGGAATGTCACATTCTGGCGGGTCGATGCGGCGACGCCGCTGTAAACCGTCGTCGCGCTGCCGCCGGCCGCCCCTTCCACCAGATCGTTGAAATTGGTGGTGACGGCCTTGTAGCCGTTGGTCGAGCTATTGGCGAGATTGGTCGAGACATTGCTGATTGCCGAGCTTTGCGCCAGCAATCCCGAGACCGCCGAGGTCAATGTCGAGTCCATACCACTCTCCGAACAGGTAACTATTTCAACTGTCGCACGCGCGATTAGATAAAAGCCTGCACAAATTGTGCCAAAACCGGGAACGCGGGATGAGCGCGGCTGACGGTCGCGGCGTGACGCGGCCAGGCCGGACCTGCCTTGCCTGTGGGCAATCCTTGCCGGTCTGACAGGGCAGTTTCGGCCTGGGCGCGGCGGAGTGGCGTCAGCCGGTGACCGCCGCCAGCAGCGGCGCGGTGGCCTGTCCCGGCTGTTCCAGCATGATCTGATGGCCGCTGCGCTCGATGATGTCGAGCTGGGCGTTCGGCAGTTTCGCCGCCAGCCCTTGGGCGAAGGCGGCGGGGGTGAGCTGGTCTTCGGCGCCGGCCAGGATGGTGACCGGCAGATCTATCAAAGCGAGGTCCTCGTCGGGCACCTGGACCGCCTGGGTCAGCAGGGCCTGGGTCATGTAGAGGCTGTTGCGCTTGGTCAGGCTCTCCTCATAGTCGATCAGCGCCGGATCGGTCTCGGGATGCCAGGCCAGTTCGCGGAAGCGCCGCGATAATTTGGGCCGCAGCCATTCGAGGATCAGCGGCGGCAGCCAGGCGATCGGGCCGACGCCGAGCGAGCCGCCGGGCGGTGGCGGAGCGTAGAGCACCGCCGCGGAAACGCGGTTCAGCTGGCCTTTGCGGGCATAGCCGGCGAGCAAGGCGAGGGTCTGGCGGGTGCCATAGGAATGGCCGGCCAGTACGATCCTGCCCCGGCCGAAGCGGTCGACCAGCGCAGCCAAATCGGCGACGAATTCCTCGCCGCGGTAAAGCTCGCGCACGGCGGGCTGCGGGCTCGATCCATGGCCGACATTATCCCAGGCGACCACGCGCACGCCGGCCTCGACCAGGGCGGTCCATTGGTTGCGCCACTGATCCTTGTTGCCGCCGCCGCCATGGCACAGGAACACCGTCACGTCCTTGCGGCCCTCCGATACCGCCAGGCTGATGCGGCGCCCGGGGCGGATTTCGACCAATTCTCCGGTGACGGTCTCGACTGTGTTCTCGCCTGTCGCCATGATGCTCCCCTGAAACTTTCCCCTGGAGTGTTTAATGCCGAGTCCCGGCCCGCTCAACCTGATTACCGACGTTCCCGGCCTGAAGGTCGGCCACGCGACCGACGAGCGCGCCGCCAGCGGCGTGACGACCTTGCTGCTGCCCGAGGCCTGGACGGCGGGCGTCGATGTGCGCGGCGGCGGTCCCGGCGTGCGCGAAACGGCGGCGCTGGAGCCGGAAAGCCTCAATTCGATCGCCCATGCCATCGTGCTGGCGGGCGGATCGGTGTTCGGGCTGGGCGCGGCGGACGGCGTCGCCGCCAGCCTGTCGCACAAGGGCGTCGGGCTGAAATTGTTCCCGCACAGCCCGCATATCCCGATCGTTCCCTCCGCCGTGCTGCACGATCTCGCCAATGAGGGCGACAAGCAATGGGGCATGACCCCGCCTTATCGCGATCTCGGCATCGCCTCGGTCGAGGCGGCGGCGCATGGGTTCGGGCTGGGCTCGGTCGGCGCCGGGCGCGGCGCCGCGGCGGGACGCATCAAGGGCGGCATCGGCTCGGCCTCGCTCGATCTGGGCGAGGGGATCGTGGTGGGGGCGCTGGTCGCGGCCAATCCGGTCGGATCGGTGCTGATGCCGGATGGAAAGACTTATTGGGCCTGGCCCTTCGAGTTCGGCGACGAATTCGGCGGCCATCGCCCGCTCGGTCATGCCGACGCGCATGATCCGCTTCCCGATCTGTCGCGCCTGCTGGATATCGGCCGGATGAAGCCGGGCGCCAACACCACCATCGCCGTGGTGGCGGTCTCGGCGCGGCTGACACCCGCCGAATGCAAGCGTCTCGCCATCATGGCCCAGGACGGCATGTCGCGGGCGGTGCGTCCGGCCCATACGCCGTTCGACGGCGACACGGTGTTCGCGGTGGCTGATGGGGTCGAATTGCCGCCGCGCGGCGCCGAGCGTTCGGTGCAGATCGCCCGGCTGGGCTCCGCCGCCGCCGATTGCCTGGCGCGCGCCATCGCCCGGGCCGTTTATCACGCCTGAGCCAGCCTGCCGTCCGTCATTTCCAGAACCCGGTCCGAGATCAGGCGGACCGAGGCCAGGTCGTGGGTGACGAACAGATAGGCGATGCGCCGGCGTTGGGCGATCTCGGCCAGCAGCTTGAGGATCTGCGCCTTCACCGACGGATCGAGCGCCGAGGTCGCTTCGTCGAAGACGATGATGTCGGGCTCGATCACCAAAGCGCGGGCGATGGCGATGCGCTGGCGCTGTCCGCCGGAGAATTGATGCGGGAAGCGGTCGGCGTCTTCCGCCTTCAATCCGACCTGCACCAGCACCTTCTCGACGCGGCGGCGGCGCTCGGCGGCGGGCAGGCGCGGCAGCGGCTCGGCCACCAGTTTCTCCACCCGCCAGCGCGGATCGAAACTGCCGGCCGGGTCCTGGAATACCGCCTGTATGCGGCCGTTCAAGGTCACGCTGCCGGCTTGCGGTTTTTCGAGGCCCAGCAGCGTGCGCAGCAGGGTCGATTTACCCGAGCCGGATTGGCCGACGATGGCGACGCTCTCGCCTTCATGCACCGCGATGTCGACGCCGTCGAGGGCGCGCAGTCTGGGATGGCGATATTCCCGCACTAGGCCGGAACCCTGCAACAGCACCGGGCCGGGAGCGCCGGCTGGGCGCGGCGGAACGGCCACCGGCGTCTCGCCCTGGCGCAGCGACACGACGCGGTGAGTCACCTGTTCCACCAGCGGCAGATCGTGGCTGATCAGCAGCAATCCCATGCCGGTCTCAGCCACCAGCTTTTGCAGCAGGGCGACGATCTGCGCCTGGATGACGGCATCCAGCGCGGTGGTCGGCTCGTCGGCGATCAGCAGGCGCGGGCGCAGGGCGATGGCGATGGCGATGGCGACGCGCTGGCGCTGCCCGCCGGACAGCTGGTGCGGATAGCGGTCATAGAGGCCCGGCAGCCCGACTTGCTCCAGCGCTTCTTCGGCACGGCGGCGGGCATCGGCGCGGGGGATGCCGTGGCACAGCAGCGTCTCCGCCACCTGATCGCCGGCGCGCATGACCGGGTTCAGCGCGGTCATCGGCTCCTGGAAGACGATGCCGGCGATCTTGCCGCGCACCGACAGCATGTCCTTTTCCGACGCGCCGATGATCTGGCGGCCATCGAGCAGGATGCTGCCCGACGCATGAATTTCCGGCGCCAGCAATCCCATCACCGCCAGGGCCGTCAGGGATTTGCCGGAACCGGATTCTCCCACCAGCCCGACGATTTCGCCGGGTCCGACCGACAGCGAAACCACCTCGGGCAGGACCGACAGGCGCAGATCGGCGATATCGAGGATCATCGCCGCGCCTCCTTCGCCAGACGCGGATCAAGCCGGTCGCGCAGCCCGTCGCCCAGCAGGGTGAAGCCCAGCACCGTCAGCAGGATGGCCAGGCCGGGGAACACCGCCAGCCAGGGCGCTTGCACCATCATGGTCTGCGCCGAATCGAGCAGGCGCCCCCAGCTCGGCGTCGGCGGCTGCAGCCCGAGCCCGACATAGGACAGGCCGGCTTCGGCGATCACCGCCAGCGAGAACTGCACCGCGCCTTGAACCATCAGCAGGCCGAGGCAATTGGGCAGCACATGTTCGAAGGCGATGCGGAGTTCACCCTTGCCGGCGATCCGCGCGGCCAGGATGAAGTCGCGATGCAGCAGCCCGAGGGCCGCGCCGCGGGTGACGCGGGCGAACACCGTGATGTTGAAGATCCCGACGGCGGCCACCACCGGAACCACGCCCGGTCCCCATACCGCGGCGATCAGCACCGCGGTCAGCAGAGCGGGGAAGGCGAACACGACGTCACCCGCCCGAGTGATGATTTCCTCGATCAGCCCGCCGCGCGAGGCAGCCAGCAGACCGAGCGGCACGCCAAACCCGGCGCCGACCAGCAAAGCAGCCACGGCGACATAAAGGGTCGCCCGCGATCCTGCCGCCACCATCGACAGCAGATCGCGGCCATAGGCGTCGGTGCCGAACCAATGGTGCCAGTTGGGCGCTTCCAGCCGGTGCGGGATATCCATCGCCGCCGGATCGAAGGGCAGCCAGACGAACGACAGCAGAGCGGTCGCCACCAGCACCAGCGAGAGGGCTAATCCGGTCTTCACGCCGCCACCCGCTCTCTCAACCGGGGATCGGCCGCCGCGCTGGCGAGATCGGCCAGCAGCGAGATCAGGATCACCTGGAACACCAGCACGATCGACACGCTCTCCACCACGATCAGGTCGCGGCCCAGGATCGCCTCGAACACCAGGCGGCCGAGACCGGGCAGGAAGAACACATTCTCGATCAGCACGCCGCCGGCCAGCAGGAAGGAGAATTGCATGCCGAGGATGGTCAGCACGGGAGGCAGGCTGGCGGGCAGAGCATGGCGCAGCAACGCGGCGGGCCGGCTCAATCCCTTGGCCCGCGCGGTGCGGACGAAGTCCTGGCCCAGGGCCTCGAACAATTCCGAGCGCAGCAGCCGCGCCAGGATCGCGCCTTGCGGAACGGCCAGGGCGAGCGCAGGCAAGGTCAGCGAGCGCAGCGCGGCCAGCGGTCCGGCTTCCCATCCGGCGAACCCGCCGGCCGAGAACCAATGCAGGCTGACCCCGAACACCCCGACCAGCAGAATGCCGAGCCAGAAATTGGGAATCGCGATGCCGGCGCCGGTGACCAGATCGGCCAGCTTCCCGGTCCAGCGCCCGCGTCCGAGCGTCGCCGCGAGAGCCAGGGCCAGTGCGATGAGGGTGGAGAAGATCAGCGCCAGCAGAGTGAGCGGCAATGACACCTGCAGCCTTTGCAGGATCAGCGTTCCGACCGGCACGCGATAGGTCCAGCTGGTGCCGAAATCGCCGGTGACCAATCCCGCCAGCCAGGCGAGATAGCGTTCCGGCAGCGGCTTATCCAGACCGAGCTGGGCGCGCAGGGTCGAGACTGCCGTTTCATCCGCATTCATCCCCAGCATGAAGCGGGCCGGATCGCCCGGCGCCAGCTGTACCACCAGGAAGATCACCAGGCTGGCGGCCAGCAGCGTCACCGCCAGGCTGACCGCGCGGCGCGCCGCAAAGGCTGGTCCGGCGCGCACCAGCAGCGCCAGAAACAGCGCGCCGGTCAGGCCGAGCGAGGCGCCGAGAACGATCCGGCCATTGCCGTTCTTCGCCGCTACCGCCGCATCGGGCGACGGATCGGCGAAATGGGCGTGGGCGAGGTCGAAGACCTGCACCGGCGTGCGGTATTCGATGCCCTCGATCCGGGCGTCCCACACGCTGACCAGCGGCGGCTCGTACAGAAAGACATTGACTGCGTCGTCGGCGATCATCCGCTGCATGTTGCCCAGCAATTCCAAGCGTTTCGCCTCGTCGGGCGCTGCGTCGATGCGGGCCAGCAGGTCTTTGAACGCGGGCTTGCCATAGCCGAAGTAATAGGAGTCGCGGCCATAGATGCCGTAATCCATCGGCTCGACATGGGCGACGATGGTCATGTCGAAATCATGCCGACCGAACACCTGCTGCAGCCAGGAGGCCCATTCCATCGGCACGATCTCGACGGCGACGCCGATTTCGGCCAATTGCGCCGCGACGACTTCGCCGCTGCGCCGCGCATAGGCCAAAGGCGGCAGCTTCAGCACGAGGTGAAGATCGTTGGCGTGGCCGGCTTCGGCCAGCAATTGCCGCGCCTTGGCCGGGTCGTAGGGATAGAGCCCGCTGAGGTCGACGAAGCCGGGGTCCTGGCTGGTGTAGTGGCTTCCGATCGGACGGCCATAACCGAACGCCGCGGCATCGATGACGGCCTGTTTGTCGATGGCATGGGACAAAGCGCGGCGCACGCGGATATCGTCGAACGGCGCCTTGCGGTTGTTGAGCGCCAGGATGCCCTTGAATTCGCTGGGCGTGATCTGCACGGTGAACCGCTTGTCGTGTTTCAGCCGGTCGATCGCTTCCGGGGCGGGGAAGATGGTGTAGCCGTCGAGATCGCCGGCCGCCAGGGCGTCGATGGTGGCGCTGGGATCGGCCAGGAAGCGGAACGTCACCCGCGCCAGGGCCGGCGCGCCGTTCCAGTAATCGGCGTTGCGGACCAGCGAGAGCGAGGTCCCGCGCCGCCATTCCTCGAAGCGGAATGGACCGGTGCCGACCGGATGGGCGGCGTTGCCAGCCGCTGAGGCGGGCGCGATCATCGCCGCGGCGGGCCAGCCCAATGCGGAGAGCAGGCCGGAGCAGGGGCGTTTGAGATGCAGGACCAGAATCGCCGGATCGGCCGCTTCGGCGGTGTCGATGCAGTCATAGAGCGGCTTTTGCGGATTCAGCGATTTGGCATCGAGGATGCGGTCGATGGAGAATTTCGCGGTTCCCGCATCGAAGGCCGAGCCGTCGTGGAAATGCACGCCCTGGCGCAGATGAAAGCGGTAGGTCAGCCGGTCGGGTGAGAGCTCCCAGGCGGTCGCCAGACCTGGCTCGACCGCGCCGCCAGGGCCGAGATGGACCAGGGATTCGTAGAGGCTGGGGAAGGTCAGTTCGCCGATCGCCGCCGAGGCGCTGATGGTCGGATCGAAACCCGGCGGTTCCAGCTGGGTGCCCAGGGTCAGCGTGTCGCGCGCCGCCGCCGGCACAGCGAGCAGCAGCATCAGCAGGATCGCGCCTAGATGCAGCTTCGCATGTGTCCAGATGCGCTCGAACAGATCGCGCTGGGCATGGCTGCCGCCGATCTCGGTCAGGCGCGGCAAGGCGCGGCCCAGCCCTTCGGCGGCGGGGGCGTAGTTACCTTCGGCATGGGCGACGAGCGCTTCGGCGGCAGGTTCGGCGACTTCGGCCCAGGTCGGGCGGACGAAAGCCGGCGCGGTCCGGGCCCGGTCGCGGATCGCGGTCAGCAGGGTCTGAGCCGCTTCGCTTCTCCCGGCGCGGGCCAGGCCGTAAAGGTACTGAAGGCTCAAAAACGGCTGCACTGTATCGGCGCCGCGGGCCTCAAGCCAAGGTGCCAGTTCCGCCCAGCGATTGCCGACATCGCCGCCGGCCAGTTCGATCCGGGCCAGCAGCGACACTGCGCCGATCTGGTCCTGGGAATAGCTCTTTTCGACACCCCAGACGTCGCGGTCGTAGAGGGCCAGCGCGTCTTCGACTTTGCCCTGCTCCAGATGGAACAGCGCCCGGTGCCACCACAAGTGAGTCACCATGAAGGAATTAAGGCCGGTCCAATGATGGCTGACGCTATCGAGAAACGCCGCACCTTCCTCGATCCGTCCTTCGGTCAGTGTCACATGGGCGATGGCGTGCTGCGCCCAGGGCTCGCGCTCACTGAGCGACAACGCCTTCCGCGCTGCCGCTTCCGCTTCGCGCAGATGATGGTTTTGCTCATGGGCGAAGGCCAGCATGCCATACAAATAGGGGATGTCATCGGCAGAGGCCGCTTCGGCGATGCGCTGCATGCCGGTGAAATCGCCCAGATTGAAGCAGAGATATTGGTGCAGCTTGACCATCACCAGGTCGCGCGGGAATTCGGCGACGGTCTCTCCGGCTACGCGTAGCGCGCCCGGCACATCGTCCTGGCGCCAGAGTTCGAGGAACCGCACCGCGCCCTGTTCCCGCCGATTGGCGGTAGCGCGCTGGGCTTTCTGCAGATAGGGCAGGGCGTTGGCCGGAGCCGCCGGCGCTTCCAGCAGCATATGCAGGATGCCGGCATAGGCATTGGCCAGGGCATTGCCGGGATCGGCATCGGCGGCGGCCAGGATGTTCAGGGCGCGCGTTTCATAAGCGAGAAACCCGCCGACGAAATCGTCGATGGCTGCCAGGGTGCGGTCGTTTGCGGCCGTCACCCTGTTGCCGAGAAAATCCTGGCGCTGGTTCATCACCTCAAACTATCAAAACTTGACCGAGGCCGTGAAGCCGTAGGTCGCCGGTTCGCCCGCCATGCCGACATTGTCGCCCGCCACGAAGAAATTGCGGGTGATGTCGTACTTCGCGTCGAGGATGTTGCGGCCCCACAGGGTCAGCGACCACGGCCCGCTCTCAGGGCGCACGGTGAAGTGGGCGTTCGCCAGCCAATAGGGCGCGACATTGTACAGCGCGCCGAAATGCGAGATGTACTGGGTGCGATAGGAATAGTCGGCGCCCAGTTCGGCCAGGAAGTCCGCCACGGTCCAGCCATAGGAGACCGAGCCGCCATAGGTCAGCTTGGGCGCCTCGATGCTCTGATCCTTGCGGTCGACATAGATCGCGCTGAAGCGTCCCGTCGCCGGGTCCTGCACTGCGCCGCCGACATCGAGGAAGCGGTCGTACCAGCCGCGCGTATAGCCGACCGACTGGCCGATGATCAAAGCCGGGATCGGCTTCCAGGTGATCTCGCTCTCGAAGCCGGTGATGGTCGATTTCGGCGCGTTGACGACCTTGCCGATCTGGCCATAGACCGGATCGACGATCGAGGACTGCACCTGCTGGTCGGTGTAATCATACCAATAGGCGGCATTGTTCAACTGGATGCGGCCCTGGTCGAAGCTGGTTTTCGAGCCGATTTCATAGGCCCACAGCTTTTCCGGCTGGAAGGGCTGGGTGCCGATGCCGGTGGCGTCGGTGGTGTTGTAGGCGGTGAAACCGCCCGACTTGATGCCGCGGCTGACCGAGCCGTAGAGCAGCACATCGTCGATCGGCTTCCAGTTCAGCCGCGCCAGGCCCGAGGGCAGGGTGTAGGAGAGCGAGCGGTCCTGGTTCAGCGCGGTGAAATCCACCACCTGCTGGGTCGAGGTCAGGCCGAACGTGTTGAAGTGGTAGAGCTCGCGGTCCTCATGCTCGATGCGGACGCCGAGATCGGCGCTGATCGTGCTGGTCAGCTGCGGGCTGATCTGGCCATAGCCGCTCTCGGTCTTGGCGGTCTGGCTGTAGGGCGTATAGGCGTTGACGCCGAAGCTGTCGATGAAGCCCGAGCGATAGACTTCGTTCAGATGCTCATAGGCGACATAGACGCCGCCGGTCCAGTTCAGGCCGGCGCCATCGCGCGAGCGCAGGCGCAATTCGTCGGAATAGACGGCGGCGCGGCTGTTGAAATAGACGTCGGCATCGGCGGTGTCAGCCGCGTCGAAGGCGTCATATTCGCGGCGGTCGAAGCCTTCGTAAGAGGCCAGATTGGTCAGCACCGCGAAGGGCAGGGTCCATTCGGTGCGCAGATCGGCGCCCCAGCCCTCATTGTCGCGGAACGGCTTCTGATCGGGCGAGATGCCGATTTCCTGGGCGAAGGAGGGCGAGGTGCCCCAGCCGGTCGCCGTGCGGTTGGTGTCGGCGGGAATGACCGCGCCGCCGGCGGTCTTCAGCGGCGTCAGCAGATAGAGGCCCTGCTGCTCGGAATTGTCCTTCAGGCCATGCAGGGTCAGTTCGAATTTGAGGGTGTCGGTGGCGTCGTAATCGGTGATGACGCGCACCGCGCCCTTATCCTTGTCGCCCAAGCTGTCGCCGGTCACGCGGTCATGCTGCCAGGCGCCGCCCTGTTCGGTGGTGCCGGCGATGCGGATGCGCAATTTGTCGGTGATCGGACCCGAGGCATAGAAATCGAGGCGCGCATCGTCATAGCGGCCATAGGTCAGGCTGGCGCCGGCGGTGAAGCTGTCGGTCGGCTTGTTGATGGCGAAATTGACCGCGCCGCCGGTGGTGTTGCGGCCATAAAGCGTGCCCTGCGGTCCCCGCAGCACCTCGACATGGTCGATGTCGAACAAAGTGCCCTGGGTCATCAGCGGGATCGGATAGGCGTAATCATCGACATAGATGCCGACGGTGGGGGAATTGTTCGAGGCATAATCCTCGAAGCCGATGCCGCGGATGCGGAAACTGGGCTGGCCGCTGCCGAATTGCGGGGTCGCCTCGAAAGAGGGGACCAGATATTGGATGTCGTTGACCGTATCGACGCCATTGTCCGACAGTTTGTCGGCCTTCAGCACGGTCAGGGCGATCGGCACGTCCTGCGCCGTTTCGCTGCGATGCTGGGCGGTGACGGTGATGGTTTCGATGCGATCGCTTTCGGCCTCGTCGGCCCGGGCTTCGCAGCACAGACCGCAACCGACCAGAATCGAGGCAGAACCGAGGAGGAGAGCCTTGGGGAGTCGGGCGCTTGTCTGTCGCATGTCAATTTCCATCTATTTAATGTTGTATGACAATTTGTATATCTGTCTTATAGAATAATAAAAAGCCAGTCAACACGCGGAGTGTGAAATGCTCGATCTGTCTCTCGCCGCCCTGATCGACGCCTTCCGGCGCAAGGCTTTGACGCCGCTCGATTACTGGGACGCCCTGGCCCGACATATCGAGGCGTGGGAGCCGAAGATCAACGCCCTTTACGCCTATAATCCGGCTGCCGCGCGCGCCGCCGCCGAGGCCGCGACCGCGCGCTGGCGCAGGGGCGAGCCGATCGGCCCGTTCGACGGGGTGCCGGTGACGATCAAGGAACTGGTCGCCACCGAGGGCGATCCGATCCCCCAGGGCAGCGCCGCCATCCCCCTGGTTCCCGCCGACAGCGACGCCCCGCCGGCCGCGCGTCTGCGGGAAGCCGGCGCCATCCTGTTCGCCAAGACCACCGTGCCGGATCTCGCCATGCTGTCCTCGGGCCTTTCCAGTTTTTACGGGGTGACGCGCAATCCCTGGAAGCTCGACCGCAATCCTGGCGGCTCCAGCGCCGGAGCGGGGGCGGCGGGTGCGGCAGGCTATGGGCCTTTGCATGTCGGCACCGATATCGGCGGCTCGATCCGCCTGCCGGCCGGGTGGTGTGGGCTGGTCGGTTTCAAGCCGAGCCTGGGGCGCATTCCGATCGATCCCTATTATGTCGGCCGCGCCGCCGGCCCGATGACCCGCACGGTGGACGATGCCGCTTTGGCCATGACCGTGCTGGCCCGTCCCGACCCGCGCGACGCCATGAGCCTGCCCGCCGAGGAGATCGACTGGACCGATCTCAAGGCCGATGTGAAGGGCCTGCGCATCGGCCTGATGCAGGAGCCCGGCGCCGGCATCCGCGCCGATGCGGAAACCCGCGTCGCCGTCTCCGCCGCCGCCCGCCTCTTCGAGCGGGCCGGCGCCATCGTCGAGCCGGTCGAGCCGATCCTGACGCCGGAGATCCTCGACGGCATCGACATGTTCTGGCGGGCGCGGGCCTGGAACGAGATCCGCGCGCTGCCGCAGGAGCGGCTGGATAAGCTGTTGCCGTACATTTTCGACTGGGCCAAAGGCGGCGAGACGGTGCCGGGCTGGCGGGCGGTGGATGGGTTCAATCAGACCCTGGCGATCCGCAGGCGCGCCGCGATCCTGTTCCAAAAGGTCGATGCGGTGCTGTCGCCGACCAATTCGGTGACGTCTTTCAGTGCCGAGCTGCCGTCGCCGCAGAACGATCCGCTGCGGCCGTTCGACCATATCGTCTACACCCTGCCGTGGAACATGTCGGAGCAGCCGTCGATTTCGCTCAATTGCGGCTGGAGCGGCGAGGGATTGCCGATCGGATTGCAGATCACCGGACCGCGTTTCGCCGATCAGGCGGTGCTCGGATTGGCGAAATTCTACGAGGAGGCGCGCGGCCCGATCACGAACTGGCCAAAGCCGCTTGATTAGGCCGATAAAACTGATAATAGTCCGCCTTAAGACCGCTTACGCTTGTCCCGAGGAGTTCCCATGTCCGCGATGCGCATCTACCGTCCTGTCAAGAACGCCATGCAGTCGGGCCGTGCCAGAACCCATGAGTGGGTGGCCGAATTCTCGCCGGGCGACCGCAAGCTGCCGGACCCGCTGATGGGCTGGCCGGGCTCGCGCGACACCCGCTCGCAGGTCAAGATGACCTTCGAGAGCAAGGAAGCCGCCATCGCCTTCGCGCAGAAGCACGGCTACACCTATGAGCTGAAGGACGCCGAGCCGCCGGCCCCGCCCGCCCCCAAGGCCTACGCCGACAATTTCCGTTTCGACCGCGTCGAATAAAAATAGCGGCCTATTGCCGTTTGCGCGCCCTTAGCTCAGCTGGATAGAGCAGCCGCCTTCTAAGCGGCAGGCCACTGGTTCGAATCCAGTAGGGCGCGCCATTCATTACCCTGTGTCACGCGACTCATAAATCGTATGAATCGGCGTATAGTTTGACCAAAACGGCGCATTAACGTGACGCAGGGAGTTTGGTTAGTAAGAGAAATGGCGGATTTCTGTCATTTCTCAGGTCGAACCTACTGACTCCCCTCTCTCTTGCCAACCTGCCGCCTATCAATGAAATCGAGCCTCTTTGGGGGCGGTCTCGATGGATTGATGAGGTTGCTATGAAGTTGGATTTTTATCCCTGCAAGGGCGAGCATACGAGCGCGCGAAACCTACCTCCCGCTTGTCACCCCGGCATCAGGCGCCGGTAACGCGCCATTAATTCTTCTTTCGTGAGATCGGTGATGTCGGTCCTATCGATTTTTCCCGACATCCTGCCTTCAGCCAGAGCAATGATTTGCCCGGCGCGCGTTTGTTCTTCACGGCGCTCTTCAGTAGTCCGCTCGCGGGCGTCTCGATCATGTCGCTGTTCATGTAGGTCGCCTTCATCCGCCGCTCTCTCGCCGCCGGACACTATACAGGCGATGGACGGCTTTCCCGGGCGTCAGGCGATTGCGCTGGTGAGCAATATACCGAGCATTGCGATCGAATACTTTGTCTCGTTCAAGCTGGCCGAGCACGCCAATCGATTTGGCAATGTCGGCCAGCTCTGCGCTCAATCAGTATTGAACATACTCGATTTCAAGCTGATCGACGTAAGCGCCCGCTCGCCCGCCGATCGTCAGCACGCGGATATTGGTCAATTTACCCGGGTTTCCTCCCGGCCCGCCGCCGCCAATTTGCCGACCCTGATTCGTGTGGAAAACCACGTTATCCACGTAAGACCCGGATCGGTAATCGACCGCGTTGATGTACTCGCCTGGGGCAAGACCGATGCCGCCGCAGTCGCCGCCGCCCGACCCACCAAATGGAGAGCCGTTGAGCTGGATCTGATCCACGTATTTTCCGCAGTGGATTGCAATATTGTTGAAATTTTGTCGGGTGAAGAAATTTCCACCTGGCCCGCCAAATGAAACGATATACACCTTGCCGCCGTCTTGCTGTCTGCCGGTGTCGTTCTTTTGTTCATCGGCTAAGGCGCCGATGCTCGCGGTGATTAAGGCTAAGGCGAGAAGCGCCGTTTTTGAAGTGATGTGCATTTGGTCCCCCAGCATATTGTGGTTGATGCACTGCGTGTTCGCGGTGCCCGTCATTTTGATCCGACAGGTCGGCACCGCCCCACTAAGTGGGTGTGATGATAATCGCGTTTGCCGTCGCACAGGGTGATGCACCGCACTGCGCGATATTCATCTCCAATACGCAACCATTAGCATGGCGCGGCCGTGCTAGATATTAATGCAGTGTCGGCCCAATTCCTCGCGACGACGCCGAGATCAGTTAGGAGGCGGACCGGCATCTCGATGGCTTCATGGGGGAGCCGGCCGGGCTGGCGTGACAGATACATCTCGCCGGATGGCACTTGTCGCTTAGTTAAAATGCCCCCGCCGAAAAACGGCTTACGGCCGTCTTATGAACAGATGTCTTTCGGTGACATCTAAACCGGACTGGCGATCACTGGAACTTGAGCCATAGGTCGGCAGGCCCTGCCGCAGAAACCGCAAACCGCGCTCGCCAGGTCGGCACCAAACATGGTTAAGACGCCCCTCAAGATGCAGTTTCACCACATCGATGGTTCTGAAACCCATCCCTCTCTTACTACCGAACAGACTAAGGCAAGGCGCTGAAGAACGTTGTCGATCTTGATGTGACGCCAAAGCCGGGGACGCAGCAGATTGAAGAGGCCGCCCAAAATAATGAGGGGACCAACAGCCAGACAGAAAAGCAATACAGGCTTGGTCGGTTCGCCGCTGCGCAACCCTTCGTACACTGCCCAAGTCAGCATCGCGAAACCGATAGCGACGAAAATAAGGATGCGCTTAATGATCGGATGCATAGTCAGCTTTCTCAGAAAAATTTAGACTAGAATTAGCCAGTGCTGGGCGCTGGCCGGGGTGGATGCCGTCACCTGGACATCGCCAAGGAACTCCGCGGATTGGCTGAAATAGGCCAGCACTTGAGCATGCCCGCACATATCGAAACGATGATGACCTCGTTTCACGCCACGCTGACGCAAGAGCAAATTGACGACCCGACCTTTGCCTATCGAGTATCGGATGATCTTATGAGCCACGTATAAGAAGCTTTCGGCTTCTGATTTCCTATCCTGAGCACCCTCCAAGTGCCTCTGCTCCCTACTATGTAGGGAGCAGAGGGGCATTTCTGCGCATGACCGTTGTATATCTTTCAATGAGCTATCGTTAGGATTGCTGCTGAGGGTGCGACTTTATTAGTGGCTGAGGGAGGGGTTGTGTTGACATTTGTTAACGCTCGTGACATGCTTCGGGGGTGGAATGGTTAAGGGCGGCCATCCAAATAAGGAGATTGAGGCAGCAATTCAGTACGCACGAGACAGAGGATGGAGCTTACGCCCGTTAGGCCATTGGGGCCGGTTGTTCTGCGCTCATGCAGACAGGGAGGGGTGTCAGGTTGGCGTCAATGGAACGCCTAAGAATCCTGAAAGTCATGCCAAGCAAATAAGACGTGCTGTAGACCGCTGCCCACATCAAGGAGAGAGATGATGGCTTCATTCGAATTTAGCATCATCGCTTCAGGCTTAGATCCCGAGGCCGACGATTTCGAGGCTCGATTCTACGATGCTGGTTGCGATGACGCGACCATCTCCTTTCAAAAGGGCCACATCATAGTGGATTTTGATAGGGAGGCTGAATCTGGCGATGTCGCTATAGCGTCCGCGGTGAAGGCTGTTGAGGCTGCTGGTGCCGTCGTTGAGCGGATCGAGCCAGATCCGTTAGTCAGCATGGCAGAAATCGCTGCGCGGACTGGGCTGACTCGGGCTGCGATCACCAATTACGCTAAAGGTAAGCGAGGGACGCTGTTCCCGGCTCCTGTGGCCAGAGTCACGTCCGACAGTCCCCTTTGGGATTGGTTTGGTGTCGCTAGTTGGCTCTTCGCGAAAAAGAAGCTGCCGAAGGAGGCGCTTCTTTATGCCGCTGTCGTGAAAGAAGCCAATGTGGCTATCGAGCGAAAAGAAAATGTCGAAACTAGACTAAAAAAGCGCGTAAGAGAGTTCGAAACCGCTTGAGGTTAATGCCCGTCTTCAAGGCGGGCATTTTTCTTTCCGGGTAAAATAGCTTTGTCCGGCCCCGACGTAGTTTCGTCGCGACATACCGTGGGTAAGCCGGGAAAGACAAATGGGGTTGGAAGAATCGCGGTTTGCCATCGTGGTGGCGTATTACTCCCTAATACCGCATCCATTACCCCTTCATCGATCCCGATTGCTATGTTAACAAAGTTGCATTGCACTCTCAGAGTGTATGCGCTCCATCGATGACGACCTATGCCGGCATCGCCGATCTCAGCGGCCTGACTTCAGTCTATTCGATCAATGCGGCGGGCGTGGTCTTCGGGACTTATAGCGAGCCGTCTCCCGATGGGACGGGAGCGACGGTCAGCGCTCCCGCTTTCTGGCAGAATGGAGCGCCGACCCCGCTGCTTCCCTACGCTCAGGTCTCTCCGGGCAGCTGGTTTGGAGGTGGCCTGAACAATGGCGGCGTGGTGGCCGGCTATAGCGAACAAGTCGTCACGCCCGGTTTTCTCGGTGCCGTTCCGGCCTTCCTGCAGAACGGAACCCAGTCTCTTCTCGCTCTGCCGGGAACGGATACGGGCGGATACGCTTCCGGCATCAATGACAGCGGGCAGATCGTCGGTCAAACCTGGGGCTCCGACACCACCCAGTCGCATGCCGTCCTTTGGCAGAACGGGACGTTTCAGATACTTCCCGCCTTGCCGGGAGAGTCGACGGCCGCTGCCGTCGCCATCAACAATAGCGGCCTGATCGCCGGCGAATCCAACGCCCAGGCGACCGATGAACAGGCCGTGATATGGCAGAATGGCGTGGTAAGCGCGCTGCCGACAGTCTCCGGCGAAGTGTCCAGCAGCGTATCCTCGGTGAACGCCGCAGGGGCGGTTACCGGCACCGTCACGCTGGCCGGCGCAGATCATGCGGCTGTCTGGCAGAATGGCGGGATTACCCTGCTGGCGGCGCCGGTCGGCTATACGAACTGCTCGGCCTTCGGACTCAATGATGACGGTCAGATCGTCGGTATCGCCGCGGCCGCTTCGGGCAACGTCCATGCGGTTCTCTGGCAGAACGGAACCGTGACCGATCTCAACAGCCTGCTTCCCGCCAATTCCGGCTGGGTTCTGGAATATGCCGTCGCCATCAATGATGCGGGCCAGATCATCGGCGAGGGGACCTATGACGGCGTCTATGCCAGTTTTCTGCTGACCCTCGGGGGCGGTTCTGGGACGATCGAACCCTCGGCCGCGCTGGCGGCCATTCAATCGTTTCAGGCCGGTCAGATCGGCGCTCCGCTCGCTTTGTCCGACAATGCCGCCGACGTCGCGGCCAATCTGGACGGTCTGCAGGCGCTGGCGGCTGCCGGTAAGCTGGGATCGATCACCCTGACCGACCAGGGTATCCCGGCGCTTTCCATGAATCAGGAGCAGGCGGCCGGTGACCGAGGCGTTCTGACGGCGATCGCCGGCGATTTTACGATTTCCATCGTCGCTCAGGGCGAGGACCTGCTTTTCAGCTCCGAGATCGATGGGGTGGCGGGGCGTGGCTCCGTTCTGGATGTGGTCGATCGGAATGCCGCCGATTACACCATTACGCCATCGGGGGACGGGGTTGGCTTCACCCTGGCGGACAGCGCGGACCATGGCTCGGTGCCGCTCAGCGACATGACGGCGCTGAAGTTCGAGGATTATACGGAAATCATCGCCAGCCAGAAGCCGGCGGTGACGGGCGGCGTTTCCTCATTCCAGATCGCCGCGATCTATTCCGCCGTTCTGGACCGGGTGCCCGATGTGGCGGGCCTGGCCTATTACGAAAACCAGGCGGCGACCAATCCGTCGGTCTCGCTGATCACCTATGCCGAGAATTTCCTGCAATCGCCGGAATACACGTCGAACAGTGCCCACGCTTACGCTCAGACCTCGGCCGGCGACGCGCAGTTCATCCAGGACACCTACGCCAATCTGCTGCATCGCGCGCCGAGCGCTTCGGATGTGGCGTGGTATCAAGCCAATGTGATTGCGCCGATCCTGGCCAATTCGACCCCCGGCACCGCGGCTTATAGGAGCGCCGAGCTTCAAGCGCATGCGCAGCTTCTGGCGGATTTCAGCACGTCGGCGGAATTCCAGAACGACGTCCAGGTGACGGCGCAACAGCCGGCGAATGCACAGCACTGGCTGGTATTAATCTAGCGGCACCCTATCTATCAGGGCACCAGACCATGAGGTAAGGCAATGGGTGAGCCGCAGAACGACCAGGAAGCGCGCAGAGCCGCGATTCGGGCTTATAAAACCGCCGAAGCAGCCGAGATAGCGCGGGGCGTTCGCGTGGACGCTTCCAGTGATGACGTGCGCGGGTTCCGCAAACGGCCGGCCGGTGAGCCGGCGCCGGTCGCCTATTCGCACGGCGAGGCTCCCCAGTCATACCTCCCCCAGGCGATGTCCCTGAACCACAAGCTGGATTCGCCATTCTCGACGGCCTTCAAGGCCGCCTTCGGAGCCGCAGCCGGCTTCGCCCTGTTTCGCCTGATCGCCCTCGGTGTGCTGGGGCTCATTCTCTATTTCGTCGTGGTGTCGTTGACGCGGTAGACGGTGATTTGAGCGGCCTGCGGCCGCACTTTGGCCGGTACGGCCCGATGACCCTGGACGATCTCGTTCCTCCGCGGCCGCGTCACCCCACCTTCGCGTAAAGACTCCCTCCGCCGAACCGTTCCTCGAACTGCGGGGCCGGCATCGGCTTGCCGAAGAAATAGCCTTGGCCCTCGTCGCAGCCTTGGGCGCGCAGGCCTTGCTGCTGCTGCGCTTCCTCGATTCCTTCGGCAATGGTTTCCAGGTCGAAATTGCGCGCCATGTCGAGGATGGCGCGGATCACCGAGGCATCCTGTTTCGAGGTGAGGAAACCATCGGTGAAGGATTTGTCGATCTTGATCCGCGTCAGCGGATAGCGTTTGAGCAAGCTGAGCGAGGCGAAACCGGTACCGAAATCGTCGAAGGCGATGCCGATGCCGGCATCGCGCATGCGCTCCAGGGCGCCGAGCGCCACATCGTCGTGGTTGAGCACGATGTTCTCGGTGATTTCGAGCTCCAGGGCACTGGGCGGCAGGCCGTGCCGTTCCAGCGCCTCCGTGACGTCCCGTTCAAGGTCGCCGACGCGGAATTGCGCGCCGAACAGGTTGACGCCCATGCGGAAATCGGGGAACCCGTTGCGGCGCCAGATCGCCGCCTGGGCGCAGGCTTCGTCGAGAACCCAGGTGCCGACGGTGGCGGCCAGCGGTCCGCGTTCGAGGGCGGGCAGGAATGCCGCCGGCGACAGCAGGCCGCGCTGAGGATGACGCCAGCGGATCAGCGCTTCCGCGCCGGTCAGGGCGCCGTCCGAGAGGCGCGTCTGCGGCTGATAGAACAGCAGGAATTCACCTTCGTCGACCGCGCGGTGGATTTCCATGCCATAGAGCCGGCGGGCGGTCGCCTCGTTGCGGAAGGCGGGCTGGAACACTGCGACCCGGCCGCGTCCCTCGGCCTTGGCCTTGAACAGCGCCAGGTCGGCGTCCCCCACCAGCTCCATCGGGTCCTGCGCCTGCGAGGGGGCGAGAGCCATGCCGCAACTGGCCGCCACGCGGATTTCCTGATCGTCCACCATGATCGGCCGGGCGATGGCGGCGCTGACGGTGAGGGCGATTTCGGTGGCTTGCAGGGAGGCGGTGACGTCCGGCAGCAGGATGGCGAATTCGTCGCCGCCGATGCGCGCCACCAGGTCGCCGCTGCCGATCTGCCCGGCCAGCCTGGCGGCGACCTCGCGCAGGACGGCGTCGCCCACCGCGTGACCCAGCGTGTCGTTGACGTCCTTGAAACCGTCGAGATCGATCATGATCACGGCGACGGAAAGCGGGCAGGCGAGAGCGTCCTCCACCCGCCGATAGAACCGCCCGCGATTGGCCAGGCCGGTCAGCCCGTCATAATTGGCCAGCCGATAGAGCTCGTCGTTTTCATAGGGGGTTGCGGGCTCCTGCGGCTTGTTCGCGGCGGCGACCTCGATCCGGCGCAATTCCAGCCGGTCCGACGCCATATGCGCCAGTTCCAGCAATCTCTCGCGGTCGGTCCTGGAAAATTCCGGATGCGGCTTTCCGTCGATTACGCACAGCGCGCCCAGCGGGTGCCCGCCCGGCGAGAACAGCGGAACGCCGGCATAAAAGCGCAACCCGGCCTCGCCGGTCACCAGCGGATTGTCGTGGAAGCGCTCGTCCTGAGTCGCGTCGGGCACCACCATCACCCCGTCCTGGGTGATCGCATGGGCGCAGAACGACACGTCGCGGCGCATGTCGACCTCGCCGATGCCGATGCTGGCGGCGAAAAAGACATGGTCGCTGCTGATCATGTTCACTGCGGCCACCGGCATGCCGAACATATGCGCGGCGATCCGGGCGACGGCATCCAGGCTGGGCAAAGGCTGTTCGTCGGTCAATCCATAGAGGGCGAGGGCCTGAAGCCGCTCGTCCTCCGTTTCGAGAATCGGAGGACATTTCATCTGGATTCCCCTTCTTGCGCGTTTGTAAGACGGCAACCCGTCAATTGTGCAAGTCTCGATTGCCTTGTCAAATTAACTCGGCAACCGGGGATTGCGTCTATAGGGCCTGGATATAGGGAAGCGGCGCGAGGGGCGGCTCATGCGGCGTCAAAAATAAGTTGCAAAATGAAACTTAAATGGAGTAAGTAGCGTCATGCAACTTAGTTAACCGCGACTTGCCGCGCCGATGGAGGCCTCCGGTCGCTCAGGAGTGTGTCATGGACAAACGTCTTCTTGTTCTCGCAAGCGGCATGTTCGCACTCGGCACCGACAGCTTCGTCGTCGCCGGGATTCTGCCGCAAGTCGCCGCCTCGCTCGGCGTTTCCGTCGGGCTGGCCGGTCAGCTGGTCACCGTTTACGCCTTGAGCTATGCCTTGCTGTCGCCGGTCATCGCGGCGGCTGCGTCCCATTGGCCGCGCAAACGTCTTTTGCTGCTCGGTCTTCTCGTCTTCGTGATCGGCAATTCCATCACGGCCCTGGCGCCGACCATCGGCATCGCCCTGGCGAGCCGCTTCCTGGCCGGTCTGGGTGCCGCCATGTTCAGCCCAACCGCCACCGCCGCCGGTGCCTCGCTGGTGCCCCCCGAACAGCGCGGCCGCGCCCTGGCCATCGTCATCGCCGGCCTGTCCAGCGCGACGGCTCTGGGAGCCCCGCTCGGCACCTTCATCGGCGGCCTGCTCGACTGGCGCGCCACCATGTGGTTCGTCGCCGCCGTCGGCACTCTGGCCGGCATCGGTGTCTCCCTGCGCCTGTCCGACATCCCGACCCCGCCGCCCGTCAGCCTGTCCAAGCGTCTCGCTCCGCTGGGTGACACCCGCGTGCTGCTGACGCTGATGACCACCTTGCTGACCTATGCGGGTCTGTTCCTGGTCTATACCTATATCGGTCTCGGCTTCGACCGCGCCACCGGCGGCAATCCCCGCGTGCTGGCCCTTCTGCTGCTGCTGTGGGGCGTGTCGGCGACGATCGGCAATCTGGTCGCCGGCAAGCTGACCGACCGCTTCGGCAGCCGTCATATCATCGTCGCGGCCATCATCGCCCTTGGGGTGGATTTCGTCCTGCTGCCCTGGAGCTCGGCTTCGATCGTGACCGCGATCCCCGCCTTGATCGTGTGGGGCCTGGGCGGCTGGGGACTGGTGGTGCCGCAGCAGCATCGCCTGATCCACACCGCGCCGGCGGCCGGTCCGCTGGTGCTGGGGCTCAATTCGGCCGCGCTTTATATCGGCGTGTCGATGTCGGGGCTGATCGGCGGCGCCGCCATCAACCTGGTCGCTCCGCACAATCTCGGCCTGGCCGCCACGCCCTTCATCGTCGCGGCGCTGCTGGTCGCGGAATGGGCGTACCGCCAGATCTCGAAGCCGGCCTCGCTGCAGGCCGCGGAATGACGTAAGTCGGAGACGGTCGGGAGGCGCCGCAAGGGTGCCTCCCGATTTCGCTCTTGATCTCGTCATGCAACTTTTTGCTAGGATGCTGCCATGCAAAGGAAAAGCTTCATCGGAATGAACTGTTCCATCGCCCGCTCCCTCGATCAGGTCGGCGAGTGGTGGAGCCTGTTGATCGTGCGCGAATGCATGCAGGGCTCCAAGCGGTTCGACGAGTTCCAGAACAATCTGGGCATCGCCCGCAACATCCTCACCACGCGGCTGGAAAAGCTGATCGAGGCGCAGATCATTGAGCGCTTTCCGCTCGACGACCGCGCCAACACCGACGGCTATCGCCTGACCCAGAAGGGCGAGGAACTGTATCCGGTGCTGGTTGCGCTGCTGCAATGGGGCGACCGCTGGCTCGCCGTCGACGGCAAGCCGCCGCTGGTGCTGACCGAGGACGAGACCGGCGATCCGATCGAGAGGATCACGCTGCACGGCAAGAGCGGCAAGCCCTTGTCCTACCGCAACATCCGCTTCAATCCGGGGCCCGGCGCGACCGAACGGACCCACATGATCATCGACCGCCGCAATCAGCGGGTGCTCGGCAAGTCCTGACATAGGAACTCTTCGCCCCAGCGGCGAAGAGCGCTCAGCACATCATATAGCCCGCGCCCTTTGGCGCTGAGGCTGTAGATGTAGCGCGCTTTGTCCTCGCACAGGCGCGCTTCGATCAGCCCATCCAATTCCATCTTCCGCAGCCGCGCGCTCAGGATGTTCGCGGCGATGCCCAGATTCTTCTCGAACTGGGCGAAGCGCTCGGCGCCTTTGCCGGCTTCCCGCACGATCAGCAAAGTCCACCGGTCACCCATCACGTCCAGCGAACGGGCGATGGGACAGTCGGGATTCTTCAGATTTTTGCGCTGCATCACGGGGCTCGTAAATTAGGTTGCATTATGAAACCTACTCACATATACCTCTCGAAGTTTCATTGTGCAACTTAACTCGTCCTTTCGACGGAGCTGGATATGTGGATCGTCAAGGTCGCCTTGCGCCGACCGTACACGTTCATTGTGATGGCCCTATTGCTGGCCATCATCGGGCCGATGACGGCCTTGAAGACCCCGGTCGATATCTTCCCGGATATCAAGATCCCGGTGGTCAGCGTGATCTGGAGCTATAGCGGCATGCCGCCGCAGGAGATGAGCGACCGCATCACCGGCAGCTTCGAGCGTGCCTCGCTGGTCACGGTCAACGACATCGACCATATCGAGTCGCAATCCCTGACCGGCATTTCCGTGGTGAAGTTCTTCTTCCACCAGGGCGCCAACGTCGATCTGGCGATGAGCCAGCTGACCGCCGTGTCCCAGGCCTGGCTGAAGCAGCTGCCGCAGGGCATCACGCCGCCCTTCATCGTTTCCTACAACGCCTCCAGCGTGCCGATCATCCAGCTGGCCCTGTCCAGCCAGTCGATTTCCGAGCAGGGTTTGTTCGACCAGGCCAACAATTTCGTCCGCACCCAGCTGGCGGGCGTGGCGGGTGCTTCGATCCCCTATCCCTATGGCGGCAAGCAGCGCCAGATCCAGATCGACCTCGACGAGCGTCTGCTGCGCGAACATGGGGTTTCGGCCAATGACCTGGTCGGCGCGATGAACGCGCAGAACCTGATCATTCCGGCCGGCACCGAAAAGGTCGGCGAGTTCGAATATAACGTGAAGCTGAACGGCAGCCCGGCCAAGGTCGACGAGTATAACGACCTGCCGATCAAGACCGTGAACGGCTCGATCGTCTATTTCCACGACGTTGCCCATGTGCGCGACGGTTCGACCCCGCAGACCAACCTGGTGCGCGTCGACGGCCAGCACGCCTCGCTGATGACCATCCAGAAGACCGGCTCGGCCTCGACGCTGGACATCATCTCGCAAATCAAGGACCGCCTGCCGCTGATCCGCAGCGCCGCGCCGCCGGATCTGGACGTCAAGGCGATCGGCGACCAGTCGGTCTTCGTCAAAGCCGCCGTCGGCGGCGTGGTCCGCGAAGGCATCATCGCCGCGGCCCTGACCGGCCTGATGATCCTGCTGTTCCTCGGCTCCTGGCGCTCGACCCTGATCATCACCATCTCGATCCCGCTGTCGGTGCTGTGCTCGATCCTGGCGCTGTCGGCGCTGGGCCAGACCATCAACATCATGACCCTGGGCGGCCTCGCTCTGGCCGTGGGCATCCTGGTCGACGACGCCACCGTCGCCATCGAAAGCATCAACACCCATCTCGAGAACGGCGAGGAGGTCGAAGCGGCCATCCTCAACGGCGCCGAGGAAATCGCCATCCCGGCCCTGGTCGCGACCTTGTGCATCTGCATCGTGTTCGTGCCGATGTTCTTCCTCGAAGGTGTGGCGAAATATCTGTTCGTGCCGCTGGCCGAGGCGATCGTGTTCGCCATGCTGGCCTCCTACGTGCTGTCGCGTACCCTGATCCCGACCCTGGCCAAATATTGGCTGAAGATGCATGTGGATCATGGCGACCGGGCGCCGTCGCGCAATCCGCTGGTCCGTCTGCAGCAGGGTTTCCAGACCCGCTTCGAGGCTCTGCGCCTGCGCTATCGCAGTGTTCTGGAATGGGCGATCGAACGGCGCAAGCTGTTCATCAGCGTCTTCCTCGCTGCCGCTTTGGCGTCCTTGCCGCTGGGTTATTTCCTGGGCAGCAACTTCTTCCCGGCCGTCGATAGCGGCCAGATCAAGCTGCATGTCCGCGCCCATGCCGGCCTGCGCGTCGAGGAGACCGCGCGTCTGTCCGACGACATCGAGGACGAGCTGCGCAAGATCATCCCGGCGGCCGAGATCGCCAGCGTGGTCGACAATATCGGCCTGCCGGTCAGCGGCATCAATCTGTCCTACAGCAACTCGCTGCCGACCACGGCCGCCGATGCGGACATCCTGATCACCCTGACCGAGGACCATCATCCGACCGCCGGTTACGTGCGCACCCTGCGCACCGATCTGGCGGCCAAATTCCCCGGCGTCACCTTCGCGTTCCTGCCGGCGGACATCGTGACGCAGATCCTCAATTTCGGCGCTCCGGCCCCGATCGACGTGCAGATCCGCGGCTTCAACCAGGCCGGCAACAATGCCTTCGCCGAGAAGCTGCTCGAACAGATCCGCCATGTTCCGGGGATCGCCGATCCGCGCATCCAGCAGAGCTTCGACCTGCCCGAGTTCAACGTCAAAGTCGATCGCTCGCGGGCTCAGGAACTGGGCTTCACCCAGCGCGACATCGCCAACGACCTGCTGATCTCGCTGTCGGGCAGCTTCCAGACCAACCAGACCTTCTGGCTGGACAGCAGGAGCGGCGTGTCCTATCCGCTGGTCGCCCAGACCCCGCAGGCCCAGCTCGACTCGATCGACGCCCTGCGCAACATCCCGATCACCGGTTCGCTGGGAACCCAGCCGCAGATCCTGGGCGCGCTCAGCTCGATCACCCGCTCGTCGGGTCCGGCGGTGGTCAACCACTACAATGTGGCCCCGACCATCGACATCTACGGCACCACCCAGGACCGTGACCTGGGCGCCGTGGCGGCCGACGTGCAAAAGATCATCGATGCCGCCAAGAAGGACCTGCCGCGCGGTTCGACCATCACCATCCGCGGCCAGGTCCAGACCATGCAGACCTCGTTCCAGGGCCTGTTCGGCGGCCTGGCCTTCGCGATCCTGCTGGTCTATCTGCTGATCGTCATCAACTTCCAGTCCTGGACCGATGCCTTCATCATCATCACCGCCCTGCCGGCGGCGCTGGCGGGCATCGTCTGGATGCTGTTCGTCACCGGCACGCCGCTCAGCGTTCCGGCCCTGACCGGCGCCATCATGTGCGTCGGCGTGGCGACGGCGAACTCCATCCTGGTGGTCAGCTTCGCCCGCGACCGGCTGGCCGATCTGAACGGCGACGCCCTGCGCGCCGCCGTCGAGGCCGGCTTCGGCCGCTTCCGTCCGGTGCTGATGACCGCCCTGGCCATGATCATCGGCATGGTGCCGATGGCGCTGGGGCTGGGCGAGGGCGGCGAGCAGAACGCGCCGCTCGGCCGCGCCGTGATCGGTGGCCTGTGCTTCGCCACCGTCGCCACCCTGTTGTTCGTACCCGCCGTGTTCGCGCTGATCCACGGCCGCCGCCGCGCGGTCGCGGCCAAACTCGCCCCGCAGCATTGATCCCTGGAGACCTACGATGAAGAACACCCGTATGATTTTGCTGTGCGGCGCAGCCATCGCCGCAGGGACCGCCTCTTTCGGCATCTGGTCGCGCCATTCGGCCGACGCGGCGGTTGCCCGCGTCACTGAGGATGCCGCCCTGCCGGTCGTCGCCGCCGTCGTTGCCCAGCCCGGTCCCGCCGAGGAAGAGGTGATCCTGCCCGGCACCGTGCAGGCCGCCATCGACACGCCGATCTATGCCCGCACCAGCGGCTACATCAAGCGCTGGTACACCGATATCGGCGCGCATGTGAAAGCCGGCGATCTGCTGGCCGAGATCGACACGCCGGAACTGAACCAGCAATTGCGCCAGGCCCGCGCCGACCTGCAGACCGCCGAGGCCAATAACCGGGTCGCCCAGGCGACCGCCAAAAGAGTCCGCGCCCTGCTGCCGACCCAGTCGGTCTCGGCCGAACAGGACGACCAGGCGAGCAACGACGCCTCGGCCAAGGCGGCCCTGGTCGCCTCGAACGAAGCCAATGTGAAGCGCCTGGAGGAGCTGGTGGCGTTCGAGAGGGTGGTGGCGCCCTATGACGGGATCGTCACCGCGCGTGAAACCGACGTCGGCAATCTGATCAATGCCGGCAGCGGGGCGGGGGCCGAGCTGTTCCGCGTCGCCGATACACGCAAGCTGCGCATCTATGTCCAGGTGCCGCAGAGCTATGCGACGCGCGTCAAGCCGGGCGTCGGCGTCGCGCTGAGCTTTCCGGAATTCCCCGGCCGCTCGTTCGAGGCCAAGCTGGTCCGCACCGCCGACGCCATCGAGCCGCGCGCCCGCACCTTGCTGGCGGAACTCGAAGCCGACAATGCCAAGGGCGAGCTGCTGTCGGGCGGCTATGTCGATGTCCGCTTCACGCTGCCGGTGAGTACGCGCGGCGTGCGGGTTTCGCCCAATGCCCTGCTGTTCCGCGCCGAAGGGCCGCGCATCGCCAGTGTCGATGCCGAGGGCCGCACCACGCTGCATGAGGTGACCTTGGGCCGCGATTTCGGCACCTCGGTCGAAGTGCTGACCGGCGTTACCCCCGGCGAGAAGGTGATCCTCAATCCGCCGGCCTCGCTCCAGAGCGGCGCCCTGGTCAAGGTCAAGGCGGATGAGAAGGGAGCGAAATCATGAGGGGCTTGCTTCCCCGCGCCGCGGCGGCGCTGTTCGTGCTGACGCTGGCCGCCTGCGACATGGCGCCGGACTATCACCGGCCGGAAATTGCCTCGCCGCCCGCCTTCAAGGAGGCCGATGGCTGGGTTGCCGCAGCACCCGGCGACCAGACGCCGCGCGGCGATTGGTGGGCGGTGTTCGGCGAGCCGGAGCTGAACGGCCTGGAACAGCGGGTCACGGTCGACAATCAGAGCCTGAAGGCGGCGGTCGCCCGCTTCGACCAGGCCCGCGCCGATGCCCGCGTCGCCCAGGCCGATTATTACCCGACCCTCGACGCCAGCGCTTCGGCGACCCGCGACGGCGTGTCGCGCCGCACCGCCAATCCGCTGCCGCACAACAGCTACAACAATTACTCGACCGGACTCGACATCTCCTACGAGATCGATGTGTGGGGCCGGGTGCGCAACCAGGCCGAGGGCGGCAAGGCCCGCGCCGCCGCCAGCGCCGGCGATCTGGCCTCGGTGGAACTGGCGCTGCATGCCGAGCTGGCCGCCGATTACTTCATCCTGCGCGGCTATGACAGCGAGCAGGAGATCCTCGACCGCACCGTCGAGGATTACCGCAAGAGCCTGGAACTGACCCAGGCCCGCTTCGGTGTCGGCTATGCCGCCAAGCCCGATCTGGCCGCCGCCGAGGCGCAATATCAGGGAGCGCGCACCCAGGCCGCCGAGATCCGTTTGAAGCGGGCCAGCCTGGAACACGCCGTCGCCGTGCTGGTGGGCGAGGTTCCGGCCAATTTCTCGCTGCCGGCCCGTCCGCTCGAAGGCACGCCGCCCGCCGTGGCGCAGGTGCTGCCGGCCGAACTGCTGCAGCGCCGGCCCGACATCGCCGCCGCCGAACGCCGCGCCGCCGCCGCCAATAACGATATCGGCGTGGCCCGCGCGGCCTATTACCCCAGCTTCAATCTGAACGCCTTGTTCGGGGTCGAGGCGGCCCTGCCGAACAAGCTGTTCTCGGCACCGGCGGAAACCTGGGGTTTCGGACCGCAGGCGGTGGTCAATCTGTTCGATGGCGGACGGCGCGACGCGCTGACCGACAAGGCGCGGTCGGCCTATGACGAGGCGGTCGCGAATTACCGCCAGACCGTGCTCAACGCCTATGGCGAGGTCGAGGATCAGCTGACCGCCTATAAGCGGCTGACCGAGGAGGCCAATACGCAACAAGCCGCGGTCGCCGCCGCCGCCGAAGCGACCGGCCATGCCGAGAAGCTCTATGGCGGCGGGTTGTCGGCCTATTACGACGTGATCCTCGCCCAGAACATCGAGCTGGCCGCGCGCCTGTCCGACGCCGACATCCGCACCCGCCGCATGACCGCGGGTGTCCTGCTGATCAAGGCGCTCGGCGGCGGGTGGACCGCCGAGCCCTCATAAGGTCTTGAGCCGGCGGGGTGTCGAGTCGCATTGTATTGCCGCGGGTGGGGCGCCCCCGCGGTTCAATACAGAAAAATCGACTGATGCTCTGTTGGAGGAATGATCATGACGATAATTCCGTCAAGGACCATGGTGTGCTGTGCTGTATTCGCTGCGGCGTTCGCCGCTCTGCCCGTCTCCGCCGAAGACAAATATGCGCTGAAAGCGCCGAACGGCATACCGTTCGCCGATTTCAAAGGCTACGAGAACTGGACCCCCGTCAATTTGAGCGTGACGGAGACGGGCCTCAAGCTGATCGCGGCCAACGACGTCATGATCAAGGCCTATCGGTCCGGCATCCCGGGCAACGGCAAGCCGTTCCCCGAAGGCGCCAAGATCGCCAAGATCCAGTGGACCAGAAAGGACAATCCCGAGGCTCCCTTCGCGGTCCAGGTGACCGATAAGCAGCAATTCGTCGAACTCATCGAGAAGGATTCGAAGAAATACGCCGGCACCCATGGCTGGGGATATGCGGAATTCATCTATGATCCCGCCAAGGACAGCTTCAACACCGAAGGGGACGATGCCCAGCGCGTGGTGAACGGCGCCTGCAATACCTGCCACGAGATCGTCGCCGGCAAGGATTTCATCTTCACGTCCTATGCGCACCGCTGAGTAGCCGCTTCCCGGCTGTCCTCGGGCGAGGGCAGCCGGGGTGAGCGCCGGGTTATTTGGCGGCGGCGCGGATTTCCTCCGCCGTCTTGTCGGGCGCCTGCAGATGCGGGTAATGGCCCATGCCGGGCAGCAGCCGGAAGGGCAGGTGGGCCTTGTCGGCGAATTCCCGGCCCATGGCCGGGTTGATGTAGAAGTCCTTCTCGCCCCAGACCACCTCGACCGGCGTCTTGAGCTTGCCGAGATTGGCTTCGAGGTAATCTTCGTCGCGGTTGAAATTGATGTAGTAGTAATAGAACGCGTCGGCGGTGCTCATGCCGTCATGATCCCAGCCCGCGGCCAGGTCCTTCTTGAAGTCCTCCGAGGTATCGTAGACCGCTTCGGGCGGCAGGCCGCGGGTGAAGGCGTTCTTGAGCGTCTCGTCGCGGGCCTGGGGCGTGTTGATGGCGGCGCGCACCGCGTCGGCCGAGGGCCTGGTCTTCAGCAGGCGCAGCTTGTCCCACATATAGTCCGGCCGGTTGAACGGGGCGAAGTCGCCGACGATGATCTTCCTGGCGATGGTCGGCTTGTCCATCGCCAGCAGCAGCGGCGGCAGGCCGCCGATGTCGGTCGCGTAGATGATCAGCTTCGATCTGTCGATGTGGGCCTTCTCGATGTACTGGTCCAGCACGACCGAATAGTCCCGCGGAGAATAGGAGAATTTCTCGACCGGCGGGCGCGACGACTGGCCGTAGCCGGGCCAGTCGAAAGCATGGACCTCGTAATCCCGGCCGAGATTGTCGGCCAGGGGCTTCCAGGTATAGGCCGTCTCGGGGAAACCGTGCAGCAGCAGCACGATTCCGGCCGGATCGGGATGGTGATAGACCATCGTCCTGAGCGTGATGTCCGGGCTTACCCGCACATAATCGATCTGCGGCTTCGGGTCCTGGATCTGCTGGTGGGCGCAGCCCGCCAGCGCCAGCGACAGCGTGACGGCCGCGGCGAAACGGGCGGGGGCTTTGGCTTTGCTCATGTCTCGTCTCCTTATCCGAGGAAGTCGATCATCGTCTTGGCGACGAAGCCGGGTTGCTCTTCAGTGACGAAATGGCCGCTATTCTCGACCGGCAGGGCGGTCAGCTGATCGGCGCGCGGGGTGATGACTTTCTTCATCCAGCCGAACGCCGGCCCGCCCAGCACCAGGACCGGGCTCTGGACTTTACCGTAGGTCTTATTGTCGGCGATGTCTTGGACGAAGGTCTGGTACCAGCCATTGCTGGCGCGGATCGCGTCGGCGCTGTTGTAGGCCTGTTCATAGACGGCGCGGTCATGCTGGTCGATGGCCTGGTCGTCGACCAGGAAATATTTGTAGATCCAGTTCTGCTCGGCGCGGATATGGCCGGCCAGCAGCTGTTCCGGCAGGCCGGGCACCTGGTTGAAGGCGAACCACCACAGATAGGGGCGGTTGGCGCCGACCTTTTCGGTGACCGGACCCTGCACCGGCAGCAGCGGGAAGGTCAGCAGGCTGTCGTCGGGATGGGGCAGCTCCATCATCACCAGCTTGGCGGTGGCTTGCGGGAAGTTCTCGGCATAGGAGAAGGCGACCGCCGAGCCGATGTCATGGCCGGCGATGTTCACCTTGTCGTAGCCCAGCGCCGTGACCAGCGCGCGGATGTCATGGGCCATGGTCTTCTTGTCATAGCCGTCGCGCGGCTTGGTCGAGCCGCCCATGCCGCGCAGATCGACGGCGATCA
Source organism: Alphaproteobacteria bacterium (assembly GCA_021325215.1). Taxonomy (GTDB): domain Bacteria; phylum Pseudomonadota; class Alphaproteobacteria; order Rhodospirillales; family Magnetospirillaceae; genus JAJPHO01. The sequence goes on from JAJPHO010000026.1 coordinate 45,548, forward strand.
CGGTGTAGTGCCGGGACAGCTCGGGCATGATCTTGTGGAAGGTCCACCAGGTCTCCGGCCAGCCCGGCAGCAGGATCAGGGGCTCGCCCTGGCCGCCGGCGACGTAGTGCAGGCGCACGCCATTGACTTCGGCATAGCCGTTCCTGAAGCCGGGCAGGGACTTGACCAGCGTCTCATCCGAGACATCCGCGGCTTTCGCGCTGACGGTCTGGCGATGGGCGGGGGCGGCCGTCTCGGCATGGCTGGGCGAGGCGGCGGCGATCAGGGCAATGAGCGCGACACTCAGCGAGAGCGCGCTTTTCTTGATGATGTTCATTTGAAACTCCTTCAGTGAGATTGCTGTATATGCAACATGTGGATCAAAAATGTGACCTAGGCCCGGGGCAGTTTGTCGGCGACGGCCATGATGGCGGCGTGTCCGTCCTTTCCGAGCAGCTTCTCCGCCTTCGCCTGGGCCGCCGACCAGCCGGGGGCGGCTATGGTCAGCAGATCAAGCCCCCGTCCGGTCAGGGACAGGGGGCGGCGCCGTCCTCCCGCGGACTGATCCTCGCAGACCCATCCCTGCTCGATGAGAGGCTGCAGGTTGCGGGTCAAAGTGGAGCGGTCCTGATGGTTTCTCCGGCCCAGTTCGGCGCGGCTCAGCGGGCCGAATTCGGCGATCAGCACCAGAAGGGTGAATTGCGGTGACTTGACGCCGTAGGGTTGCAGTTCCTGATCGTACAGGGCGGTCAGCACCCGCGAGATCTGGCGGGCCCGGGTGAGCACGCAGTTTCGGGTTACTTCCTTGCTTACCGTATTGTCGGCCATGGCTTGCACTCCGGTTTTCCTGGGCCGGCTGTATGATGCATATGCAGCATTAAAGCAAGAGATTTTTCCAGGATTTCCGCGGGGTTTAGGCCCTTCGATGCAAAAAGAAAAACGTTACAATGCGCGGACGCAGGGCTGCTTTGCCCAAGGTGGATGTTATATCCGGGCGTACACCGCCGAACCTGTCTTCAGAGCGTGTTGCTCACAACCTGACGATGGAGTTTCAATCATGATCAAGTTCTTCTCTGCCGCCGTGCTGGCGGGCGTTACCCTGATGGCTTCCGGCGCTTTCGCGCAGACCGAATTCCCCGGTGGCGACGCCGCCGAGACCAGCGCGGTTCAGGAAGCGATCACCAAGGATCTGGGCGGCCGTGTTTCGGTGCAGACCCTCGACGGCGTGGTTTACCTGCATGGCCGTGTCAGCCAGGACACCGCCGAGCGCGCCGAGCAGATCGCCCGCGGCCTGCCGAATGTCGGCGAGGTGGTGGATGCGACCCGCAATGACGCGTTCCAGGGCTGATCGCCAGCCTTTTCCGCCGACCACCCTTCAAAGCGCCGCCTGACCCCTGGTCCGGCGGCGTTTTTGCTTTCAGGCTTCTTCCGGCCAGTACAGCCGCATCGGATTGTCGACCAGCAATTTGCGCTGAAGCTCGGCCGTCGGGGCGATCTTCGGCACGTAATCGACCAGCTTGCCGTCATCGGGCATATGCGAGGTCATGTTCGGATGCGGCCAGTCGGTGCCCCACAGCACACGGTCGGGGAAGGTCTCGACCAGGGTGCGGGCGAAGGGTACGACGTCGTCATAGCCGTCCGGCCCGGTTTTCGACAGGCGCTCGGGGCAGCTGACCTTCGACCAGAAATCCGGGTGTTCGCGCATCAGCCTGAGGAACAGGCCGAATTCCGGGCCGCCCACCGGCTTGGTCACGTCGGGGCGGCCCATATGATCGACCACCACGGTGCCGGGCAAGTCGGCGAAGAAGTCGTAGAGCTCGGGCAGTTCCTGGGCTTCGAAATAGATCACCGTATGCCAGCCCAGAGGGGCGATGCGGGCGGCGATCTCGCTGAGCGCGTCGCGCGGCAAAGCGTCGACCAGCCGCTTCACGAAGTTGAAGCGCGCGCCGCGCACGCCGGCGGCGTGCAGCGCCTGCAGTTCCTCGTCGGTGACCGAGCGCTTGACGGTCGCGACGCCGCGCGCCCGGCCGTTCGAATGGGCCAGCGCGTCGACCAAAGCGCGGTTGTCGGCGCCATGGCAGGTCGCCTGGACGATGACATTGCGCGAGAAGCCGAGATGGTCGCGCAAGTCCCACAGCTTTTCCTTGGGCGCGTCGCACGGCGTGTATTTGCGTTCCGGCGCATAGGGAAACACGTCGCCGGGGCCGAACACATGGCAATGGGCGTCCACCGCGCCGGGCGGCAAGGCGAAGGCCGGCTTGGACGGCGCGGGGTGGAAACGCAGCCAGCCGGCATCCATCTGGAATTTGCTCATCGGCCCTGCGCCTTCAGCACCGTGTCGAGGCGCGGATAGACACGGCGGGCATTGCCTTCGAACACTTTGCGGCGGTTTTCCTCGGACAGGCCGAGATTGTCGAGATAGCGCTTGGTGTCGTCGAAATAATGGCCCGTCTCGGGGTCTATGCCGCGTACCGCGCCGACCATCTCGGAGCCGAACAGGATATTGTCGATGTCGATCACCTTGAACAGCAGGTCGATGCCCGGCTGGTGATAGACGCAGGTGTCGAAATAGACGTTCTTCATCACATGGTCGCGCAGATGCGGCTTCTTCATCATGTCGGCCAGGCCGCGATAGCGTCCCCAGTGATAGGGCACGGCGCCGCCGCCATGCGGGATGACGAAGCGCAAAGCGGGGAAGTCCTTGAACAGGTCGCCCTCGATGAACTGCATGAAGGCGGTGGTGTCGGCATTGATGTAATGGGCGCCGGTGGCGTGGAAATTATGGTTGCACGAGCCCGACACATGGATCATCGCCGGCACGTCCAGCTCGACCATCTTCTCGTAGAAGGGATACCAGGCCTTGTCGGTCAGCGGCGGCGCGGTCCAATGGCCGCCCGACGGGTCGGGATTGAGATTGCAGCCGACGAAGCCCAGCTCGGTGACGCAGCGTTCCAGTTCCTCGATCGAATTGGCGATCGAGACGCCGGGCGATTGCGGCAGCTGGCAGACGCCGATGAAATTGTGCGGATAGAGGTCGACCACCCGCTTGATGGTGTCGTTGCAGACCCGCGTCCAGGCCTGCGAGATCGCCTCGGTGCCGACATGGTGCGCCATCGCCGAGGCGCGCGGCGAGAAGATCGTCATGTCCGCGCCGCGGTCCTTGAGCAGCTTCAATTGGTTGCTCTCGATGCTTTCGCGGATCTCGTCGTCGCTGACCGAAAGACCGGCGGGCAGCGGCTTGGAGGCGTCTTTCAGATGGGCGGTCTGGGCATCGCGGAAGGCCTGCAGCCCGGCGGGCGCGGTGGTGTAATGTCCGTGGCAGTCGATGATCAGCATTATCGGTCTTTCAGCAAACGATCCAGCATGTCGGTCAGGGTCTGGGCTTCCAGAGCCTGCTTATGCGCCGCCGCCCAATCCTGGCGTTCGGCGGTGGCGGAGGAGAGGAGCGGGGTCAGGCCGGCGTCGGAAACGGTGCGGGCCACTTCGCGCATTTCCTCGGCGCGGCGGGTGCCGTGTTCGAGAGCGCGCGAGATCATGTAGCGGGCCAGCTTGGGCCAGTCGCCGACCGGGAACAGGTCGGACAGCGAATCGAGCACGGTCTGCTCGACGCCGTAATGACGCGCCGCGATCATCGATTCGGTCAGCAGCGCCTCGATGCCCTTGACCATCACGCTGCGGCACATCTTGGCCGCCGAGGCCTTGCCGTAATCGGCCGAGAAGAACTTCATGCCGGTGAAGCCGATTTCCTCGGCCAGCGGCAGGAATTCCTCGGCATGCGGGCCGCCCAGCAGCATCGGGGTGGCGATGCGCTTGGGCTCGACCGGCGCCATCACCGCCGCCTCGACATAGCGGCCGCCGGCGCCGTTGATGATGTCGGCGGATTGCTTCTTCATCTCCGGCGAGGCGGAATTCATGTCGAGGAAGAAGGCGCCTTTGCGCAGGCCTGCCGCGGCCGCCTTGGCGGCGCTCACATCCTGCGCCGCCGTCACCGCCGAAACCACCAGCTCGGCCCCGGCCACCGCCGCTTCGGCGCTCTTGCCCGCCATCACGCCGCGGCTGGACACGGCCCGGCTCGGCTTGCTGGCCGGGTCGGTGAACAGCACGTCCCAGGCGGTGAGGGGATGGGACGGCAGATCTTCGGCCAGCATCTGGCCGACTTCGCCGAAGCCGATCAGGCAGATCGTGCGGATCATGGGGTGCTCCTGACATAGACTTCGCCGCGCATCAGCTTGCGGGCGGTGCGCAGCAGGGCGGATTTCCGCACCTCGATGCCGGAAGCGCCTTGGGACACCTCCATGTCGACGGTGAAGAAGCCGGTCGGATGTTCGATCTCCAGACGCTGGGCGCCGTCCCGCGCCGCGATGCCGGCGACCTGCGCCGCGACGCTGCCCTCCAGCACGCAGGCGGTGGCGACCGAGACCGCGCCCAGCACGCCGATCGCCTCGTGGACGCGGTGCGGGATGAACGTGCGGGTGCCGACCACGCCGCCCTGTTTCGGCGGCGAGACCAGGGTCATCTTCGGCACCGTCTTCTTGGCGACGTCGCCGAGATTCATGCGCGGGCCGAGTTCCAATCGAATTGCCTCGACGCGCTTCTTCAGCTCGGCGTCGGATTCCAGCTCTTCCGGCGTTTCGCGGCCGGTCTTGCCGAAATCGGCGGCGCGCAAAACAACCACCGGCATCCCGTTATCGATGCAGGTGACCTGTACGCCCTGCACCTCGTCGACCACATTGCCGGTCGGCAGCAGCGCGCCGCAGCTCGACCCCGCCACGTCGAGGAAATCGATGGGAATGGCCGCCGCCGTGCCCGGCACGCCGTCGATGCGGGCGTCGCCCTCATACTCGACCGCGCCGCCGGGAGTCGGCACGAAGGCCTGCGCGATGGCGCCGGTATTGAGCATCAGGATGCGCACGGGGGTGACGCCGTCCTTGGCCGGCACCAACCCTTCCTCGATGGCGAAGGGGCCGACCCCGGCCAGCATGTTGCCGCAATTCTGGCTGTCGCTGACCTCGGCCTTGTCGACGGCGACCTGCAGGAACAGATATTCGACATCGGCGTCGGAGCGGGAGGAGGGGCCGACCACGGCGATCTTGCTGGTCAGCGGATGGGCGCCGCCCATGCCGTCGATCTGCCGCACATCCGGCGATCCCATCGCCGACAGCAGAACCGCGTCGCGCGCGGCGCCGTCTTCGGGAAGGTGGCGGGCCTGGAAGAACAGGCCTTTCGAGGTGCCGCCGCGCATCGCCGTACAGGGAATGGCTTTCAGCATGGCGGGTTACTCTTCCGGTTGGCGCTCGACATATTTGAGGCCCTTGTCGGCCAGGCGCTGGCGCATGCCATAGATGTCGAGGCCCAGTTCTCCGGCTTCGAAGCGGGCGCGGTTCTTCGCCTCCTTCTCCTCGCGGGCTTTGGCCTTGTCCAGCACCTCGGCGACCGACCGGCGCTTGATCACCACCACGCCGTCATCGTCGGCGACCACCATGTCGCCCGGACGGATGCGGGCGCCGGCGCAGACCACCGGCACATTGACGTTGCCGATCGTCTCCTTGACCGTACCCTGGGCGAACACCGCCTTGGACCAGACCGGGAACTTCATCTCGGTCAGGGTGGCGATGTCGCGCACGCCGGCTTCGATGATCAGGCCCTGGACGCCGCGCACCTTCAGCGAGGTCGCCAGCAGGTCGCCGAAATAGCCGTCTTCGCAGGGGCTGGTCGGCACCACCACCAGCACGTCGCCGGGCTGGCACTGCTCGACGGCGACATGGATCATCCAATTGTCGCCGGGCGCCACTTCGCAGGTCACCGCCGGGCCGGCGATATGGGCCGGGCGGTAGATCGGGCGCATATAAGACGCCAGCAGGCCTGTGCGGCCCTGGGCTTCATGCAGGGTGGCGACGCCATAGGCGGCGCAGCTCTTGGCCAGCACCGGGTCGGGGCGCTCGATCTGGGTAACCACGATACTCATTGACCATACTCCTCACTGGGCCTTGATGCCGGCGAGCAGGCGGTCGACCGAATCGCGCAGCGCGACCGCCTGCTGGGCCAGTTTTTCCGATTGGGCGGCGACGCCGGCGGCGGCCTGGCCGGTATCCGCGGCGGTGCCGAGCACGTCGGCGACGTTCCGGCTGACCGCCAAAGTGCTGCCGGCCGCCCGCTGGGTGTTGTTGCTGATCTCGTTGGTGGCGGCGCCCTGTTCCTCGACCGCCGAGGCGATGGCCGACGCGATCTTGCTGATCTCGACGACGGTCTGGCCGATGCCGCGCAGGGCGCGGACCGCCTCTTCGGTCTTGGCCTGCACCGTCGAGATCTGCTGGGCGATCTCGCCGGTGGCGCGGCCGGTCTGGGTGGCCAGATGCTTGACCTCGCCGGCCACCACCGCGAAGCCCTTGCCGGCTTCGCCGGCGCGGGCCGCCTCGATGGTGGCGTTCAGCGCCAGCAGATTGGTCTGGCTGGCGATGTCGTCGATCAGCCCGACGATGTCGCCGATCTTCCTGGCTTCGTCGTTCAGCGCGATGACGATCGCGTCGGTCTCCTCGGTGGCGACCACCGCCTGGCGCGAGATCTCGGCCGAATGATGGATCTGGCGCGAAATTTCCGAGATCGAGGCGTGCAGCTGCTCGGTGGCGGCGGCGACGGTGCCGACGCTTTCCGAGGATTCGTCGCAGGCGGCGGCCATGGCGGTCAGGCTGCGCGAGGTATGGTTGGCATTGCCGACCATGCCCTCCGCCGCCTGGTGCATCTTGCCCGACGCGTCGGAGATTTCGGCGACCGCGCCGCTGACCGAGCGGTCCAGCTCATCGGCCAGGCCATGCAGCATCTCCTTGCGTTCGCGCGCGGCCTTTTCCGCCTCCTCGCGCTGGCGTTCGGTCAACAGGGCGATTTGCGCGGCATTGTCCTTGAAGACCTGCACGGCTTCCTGCATGTCGCCGATCTGCCGGCCCTGGTCGCGCGGAACGTCGGTGCGCAGATCGCCGGCGGCGATGCGGCGCATCACCGCGGTCAGATCGGCGATCGGACGGGAAATCGTCCGCGAGATCGCCAGGCAGGCGAGGGTCATCACGATCACCGAGACCAGGCCGATCAGCCCCTGCTCGATCATCTCGTCCCGGGTCGCGCGCTGCACGTCGTCGAGATAGACGCCCGAGCAGATGGCCCAGCCCCAAGGCTTGAAGTCCTTGACGACGACATGCTTGACGATCGGTTCCTTGCCGCCCGGCTTGGGGAACAGATATTCGACGATGCCTTCGCCTTGTTCCTTGGCGACCTTGACGATCTCGAGGCTGAACAGCTTGCCGTTCGAATCCTTGTTGCCGGACCGGTTGGTGCCGACGCTGTCGGGCGTCGCCGGGTTGAGGACCATCACCACATTATGGTCGAGGGCGAAGAGATAGAGGTCCCCGCCATAGCGGATGGAGCTGAGGGCGTGCTTGGCCTTGGCCTGCGCCTCCTCCTGGGTCAGCTCGCCGCGATCGGCGCGGGCGGCATAGTCGGCGGCCACGGAATAGCCGGCCTCGACCGCCGTCTTCACCTGCCCCATGCGGGTCCAATAGATCTCGTCCGAGCGCTTGGCCAGGCGTTCGGCGGTGGTCAGCAGATTGACGGCTACCGCGATGAAAACGATCAGGATCAGGCGGAAGCCGATCGACGTGCTGCGTAAATTGAACGGCATGATTTCAGTCCGAGTCCCCCGTGGCGCCCTGGTCGAGCACCTGTTTCATGCGCTCGACGTCGAGCGCGCCCTCCCACTTGGCCATAACGATGGTGGCGACGGCATTGCCGACCAGGTTGGTCGGGGTCAGGCCCTCGGACATCAGGCGGTGGATACCCAGCACCAGGGCGACGCTGGCGACCGGGATGGTGCCGGTGGTCGACAGGGTCGCGGCCAGCACCACGAAGGCGGCGCCGGAAATACCGGCGGCGCCCTTCGAGGTCAGCAGCAGCACCGCCATCAGGCCGAGCTGGTCCATCAGGCTGAGATGCGTGTTGGTGGCCTGGGCCAGGAACACAGCGGTGCTGGCCAGATAGAGGCAGGTTCCGTCCAGATTGAAGGAATAGCCGCTGGGCACCACCAGTCCGACCACGCCTTCCTCGCAGCCGAGCGCGGTCATCTTGGACATCAGGCTGGGCAGCACGGTTTCGGACGAGGTGGTGGCGAAGACGATCAGCAGTTCCTCGCGCAGATAGCGCATCAGCTTGTAGAGGCTGAACCCGGCGAGATGGGCGATCGGCCCCAGCACGACGATGACGAAGAAGATGCAGGTGACGTAGAACCCGCCCAGCAGCTTGCCGAGCGACACCAGCGAGCCGGCGCCGAACTTGCCGACGGTGAAGGCCATGGCGCCGAACGCGCCCAGCGGCGCCGCCCACATGATGATGTTGACCAGGCCGAACAGCAGCAGCGAGATGGATTCGACGAGATTGAGCACCGGCGCGCCCGCCTTGCCCAGTTTGGTCAGGGCGAAGCCGCACAGCACGGCGACGAACAGCACCTGCAGCACCGAGCCGTCGGTGAAGGCGCCCAGGAAGCTTTGCGGAATGACGTCGGTCAGGAAGGTGATCACGTCGGTATGGGCGCTTTTCGCCAGCACCCCCGAGATGGTCGAGGTGTCGATATTGGCGGCGTCGATATTCATGCCGGCGCCAGGCTGGATCAAATTCACCGCCACCAGGCCGATGGCCAGGGCGATGGTGGTGACCACTTCGAAATAGAGGATGGTGCGGACGGCGACCCGTCCGACCTTGGCCATGTCCGAGATGCGCGCGATGCCATGGACGATGGTGCAGAAGATCAGCGGCGCGATGACGACGCGGATAGCCTTGATGAAGGCGTCGCCGAGCGGCTGCAGGCGGGTGCCGAGATCCGGCATCACCTGGCCGAAGATGGCGCCGGCCGCGGTGGCGAGGAGCACCTGCACCCAAAGCTTCTTGTACCAGGGGGAACGCGAAGCCTTGCGGGACAGGGAAGGTGACATGGACATATCCAATTGGTGCTCCTCGATGCGGCCGGCTGCCGGCTAGAAACTGTACCGGATGCCGGCGACCGGACTGACCGTGTTGTTGTGCAGATAACCGTTGGCGTAGCCGCCCAGCACCCAGGAATACATGGCGCCGGCATAGGCGGTCATCTTGCGCGACAGCGAATAATCGGCGCGGAACGACGCCGCGTTCAGCGACCCGGCGCAGGCATTGGAGATGGCGGCGGAATTACAGCCGTCATCCTTGAAATAGCTGTTCTGGCGGAACTGGTAGAAGACGCCATTCAGGGTCAGGCGGCTGCCGATCTTGTAGCGTGCGCCGGTCCACCAGATGGTCAGCACCTTGTTGTTGGTGTAGGCGTTGTTGTTGACCGTGCCCAGCTGATAGCCGCCGATGGTCAGGGCGCCGACCGGCAGCGGCGTGCTCGGATTGGCGTAATAGATATGCTGCCACGCGGCGTAGAACGTCACCGGATCGAGGTCGTATTTGGCGACGGCGCTGTAGGTGGTGTTGTCGGACACGGTGCCGGCCAGCATGCCGGGATGGGCGGCGGCCAGGGCCGCGGTCGACAGCGAGGTCGCGGCGATGGCGCCGCGGTTCTTGTTATAGGTGAAATCGCTGGTAAAGCGGCCGTAATCGACGCCGGCGGCGACTTCCTCGACGCCGCGCGCGGTGCCGGCCGGGGTGTAGGGCTGGTACAGCGCGCCGAAATGGAACGGGCCGATGCCGCTGACGCTGTATTTGACCGAGGCGTCGGGGCGGTAATCCTCGGTGTCGCCCATGCCCTGGAAGCTGTTGAGAATGCCGACCATGGCGGTGCCGGGCGCGTTGCCCATCGGATCGTAGGCGCGCCCGTCATCCATGGTGAAGGCGGGATTGCGGCCGAAGGTCAGCGTGCCGTAGGTGTCCGAGCTGATCCCGACATATTCGTCGGAATTGAAGAGCTGTCCGGCGCGGCCGTTGTCGCCGCCGGTGGTCTGCTGGTTCAGCGCGACGCCGTTATTGTGGGACAAGGCCTTCAGGCCGTCATACAGCTGACCGGTCAGGGGGCTGAAACCGCTCTCCGCCTTGAAGATCGCCTTCCAGCCGTCGCCGAGATCCTCCGACCCCTTGAAGCCGAACAAAGTCGAGGAGGAGCCGTTCTGCCCCACGGTGAAGACCGATTTGTTGCTGTTTTTCATCACGACGGTTTCGGTGCCGGCCGGATAGGCGCCGGCGGGCGGGGTGCCGTGGGTCTGATAGGTCAGGTCGACGTCGATATTGCCGTAGAAGACGATGCTGCCGCCGCCGATCCCGTCTTTGCCATCATTGCCCGACTCATCGTCGGCCAGCGCTTGAGCGCCCGGCGCGGCCAGCATTGCCAAGAACAGATAAGGTAACTTCTTATAGATGAACTGCTTTCCAACCGACATTTCCCACTCCCCGCGTGTATTTGCTTAGAATTTTATCGAAGTTTGTTCTTCGACGAATTCTTTCCCCAAAAAATTGTGCTCGGCGGCCCGCTCAAAAAATGGCCGAATTTTGCCCGGATTATGGGCGAGACTGCGGGGGGGGAATCAAATGATTAAAATGCATTGATTCATGAATTCAATTCATGATGCAGCGCAACATATGAAGAAAATTCAGCCATGGGGAATTTGGGCCGGACTTTCAGGCGGAGGGGATGACGCCGCTGTTGCGGAACTGCTCGGTCAGGTCGCGGATGATCAGGTCGAGCAGGGCCTGGCCCGCGCTCGATAGCGGGAAATCCCGCTTCCTGATGATGCCGAGCGGCCGCGTCACGATCGGATTGACCAGCGGCAGATAGGTCATGCCGGGCGGCACCCGGCCATTGCCGAGCACCAGGCGCGGCACCACCGCCAGGCCGAGGCCCTGGGCGGCGAAGGCGATGGCTGAATTCATCGACAGCACTTCATGGTGCCAGCGCAGCGATTCGCGCCGGCTGCCCAGGCTGGTGTCGAGCAGCGAGCGCACCCCCGATCCGACGCCCATGCGGATCAGCTTCTCGCCCTCGAGGTCGGCCCACGATACCGATTTCCCGCCGGCCAGCCGGTGATCGGCCGGACACAGCAGGACGAAGGGGTCCCTGGCCAGGATGACCGGCTCGGTATCCCAGGTGGTGGTCGACGTCAGGGCGATGCCGAAGATGGCGTCGCCGCGGCTGACGCTCTGGGTGATCTCGGCGGCGCTGCGGTCCAGCACGGCGACCTGGATGTCGGGATAAAGCTTGGCGAAGCGTGCCAGGGAACCAGGCAGATAGGTCTCGGCCAGGGTCGGCATGCAGCCGATCGACAGGCGTTCCTGGTTGCGCCTGCCGGCCTCGCGCAGGGTGTCGAGGGATTGGCTCAGCTCGTCCATCATGCGCCGGGCCTTGGGCAGCAATTCCATGCCCGCCTCGGTCAGGCTGACGCGCCGCGTGGTCCGCACCAGCAATTGCAGGCCGAGCCCTTCCTCCAGCTTGCGCATGCGGTGGGTCAGGGCCGTCTGCGACAGATTCAGCCGCAGCGCCGCCTGCTGGAAGCTTCCCGTTTCGGCGATGTAGAGGAAGGCCTCGAGGCCCAGGAAATCGATGCGCATTCGCGGCACTTTCGCACAGCCCGGCAGGCCGGGTAAGTAGATTCCGAGGTTAGCGCCGCCGCGCCGTCTCTGCGAAAATGCGCAGCGGACAGCGGAGGACGGCCATCATGACGACAAAAGTCTGGGTCGGAGGCACCGGCTCTTTCGACAATCCCAATGAATGGTCTCCCTCGGGCGCGCCCGGGCCGGGCGACGTCGCCATCATCCAGATCGGCGAGGCGTCCCTCTCGATGCAAAAGCTGGACGGCTTCGAGTTGCAGCTGCAGAGCGAGGCCAGCGTGCTGGATATCAGCGACGTGATTTTCGGCGCGCACTTCACCCTGAGCGTGCCGCCGGGACCGGGCGGCACCGCGACCCTCAATGCGACCGGGTTCAATGCCAATTACGGGGTGATCCAGGTGGTGTCGCCCGCCGGACCGCAGCAATTCGCGCCGCCCTTCACCATCACGATGAGCGATCTGGCCCCCTCGGCCGAGTGCAGCGGCGCACCGGCGATCTTCCTCAATGAGGGCACCATCCTGGTCAATAGCGGCCAGCCTTTCGCCATTGTCGCCAAATCGGCCGACGCCGTGCTGATCAATAACGGCTGATGAATCTCGACGCGTCCTTCATGCAGGCGACCATCGGCCCGTCGGTGCTGGGATCGGGCACCATCGAGACGGGGCACGCGATCACGCCGGCGGCATCCGCCTTGCTGCTCGCCTCGATCCCCTCTGTCGAATTCGGCGGGGCGGTCGGGTCCGGACAGGCTCTGTTCATCGACGGGGTGGCGCACGTCTATGTCGACAAGCCGTCGCAGTTCCACGCCTTGATCCACGACTTCGAGCCGAACCTGTCCGACTCTTACGTCGCCTCGTTCTATCAGCCGGAGATCGTGCTGCAGAACGCGCCGGTCACCTCCTACAACGTGTCGAACGACATATTGAGCCTGTGGAATGGAGGCACGCTGGTGGCGCAGCTGCGCTTCACCGACTTCGTCTACACCAAGGCTAATTTCCTGGTCTCGACGTCGGGCACCACGACCACGATCGAGCCGCAAGGCACGCTGACGCCCATCGGGGTGTCAGCGGCGCACGTTGCCGATCATGTAATGGGATAAAGGCCGTTTCTCAGAAGCAGCAGGGGAAATAGCGGATGGCGCCGCTCGCGTCGCGGACGCGCCAGACCCAGTCCAGCCAGATAGTGCGGTTGGAAACCTTGACGGGGCGCCAAGCAAACCATTGGTCCAGCACGATGACGTTCCTTCGGATGCGACCGACGACAGGGCGCGGAAGATAACGTTTTCATCCGGGGAGTGCTGTGACCGCTATCACTGGCGGCCGAAAGAGTCAGACTCCCTCGACGATGAACACCCGATAGTCCGATCCGGCGTGCCGGTGCTTCACCGCATCCTGATAGGCCGGGCTGTCATACCAGGCCTTGGCCTCGGCCATGGTCGGGAATTCCAGCAGCACCGCTCCTTCGTGCGGCGCGCCTTCGAGGATGGTCTGCTTGCCGTAGAAGGCCAGCGGCTTGACCGGATGTCCCTCCAGGGTCGCGCCGGCGAGGCCGTTATAGATATCCATCTCGCTTTGATCGGTGGTCTTTTCGCGGGTGAAGATGATGTAAGCGGGCATCGAAACCTCCGGAGGTGAACCCCTCATGTTGGCAGAGCTGCCGTGCTTTCAATGGGGTGGTCCGGGGAGGGGCTATGATCTAGCGTTTTACCGGTTTCGGTAAGCGCGAGGACGAAATGAAGATTGGCCTGATCGGGGCGGGACTGATGGGCGGCGGCCTGGCCCGGCTGTTCGTCAAGGCGGGCTGGAGCGTCTCGGTGTTCGATCCCGACCGCGCCGCGCTCGACCGCCTGGATATCGAGCTGCCGGGCCTGACGCTCTCTCAGTTGCTGCACGAGGTGGCCGGCGACGTCGATCTGATCATCGAATCGGCGCCCGAGAAGCCGGCGCTCAAGCAATCGATCTTCGCGGACCTGGCAAAAACGGCGCGGCCCGACACCATTCTCGCCACCAATTCCTCGGTGATCCCGGTCGGCGTGGTGACCGAAAGCCTGTCCGATACCGATGCTAAGCGCGCCATCGGCCTGCATTTCTGGAACCCGCCGGATGTCGTGCCGCTGGTCGAGGTCATCCGTGGACCGCGCAGCGGCGACGCGGCGCTGAAGACGGCGCTGGAGTGGATGCGCGCCATCGGCAAGGACGCGGTGCCGGTCGAGAAGGACGCCGTGCCGGGCAACCGCATGCAGGCGGCTTTGTGGCGCGAGGCGATCGCCCTGGTGGAGGAGGGGATCTGCACCCCCGAGGATGTCGATATTATCGTCAAACGCAGCTTCGGGCTGCGTCTGTCGGCGGTCGGGCCGCTGGAAAATCTCGATCTGATCAGCCTCGATCTCGGCGCCGACATTCTGCGCGTGGTGCTGCCGACCCTGTCGAACGCTACCGAGCCGCCCAGGGAGCTGACCGACCGCATCGCCCGCGGCGAGAGGGGCGGGAAGTCCGGCAAGGGTTTCTATCGCGGCTGGACCGAGGAAAAGCTGGCCGCCCTGCGCTCCCGCCTGGCGGCCCATGTGACGTCGCTGCTGGGTTAAAGCCGCAGGAACCAGCCCCGACGGAAAGCCCTCGCGGAAGATCGAGGGCTTCCCAACGATGGGAGGGCGAGGCTGACATTTCCGATGGTTCTTCTGGATACCCCTTTTGAACCATGATGGAAATATGCGCCCCACCTCCCGACAATTCGTCAGACCTGCGCCATGCCGCCATCGGCGAACAATTCGGCGCCGGCGATGAAGCTGGCTTCGTCCGAGGCCAGGAAGGCGACCGCCTTGGCGATCTCGTTAGGATCGGCGACGCGGCCCAGCGGCACCTGGCTGGCCAGATAATCGAGCAGGCCCTGCTGCTGCGCGGCGTCGGGGCCGGCCAGATCGACCAGGCCGGGGGTTTTGACCGGGCCGGGGCTGATCACATTGACGCGGATGCCGCGCTCCTTGAGGTCGAGGGTCCAGCTGCGCGCCAGATTGCGCACGGCGGCCTTGGTGGCGCTGTAGATGCTGAAGGCGGCGGTGCCCATGGTGCCGGTGGTCGAGCCGGTCAGGATCACCGAGGCGCCGTCCTTCAGCAGCGGCAGGGCCTTCTGCACGGTGAACACCACGCCTTTGACGTTGCTGGCGAAGATGCTGTCGTAATGCTCTTCGGTGATGGCGCCCAGCGGCAGCATGGTGCCGCCGCCGGCATTGGCGAACAGCACGTCGATCTGGCCGTGCTTCTGCTGCACGGAATCATACAGGCGGTCGATGTCGGCCAGCTTGGACATGTCGCCCTGCACGCCGGTCACTTTGCCACCGATCGCTTTAACCGCGGCGTTCAGTTCGGCTTCGCGGCGGCCGGTAATGAAGACCGATGCGCCCTCATTGGCGAAGCGCTTGGCGGTGGCGAGGCCGATGCCGCTGGTGCCGCCGGTGACGACCACGACCTTATTGGCGAACTTGCTCATTTCAGTGCTCCTTGTTTCGTTGGGGCGAAACGCTCGCCCTGTGAGAAACAAGATGCATCTGGAACGATGAGTGGAGTAGACAGGTGAAATGCGCCTCACCGTTCCATGGGTGGAACAATGATTGGTCCCGACTTGAATGATTACCTGCTGTTCGCCGAGATCGTCGTTCATGGCGGTTTCGCCGCCGCCGGCCGTGCTTTGCGGATGCCGAAATCGACTCTGAGCCGGCGTGTCGCGGCGCTGGAGGCGCGGCTCGGGGTGCGGCTGATCGAGCGCTCGACCCGGCGCTTCCGGGTTACCGAAGTCGGGCAGGCCTTTCATGAGCGCTGCCGGGCCATCCTGCTGGAAGTGCAGCAGGCCGAAGCGGCGGTGTCCGAGGCGCTGGGCGAGCCGCGCGGGACGGTGCGGGTCAGTTGTCCGCTCGGGTTGGTGGAGTCGCTTTCCGCGACCTTCTCCGCCTTTCTTCAGCGTTTCCCCAAGGTCAAGCTGCAAGTGGTCGCGCTGGACCGGCCGGTCGATCTGATCGCCGAACGGGTCGATGTGGCGATACGCGTGCGCGGCGCCCTGGATACCGACGCGGCGCTGACCCTGAGGACCCTTGGCAAATCCAGCCGGATACTCGTCGCCGCCCCGCAGCTTGCCACGGCTTGCGCGGGGGGCGACGTGGCGGCGCTGGCCGATCTGCCGACTTTGGCGACGACCGACCAGATGGGCGAGATCCAGTGGGAGTTCAAGAATGCCGAGGGGACGATCCGCTCGGTGCGCCATGAGCCGCGCATGACCTGCGTCGATTTCGGCGCTTTGCGCGACGCCGCGGTGGCCGGGCTGGGCATCGCGTTGCTGCCGGACCATGCCTGCTGGCTGCAGGTTGCCTCGGGAGAGCTGGTTCCGGTCTTTCCCGATTGGCGCACCGGGGAAGGTATCGTACATCTGGTCTTCACCACCCGGCGCGGCCTGCCGCCGGCGGTGCGCGCCTTCATCGACCATCTCGCGGCGGCTTTCCGGAATGATCTCTGACCTTCATCTGCTGCGCCTCGACCGCTTCGCCGATCTGACCGAAGAAACCTTGTTGGACCGCTATGGCGGGCTGCTGTCGCCGGAAGAGCGCCAGCGTCAGGCGCGGCCGAGCCTGGCCAAGCGCCGCCGCGAGGTGCTGCTGACCCGCGCTTTGGTGCGCTCGGTGCTGTCTTCCTATACCGGCGCCGATCCGCGCGATTGGCGCTTCGGCGTGGGCGAGCGCGGACGGCCCTTCGTCGAGGGGCTGTCCTTCGATTTCAATCTGGCCCATACCGAGGGGCTGATCGCCTGCCTGGTTTCCGATGCGCCGTCGCCCGGCGTCGATATCGAATTCATGTCGCGGCGGGGCAGGCTGGACGATGTCGCCCGGCATTTCTTCGCCAAGCCTGAATGTGATGACCTGCTGAGGACCGCCGAGGAGGGAAAGCGCCGCCGCTTCTTCGATTACTGGACCCTAAAGGAAGCCTACATCAAGGCGCGCGGCCTCGGCCTGGCTCTGCCGCTCGACGCCTTCTGGTTCACCTTGACCGGCGATCGGCCCGCGATCTCCTTCGACCATCGCATCGAGGACGATCCCGCCGCCTGGAGCTTCGAGACCCTGGAATTATCGGCGGATCATCTGTGCTCGGTGGCGCTGAAAACCGCCGAACCGCCGGTCTTGCAGCTGTCAGAGACCCTACTCCTGCAAGCCTGACATGCGCATTTCGCACCTGCGAAATAAACCGGTTTCGCGTATATATCGGGCGTTGAATTTTCCTCCTCAGGGGTAATAAGAAAATGACGAAGATCGCCGAATTCCGCGTGAAGAACGTCGTCCAGACCGTCGCGTCGCAGCGTGAAATCATCGATGCGATCCGCTACGCGCTGACCGAGCGCCAGGCCGACAGCCAGAATCATCTGGAGCAGGAAGCCCTGCAGGCCGAGCTGGACCGTTACACCGCCATCGCCGCCGACCTCGACAGCGCGCTGGAGAAGCTGGCCGCCTGAGAGCCTGACCCGAAACCCGCCCCAGCGCCGCATCTGCGTCGTTGCTGCGCTGCTCAAATCCTCACGTAGCGCTGCTACGCTCCGGTTTCGCGCTGCTCGCGCCTGGCATCTACGGCGCTGGTCCGAGTTTCGGGTCAGGCTCTGAGGCTTGGAATACTGACTGAAGGTCGTATACTCGCGCGGCGATGTCGACCTTCAGCTCTTCTTCGGGTTCCCTTGCCTCCCAATTGTCCAGCGGCGCCGAATTCCGGCGTGGACTGCGGGAATCCTTGCCGGTTCTGATCGGCTTTCTCCCCATAGCGCTGGTGCTCGGCGCCCAGGCGACCGCCAAGGGTTTCCAAGTCTGGCAGGTTCCGCTGATGACCGGCGGCAATTTCGCCGGCGGGTCGGAATTCGTCGCCGTCGGGCTGTGGGCGGTGCCGCCCGATCTGCTGCTGATCGCGGCGATGACGCTGCTGGTCAATTCCCGCCATCTTTTGATGGGCGCGGCCCTGGCGCCGCTGGTCCGCCATCTGCCGGCGCGCAAGATCTTCCCCTCGCTGTTCGTGATGTGCGACGAAAGCTGGGCCATGGGCCTGGCCGACGCGAAGAAGCGCGGCGTGTTCAGTCTGCCTTATTATCTCGGCACCTCGGCCGGCATGTGGACGACCTGGGTGCTGTTCACCTTCATCGGCGCCTTTTTCGGGCCGATGATCGGCGATCTGTCGGTGTTCGGCTTCGACATGGCCTTCACCGCCGTCTTCCTGGTGCTGCTGCGCGGCGCCTGGACCGGTTTCAAGGCGGCGCGGCCGTGGTTCGTCAGTCTGGCGGTGGCGGCGCCGACCTATCTGGTTCTGCCCGGCGCCTGGTATGTGGCGACCGGGGCGATTTCCGGCCTGGTCGCGGCGTTCTTCCTGGCGGAGGAGAAATGAGCGACGGCATCTGCAGCCCGTTCGTTTCCGACGCTTCAAGGATTCACCACGGAGACACGGAGACACGGAGGAACACGGAGAAAAGCGCCGCAGGCAATCATTCCGCTGTCCAAATACCCTTCGGGACGGGGCCAAGACTGCGCTCCGCGCTTTTCTCCTTCTCCGTGTCTCCGTGTCTCCGTGGTAAAATAACGAGCCTCGCCGCCGCTCCAGCAGGTGGCGCATGAGCAACGGCCTCATCGCAATCCTGACCATCGCCGCGATGGGCGCCGTCACCTATTGCACCCGGATCGGCGGGTTCCTGCTTCTCCGCAACCGGTCGCTCAGTCCGCGCGCTTTGGCGGTGCTGGAGGCTGTGCCGGGCTGCGTGCTGATTTCGGTGATCGCGCCGCGTTTCGTGTCCGACAAGCCGGCCGAATTGCTGGCCCTGGCGATCACTTTGCTGGCCGCCTGGCGGCTGCCGCTGCTGCCGACGGTGCTGGTCAGCGTGGTCGCCACCGGCCTGCTGCGTCATTTCATGTGAGGAAAGAGAATGTTCGAGACCGCTGCCATCGAGACCGCCGACAAGGCCCAATTCTACCGCGAACTGGCGGAGCAGGCGGCCTCGCTGTTCCATGACGAGCCGGATGTGATCGCCAATGCCGCCAATCTCTCGGCGCTGCTGTTCGAACAGATGCCCGACCTCAATTGGGCCGGCTTCTATTTCCTGCGGAGTCCGGATGAATTGGTGGTCGGCCCGTTCCAGGGCAAGCCGGCCTGCGTGCGCATCAAGGTGGGCAGGGGCGTATGTGGCACGGCGGTTCAGCGCAAGCAATCGATCCTGGTCGAGGATGTCGATGCGTTTCCGGGCCATATCGCCTGCGATTCGGCGTCGCGCTCGGAACTGGTGGTGCCGTTGCTCGATGGGGATACGGTAATCGGGGTGATCGACCTCGACAGCCCGAGCCTCGCGCGCTTCGATGCCGCCGATCAGGCCGGCATCGAAGCGGTCGCCAAGCTTTACGTCGAGGCGTGCGAGAGGGCCTGAGCCTTCTCTTCCTTCTCGCGGCGCTGCATCTCGCACTGTTCCTTACAGGCTTCGATGCGCTTCATATGCTGCTCGCCCCACAGACAGAGGGGCTGCAGCGCGTCGCATAGCGAGCGCCCGAACTCGGTCAGCGAATATTCGACGCGGGGCGGAACCTCCTTGAAGTCCTGACGCAGGACGATTCCGTCCAGCTCCATTTCCTTCAGGCTCTGGATCAGCATCTTCTCGCTGATGCCGGGCACTTCGCGTTTCAGCTCGCCGAAGCGGGAGGCTCCGTTCTTCAGCGGCCACATGATCAGCACTTTCCATTTGCCGCCGATCACGTCCAGCGCGGCTTCCAGGCCGCACACATACTCTTTCAAACCCATTATCCTAATCCTTCACGGACATCGTCCCCCAACGATCGCGTATTAAACTTACCTTTAGGTATGTACTTGTCTTTCGGAAAGCAAGCCCCTATCTGGGGGGTGTGGCGCTACCGGACAGACAAGCGCGACCGTTTCGACAATTCAGAGCACACCTCCCGCGATTCGTCAGCAGATTTCGCGGCGGGGCTGTTTCTACCGTGATTGAAAGTCACGAATAAGATGACCAAAGCGCACTTAATTCAAGGATGTTCCTCGGCCATAGTGTCGCCGCTTACTGAACCGCGGAGGCGCAAATGAAGATGGAATGCTGTGCCGCCGCGCACGGGACCGATTGGGGTCTGGTGTCGCGCAGCCTGCGCGCGCTGGCGCTGACGGCGTGGCGCGCCGTCACGCTGCCTTATGCCGATACCGTCGCCAGCGCGATATTTGCACTAACTTTTTTGTGGGTACTTGTCTTTCAGAAAGGTACTCCCATATCCACCAGCCAGGACGCGCCGGTCGAGACCATCCGGCGCGCCGCCTAATTATGGAAGAGACCACCACCATG
This sequence comes from Alphaproteobacteria bacterium, assembly GCA_021325215.1. Classification (GTDB taxonomy): domain Bacteria; phylum Pseudomonadota; class Alphaproteobacteria; order Rhodospirillales; family Magnetospirillaceae; genus JAJPHO01. The sequence goes on from JAJPHO010000026.1 coordinate 65,423, forward strand.
ACCTCTTTTAAGACGATTTCGAAGCGTCCCCTGCTGACCGTCGCGCTGGCCGCGCTGGTGGCAGGCGGCGGGCTCTATGCCGCGGGGCGCAGCCATCCCTCCGAAGCCGCGGCGCCGCCCGCGCCGCCGCCGGCGGTCGAGGTGACCGTGCAGACCCTGGCCGCCAGGAAGGTGCAGGTCTGGAGCGAATTCTCCGGCCGCCTGCATGCGGTCGACCAGGCGGAGATCCGCCCGGAAGTCAACGGACGCATCACCGAGGTGCGCTTCCATGACGGCCAATATGTCAAGCAGGGCGACATCCTGCTGGTGATCGATCCGCGCCCCTATGAGGCGGCGGTGGCCCGCGCCGAAGCCAATCTGGCCTCGGCCAAGACCAATGCCGACTTCGCCAAGATCGAGCAGGTTCGTGCCGCCGGCATGATCAAGACGGAAGCTATCGCGACGCGCATCTATGACGAGCGGAACAACAATCTGCGCGTCGCCGATGCCGCCGTGAAGGCCGCCGAGGCCGATCTCAAGACCGCCCAGGTCGATCTGGAGCACGCCTATGTGCGCGCCCCGATCAGCGGCCGCACCAGCCGCGCCGAGCTGACCGTCGGCAATATCGTTCAGTCGGGCCCGGCCGCCCCGGTGCTGACCAGCGTGGTCTCGCACCAGGCGATCTATGCCGATTTCGAGGTGGACGAGCAGACTTATGTCGACACCATCCGCCAGGCCGCGGCCAGCCCCGAGCAGGAGCACAAGGTGCCGGTCCAGCTGACCCTGGCGGGCGATCACGGCCATGTCTATCAGGGCTTCATCGACAGCTTCGACAACCGCCTCGACGTCGGCTCGGGCACCATCCGGGCGCGCGCCAAGTTCGAGAACACCGACGGCGCCCTGGTGCCGGGCATGTTCGTCTCCGTCAGCCTGGCCAGCCCGGTCGAGCATGAGCAGATCCTCGTGCCCGAAAAGGCGATCGGCTTCGACCAGAGCAAGAAGTTCGTGCTGGTCGTCGACAAGGAGAACAAGGTCGAATACCGCCCGGTCGAGCTCGGCCCGCAGGTCGCCACCAGCCGCGTCGCCCTCAAGGGCGTGCAGCCCGGCGACAAGGTGATCGTCGACGGCATCCAGCATGTCCGCCCCAGCGTGGTGGTGGCGCCGCACGAAGCGGCTCAGACCGCCGCCAACTAATTCTCTCCGAAGCCGCCCCAGCAGCAGGGTTGGGGCGGCGTTTCCGAGGATTCCAAAATGAACCTGTCCAAATTCTTCATCGATCGCCCCATCTTCGCGGGGGTGATCTCGGTGACTATTTTCCTGGCGGGATTGATCTCGCTGTTCCAGTTGCCGATTTCCGAATATCCGGAAGTGGTGCCGCCCACCGTGGTGGTGCGCGCCCAGTTCCCCGGCGCCAA
>JAJPHO010000106.1 GCA_021325215.1 Alphaproteobacteria bacterium
ACCTGCACTTCATTGCGGAAACCATCGGCGAACAGCGGGCGGATCGGACGGTCGATCAGACGGGAGACCAGGGTCTCCTTCTCGGACGGACGGCCTTCGCGCTTGAAAAAGCCGCCCGGGATCTTACCGGCGGCAAAGGCCTTTTCCTGGTAATTCACGGTCAGCGGGAAGAAATCGACGCCCGGCTTCGGCGCCTTGGCGTAAACGACGGTGCAGAGCACCTTGGTGTCGCCGTAGGTCGCCATGACGGCGCCATCGGCCTGACGGGCGATCTTGCCGGTCTCGAGAACCAGCTTCTTGCCGCCCCAGGTCAGTTCCTTGCGGAATTGAGTGAACATAGACATGTACTTTTCCTTATCTCAACCGACAGAGCCGGATTGCCCTGCCGTCAGTCGACGTACTCAGATCAAACAACCAAATATGGCAAAGCCCGCGCAAGGCATTCCTTGCGCGGGTTTCCGCAAAATTCGAAAGCTTGCCGCCCTCTTGTCGAATTGAGAGGGCGGAGCGCCATGGATTACTTGCGCAGGCCCAGACGGCTGATCAGCTGCTCGTAGCGGCTGGTGTCCTTGGCCTTGAGGTAATCCAGCAGGCGGCGACGCTGGCCGACCATGATCAGAAGGCCACGGCGCGAGTGGAAGTCCTTCTTGTGGTCCTTGAAGTGCTCCGTCAGGTTACGGATGCGCTCGGACAGAATGGCGACCTGCACTTCGGCCGAACCGGTACCCTTACCTTCGGCGGCGAATTCCTTGATGACTTCCTGCTTGCGTTCAGCGGTAATCGACATCGGATTGCTCCATAATTAAAGATTCAAAACACGCACCGGCCGGAGTTCTCCTCCGTCGATACGGGCCAACGCCACCAATCGCCCTTCGGCCATGGCTCGCACGGCTTCACCGCTCGATATGGTCGGGATCGATTTTTGGTCAGTCAGCCGAACTGTCGGCAGGGACTGACCGCTCTGCAGGCGGCGCGCCTCATCTTCCGTCAGGGCCAGAGCCGGGATGTCGTCCAGCACGGTCTCGACAGGAAGCACTAAATTTGCAGAGGCGGCACTATGCCCAAACTCCTCAAGCGTTTCCAGGGAAATCGTCTTGGTGAGATCGAACGGGCCGACGGCCGTCCGGCGCAGGGCCGAGACATAGCCGACGGTGCCGAGCGCCCTGGCCAGATCACGGGCCAGGGAACGGATATAGGCGCCCTTTCCGGTCGCCACTTCGAAGCTGGCCGAAGTCTCGTCGCACTCGAGCAGCCCATAGCGGTCGATGCGCACGATGCGGGCCTTCAGTGTCACTTCCTGATCGGCGCGCGCCAGGTCATAGGCGCGCTTTCCCGCCACTTTCACGGCGGAAAAGATCGGCGGAACCTGTTCGATATCGCCGAGGAACCGCGGGATGGCGGCCAGGATGGCTTCGCGCGACGGGCGCACGTCGCTGGTCGCCGTAACCTCGCCTTCGGCATCGTCGGTCGAGCGTTCCTCGCCCCAGGTCACCGTCCAGCGATAGGTCTTTTTGCCGTCCATGGCATAGGCGACGGTCTTGGTCGCCTCGCCCAGGGCGATCGGCAGCACACCACTTGCCAACGGGTCCAGCGTGCCGCCATGGCCGACCTTGGCCGCGCCGGTGAACCGGCGCACCATGGCGACCACCGCGGTCGAAGTCACGTTCAGGGGCTTGTCGATGGCCAGCCAGCCATTGATCGGCAGGCCGGTGCGCTTACGACCCATCTTCCGGGCTGCCGCTTTCGTCATGGTCCAGATCGCGCCGCACTTCCGGCAAGGCCAGCAGCGCATCGATGCGGCTGGCGCGGTCGAACGACGTATCGGGATGGAAATGCAGGGTCGGCACCGTGCGCAGAGTCATCTTCTGCGCCATCTCGTGGCGGAAATAGGAACCGACTCTTTTCAGCCCGCTCAGCAGCGCCTTGACGTCGCCGCCGCCCATCTCGATCACATAGACGGACGCATTGCGCAGATCGGGGCTCACCGAGACCTCGGTCACGGTGATCACCTTGCCGGCCACGTCGGGATCGCGGATCTCACCCCGTTCCAGCACATTGGCGAGGACGTGACGCACCTCTTCGCCAACGCGCAATTGCCGCTGGCTCGGCGCTTTCATGCCGCCTCGTGTCATTTTATATGTCCCTCAATTGCCGGGCGCCACTTCCAGCAGCTTGGCTCTCGCCTCGGCTACCCGCGGGCCCCCGAAAGGGCCCATTGGTCGCCTCGCGCGGCCCCACAAGGGGGCCGGCACCCAGAAAATTGCACTAGGAGCGCCCTTACAGGACGCCCGCCACCTCTTCGATCTCGAAGCACTCGATGATGTCGCCGACCTGGATGTCGTTGTAATTCTCGAACGACATGCCGCACTCATAGCCCTCGCGGACTTCCTTGACATCATCCTTGAAGCGCTTGAGCTGGCCCAAGGACCCTTCGTGGATCACCACATTGTCGCGCAGCAGACGAACCTTGGCGCCGCGCTTGACCATGCCTTCGGTGATCATGCAGCCGGCGACCTTGCCGACCTTGGTGATGTTGAACACCTCGCGGATCTCGGCATTGCCCAGGAACTGCTCGCGCAGGGTCGGGGACAGCATGCCGGTCAGCGCCTGGCGGACATCGTCGGCCACGTCGTAGATGATCGAGTAATAGCGGATCTCGACATCGTCGCGGCTGGCCAGGGCGCGGGCCTGCGGGTTGGCGCGGACATTGAAGCCGATCACCAGGGCGCCGGAAGCCTTGGCCAGGGTGATGTCGGACTCGCTGACGCCGCCGACCGCGGCGTGCAGCACGCGGACCTTGACCTCTTCGTTGCCCAGCTTCTCGAGGGTCGAGGTGATGGCCTCGACCGAACCCTGCACATCGCCCTTGATGACGACCGGCAGTTCCTTGGTTTCGCCGGCGGCGATCTTCGAGAACATCTGCTCGAGCGTGCCGCGGGCCCCGGCGACAGCCTTGGCGTCGCGGATCTTGCGCTGACGGTACTCGGCGACTTCACGGGCGCGGGCTTCGGTCTCGACGGTGATGAAATCGTCACCGGCCGACGGAGCGCCCTGCAGACCCAGAACCTCGACCGGCGTGGCCGGACCGGCGCTCTCGATCTTGTTGCCATGATCGTCGAGCAGCGCGCGCACGCGGCCCCAATCGGAACCGGCCACGAACACGTCGCCGACCTTCAGCGTACCCTTCTGCACCAGCAGCGTGGCGACAGAGCCTCGGCCGCGCTCGATCTTGGCCTCGACCACGACGCCCGAGGCGGCACGGTTCGGATTGGCCTTGAGATCGAGGACTTCCGCCTGCAGCAGGATCGCCTCTTCCAGCGCTTCCAGGTTGGTGCGCTGCTTGGCCGACACTTCGACCGCCAGCACGTCGCCGCCCAGATCTTCCGTCACCAGTTCGTGGTTCAGCAGTTCCTGGCGGACGCGCTGGGCATTGGCGCCCGGCTTGTCGATCTTGTTGATGGCGACGATGATCGGCACACCCGCCGCCTTGGCGTGGCGGATCGCCTCGACCGTCTGCGGCATGATGCCGTCATCGGCCGCGACCACCAGCACCACCACGTCGGTAACCTTGGCGCCGCGGGCGCGCATGGCGGTGAACGCCTCGTGGCCCGGCGTGTCGATGAAGGTGATCTTCTGGCCGCTCTTCATCGTCACCTGATAGGCGCCGATATGCTGGGTGATGCCGCCGGCTTCGCCCGACACCACGTCGGTCGAGCGCAGGGCGTCGAGCAGCGAGGTCTTGCCGTGGTCGACGTGGCCCATGACGGTGACGACCGGCGGACGCGAGACCAGCTGCGAATCCTGGTCCTTGTCGCCTTCCAGGCCGATTTCGACGTCGGCGTCGGCGACGCGCTTGATGGTATGACCGAACTCGGACACCACCAGCTCGGCGGTGTCGGCGTCGATGACCTGGTTGATCGTCGCCAGGATGCCGTTGCGCATCAGGCACTTGATCACGTCGGCGCTGCGCTCGGCCATACGGTTGGCCAGCTCCTGCACCGAGATGGTCTCGGGGATCACAACGTCGCGCACGACCTTCTCGGTCGATTTCTGCGCCTGCTTCAGACGCTCACGCTCACGGGCGCGCTTGACGGCGGCGAGCGAACGGCCGCGCTGGCCGCGATCCTCGTCGAGAGCGGCGCTGATGGTCAGCTTGCCTTCACGGCGGCGCGGCTCGTTGCGCTTGACCACCGGAACCGGCTTGTGCGCCACCGGACGGGCGCCCGGACGCTTGGCCCGGTCCTCGTCCTCTTCCTCGGTCTCGGCAGCCGCGGCGGCCGGAGCGGCGGTCGCGGGCGCGGCCGGCTTGGCCGGAGCGGCGGGAGCCGCAGCGGGAGCCGGCGCCGGAGCGGCGGCAGCGGCCGGAGCCGGGGCAGGAACGGGTTCCGGCTCGGGTTCCGGCGCGGCAGCCTTGGCGGCGGCCAGCTCGGCAGCCAGGCGCTGGGCCTCTTCCTCGGCGGCCAGGCGCTCGACTTCGCGCTCGGCGGCGCGGCGGCGGGCCTCTTCGTCGGCCTTCAGCGCATCCTGCAGGACGCGGGCGCGCAGCGCCTTCTCATTGTTGGTGAGGTCGTGAGCGATATGCGGCAGCTCTTCCTCGGCCACCGGGGCGGCGACGGGCGCGGCCTGCGGTTCGACGAGCTTGGGCTGGTCCTTCACCTCGTGCAGGGCGCCACCGGCGTCAGCGGCGAAGGTGCGCTTCTTCTTGACCTCGACGGTGACGACCTTGGAACGACCATGCGAGAAGCTCTGGCGAACCTGCCCAGTCTCCACGGTCTTCTTCAGTTCCAGCTTGCCCGGAGACAGCTTCAGCGGCGTCTTCCGATCCTGATCATTCGACTCGGTCATCTGTTCGACTTACTCTCGCTTTTGTGCCGGCGCCGAAGGTTCGGCACCCGCAATTCCGGCCAATCTGGCCGATTCCGTCAGCAGCAGGTCCGCCAGGCGGCCCCGCAACAGAACTCCATGCACCGTATGGTCACGGCCGAATGCCGCGCCCAGTTCCGATGCGCTCAACTCCCGCACCACCGGCAAGGTGGGCGCCAGCGCGGCGATTTTGGACACGCCATCCTCGGCCCCGTCTGAGGCGGCGAGGAGCACGGCGCCCCGGCCCGCTTTCAACTCGGTGCGGACCTTGTCATAGCCCGACACCACCTGCCCGGCCCGCCGCGCCAACCCCAGAATATCGAGGCAGCGCCGCCGCAGCAGGGTCTCCAAACGATCGGCCAGATCGGCCGGCACATCGAGCTTCTGGCGGGCGGCCTTGGCGAAAGACGCCTTGGCCACTGCGGTATTTACCACATCCCGCTTCGCGCTCAACCACATTCCCCGGCCCGGCAGCCGTCCCTCGATATCGGGGACGGGCTGCTGGTCGGGTCCGACCACGAAGCGGATCATCCCCTCTTTGGGCCCCACCGTTCCGGTAACGATGCAGCGGCGCAGCGGCCCCTTCTCGTCCAGTTCGGCGTCCTCCGGGGTTTCCGGCTCCGCCAAGATCAGGCGCCTTCGCCCTCGAACCAGTGGGCGCGCGCGGCCATGATCACCTCATTGGCCTGATCGAGGGTCAGCGAATCCTTGCCGAGGATCTCGATCAGCTCGTCGCCCGCCAGATCGGCCAGATCGTCTAGGGTCTTGACCCCCTTCTCGCCCAGCGCCACCAGCATGGTGGAGTTCAGACCTTCCAGCGCGGCCACCTCGTCGGCGACGCCCATCTCGCGGCGGCGCTCTTCGTTGCGCTGGTCGAGTTCTTCCAGGGCGGTACGGGCGCGCTGTTGCAGCTCGGCGGCGACGTTCTCGTCGAAACCCTCGATCTCGGTGAGGTCTTCCAGGGGCACGAAGGCGACTTCCTCGACCGAGGAGAAGCCCTCCGCGATCAAGAGATGGGCGATGACATCGTCCACGTCCAGCAGGTCGATGAACATTTTCGACCGGGTACGGAATTCTTCGTTGCGGCGATCCGACTCTTCCTGCTCGGTCAGGATGTCGATGTCCCAGGTGGTCAGCTGCGAGGCCAGGCGCACATTCTGGCCGCGGCGGCCGATGGCAAGGCTGAGCTGGTCGTTGGGAACCACCACTTCGATGCGGTGCGCCTCCTCGTCCAGCACCACCTTGGCGACCTCGGCCGGAGCCAGGGCGTTGACGATGAAGGTGGCCGGGTCCTGCGACCACTGGATGATGTCGATCTTCTCGCCCTGCAG
>JAJPHO010000066.1 GCA_021325215.1 Alphaproteobacteria bacterium
CAGCTGGCGCTCACCTCGAAATACAAGTCGGAATTCCTCGCCAACATGTCGCACGAGCTGCGCACGCCGCTGAACTCGCTGCTGGTGCTGTCGAAGATCCTGTCCGAGAACGTCCACAAGACCCTGACCGACAAGGAAGTGCAGTTCGCCGAGACCATTCACACGGCGGGCACCGAGCTTCTGACCCTGATCAACGACATTCTGGATCTGTCCAAGATCGAATCCGGCACGGTCACGCTGGATATGGGCGAGCTCAATTTCGCCGACCTCAAGGACTACTTCCAGCGCAGCTTCGGCCAGATCGCCACCGACAAGCATCTCGACTTCACCATCGAGGTCGATCCTTCGCTGCCGCCGATCATGCAGACCGACAGCAAGCGCCTGCAGCAGGTGATCAAGAACCTGCTGTCCAACTCGTTCAAATTCACCGAGAAGGGCGAAGTCGAGCTGAAGATCTCGCGGGCGACGGCGGGCTGGAGCTCGCGTAACAACACGCTCAATTCGGCCTCGATGGTGGTGTCCTTCTCGGTGCATGACAGCGGCATCGGCATCGCATCCGACAAGCAGAAGGTGATCTTCGAAGCCTTCCAGCAGGCCGACGGCACGACCAGCCGCAAATATGGCGGCACCGGTCTCGGACTGTCGATCAGCCGCGAGCTGGCCCGCCTGCTGGGCGGCGAGATCACGGTGACCAGCGCGCTCGACCAAGGCAGCACCTTCACGTTGTTCGTGCCGGTGACCTATGACGCGGCCAGCGCGCCCGGCCCGCTGCTCGGCGTGGTCAGCCAGCTGCGCGACGAAATGAGGAAGATCCCGGCGGCGGCGCTCGCTGCCGCGGTGATCGAGGACGACCGGGCGGCCTTGCATCCGGGCGACCGTATCCTGGTGATCGTCGAGGACGACCCGAAATTCGCCGAGGTGCTGCTGCAGGCGGCGCGCGACAAGGGCTTCCGCGGCCTGGTCGCCGGCAATGGCAACGACGGGCTGATGCTGACCCGCAATTTCAAGCCCGACGCGGTGGTGCTGGATGTGAAGCTGCCCGACATGGATGGCTGGCGCTTCCTCGATCTGATGAAGCGCAATCCCGACACCCGCCATGTACCGGTCAATATCGTCTCGGCGGCGGACGGCATGGAACTGGCGCCGCAGCTCGGCGCCTTCTCGGTGCTGTCCAAGCCGGTCGAGCGCGACGCCCTGTTCGGGCTGTTCGACCGTACCGCGCAGTTCCTCGACCGTCCGGTCAAGAGGCTGCTGGTGGTCGAGGATGACGAGGTGCAGAGCCTCAACATCACCATCATCGTCGGCGACGGCGATGTCGAAACCCGCGTGGCGAGCAGCGGCGCTGAGGCCATCAAGCTGATCGGCGAACAGCAGTTCGACTGCGTCATCCTCGATCTCGGCCTGCCCGATATGGATGGCCTCGACGTGCTGGAGCAGATCCGCAAGAAGGAAGGGGCGCATCTGCCGGTGATCGTCTACACCGCCCGCGACCTGACCCGCCGCGACGAGGTCAAGCTGCGCAAGCTGGCCGAGACGGTGATCGTCAAGAACACCGAGAACCTCAAGCGGCTCTATGACGAAAGCGCCCTGTTCCTGCACCGGCTGGTCGCCGGCCTGCCGCCCGAGAAGCAGATCCTGCTGAACGGCGTCCGGCAGCGCGAGCCGTTGCTGGCCGGCCGCAAGGTGCTGATCGTCGATGACGATGTGCGCAACATCTTCTCGCTGGCCAGCCTGCTGGAGCAGCATCAGATGGAGGTGCTGCATGCCGAGAATGGCCGCGACGCCATCGCCATCCTGGAAAAGACTCCGTCCATCGACCTGGTGCTGATGGATGTTATGATGCCCGAGATGGATGGCTACGAGACGATGCGCTCGATCCGCGCCCGCGAGCGCTTCCGCGATCTTCCGGTGATCGCCGTGACCGCCAAGGCGATGAAGGAGGACCGCGAGAAATGCATCCAGGCCGGCGCGTCGGATTATGCCGCCAAGCCGGTCGACATCGACCAGATCATCTCGGTGCTGCGCGTCTGGCTGCGTAAGACGCCCACTCGTCACATGGCCAAGCAGCCGTGAGCATTCTCGGGAGGGAACAGATCGACCGCGAGATGAAGGACCTGTCGGGCGAGGGGGGCCTCGGCATCGCGCCGATCCTGATCGTCGACGACAAGCCGCAGAATTTGCTGGTGCTGGCCGACCTGCTGGCGCCGCTGGGCGAGGAGATCATCCAGGCCCAGTCCGGCAAGGAGGCGTTGCGCGTCCTCTTGAACCGCGAGGTCGCGATCCTGCTGCTCGACGTGCAGATGCCCGACATCGACGGCTACGAGCTGGCCGATCTGATCCGCAAGCGCGAGAAATCACGCTCCACCCCGATCATCTTCATCACCGCCCATGACCGCGACAGCGAGGAGATCTCGCGCGGTTATGCGCTGGGCGCCGTCGATTACGTCTTCAAGCCGGTCGATGCGGTGATCCTGCGCGCCAAGGTCTCGGTGTTCGTCGATCTGTTCAAGAAGACCGCGGCGATCCGCGAGCGCGCCGTCCTAGAACGCACGCTGCTGTCCGAGAATCTGCGCGTCCGTACCGAGAAGATCGAAGCCGAGATGGCCCTGCGCAAGGTGGAAGAGCGTCAGGCGATGATCGTCCGCTCGTTGCCGATCGCGCTCTACACCGTCGGGCTGGGCGCCGAATTCTCCGGTCCGCGCTTCCTGTCCGAAAGCATCGCTACGCAGATCGGTTTCAGTCCGGCGCAATTCGTCGACGACCGCGAACTGTGGGCGGCCCGGGTCAATCCCGCCGATTTACCCGAGATACAGGCGGCGCTGGCCAATATCGAAGCGACCGGATCGGCCTCGATGGAATATCGCTGGCGCTGTGCCGACGGCAGCGAGCGGGTGTTCCTCGATGAAGCCGTGCTGGTGCGCGACGAGGACGGGCACCCCAAGGAAATCTTCGGCACCTGCCTCGACGTCACCGAGCGCCGGGTGCTGGAGGCGCAGCTGCTGCATTCGCAGAAGATGGAGGCGATCGGCCTGCTGATGGGCGGCATCGCCCACGATTTCAACAATATGCTGAGCGTGATCATCTGGAACCTCGATCTGCTGGCGCGCGACCTTAAGGGCACTCCCGGCAAGAATTACGAGCGCATCCAGAACGCGCTGGGGGGCGCCCTCAATTGCACCGAGCTGATCCGCCAGCTGCTGGATTTCGCCCGCGAGAAGCCGCGCCGCGCCGAGGTGGTCGATCTGTCGGAAATGGTGCCGCGCCTGGTGCGGATGCTGGGCTCGGTGATGGGCGAGACCATCAATATCGACGTCAAGCTCGAGCCCGGCCTGTGGCGGATCTTCGTCGATCCGGCCCAGATCGAATCGGCACTGGTCAATCTGTCGGTCAATGGCCGCGACGCCATGCTGGAAAAGGGCGGAACCCTGACCATCGAGGCGGTCAATATCCACCGCGAGGACGATCCCGCCGATGGCGATTGCGTGATGCTGGCGGTCACCGACACCGGCACCGGCATGGACCCGGAAGTGGCCCAGCGCGCCTTCGAGCCCTTCTTCACCACCAAAGGGCCGGGCCATGGAACCGGTCTCGGCCTGGCCATGGTCTACAGCTTCGTCAAACAATCGGGGGGCCGCGTGCGGATCGACAGCCAGCCGGGCGTCGGCACCTCGGTCATGCTCTATCTGCCGCGCACCGACGCCCATCTCAAGGCAGGCAGTGTCGAGGCCGAAGGCCCGGTGCGCATGGAGACGCGCTGCATCCTGATCGTCGAGGACAATGACAATGTCCGCAAAATGGCGATCTCGCGCCTCGAAGCGCTGGGCCACGAGGTGATCGAGGCCGAGACGCCGGCCCGGGCGCTCGAGATCCTCGATAATGATGCCCGCATCGAGCTGCTGTTCACCGACGTGGTGATGCCGGGCGGCGTCAATGGCTTCGATCTCGCCCACAAGGCGACCGAACGGCGGCCGGCGCTGAAGGTGGTGTTCGTCTCGGGCTACGCGCCGTCGCTCTATTCCGGTGAGGGGCTGAAGCAGGAGTTCCTGCAGAAGCCTTATAGCGAGGAGGAACTGGTCCGCGCGCTGCGGGCCGCCTTCGCCGAAAAGGAGGAGCCGGTGCTCGCCACCGAGCCCAAGCGCGGACGGGCGGGGGGGCGCCGCCACTCCTCAGGTCTCTCGTAAGCTTGGTTTAGCTGGGGTAAGCTGGTTCCCTGACGTCATGGAGGGGGACCATGAGGATTCCGATCATTCCCGCATCCTATTTCGGCATCGTGCTCGGCCTGGCCGGGCTCGGCGGCGTCTGGCGGGCCGCCGCGCAGGCCTGGCAGTTCCCGGCCATTGTCGGAGAAGCGGTGATGGCCGTCGCGGTCGCCGTGTGGGCGGTGCTGCTGGTTCTGTTCGCCCTGAAATGGCTGGTAGCCCGGACTGACGCCGAGGGTGAGGCCGCCCATCCCGTGCAATGCTGCTTCATCGGCCTGGCCGGAGTCGCCACCATGCTGGCGGCCTGGGCGCTGCTGCCCCATGCGCGGCTGGCGGCGGAAATCATCGCGACGCTGGGCGGCGCCTTCACCCTGTGGTTCGCGATCTGGCGCACCGGCGCGCTGTGGCAAGGCGGACGCGATCCCTCCACCAGCACCGCCGTGCTCTATCTGCCGACGGTGGCGGGCAATTTCGTCGGCGCCAACATCGCCGCCTCGCTGGGCCATGCCGATTGGGGGCAATTGATGTTCGGCGCCGGGTTCCTGTCGTGGCTGGCCATCGAATCGGTCCTGATCCACCGCCTGCTGACCGCGCCGGAAATGGCCGAGCCGGTGCGTCCCACCCTCGGCATTCAGATTGCCCCGGCGACGGTCGGCCTCTCGGCCTATCTGTCGGTCTGGCCTGGCGAGCCCGGCCTGGCCGCCCATATGCTGCTGGGCTACGGCCTGCTGCAGACCCTGATCATGCTGCGGCTGATGCCGTGGATCGCCAAGGGCGGCTTCTCGCCGGGCTTCTGGGGCTTCACCTTCGGCATCACCGCCTTGGCTGCCGGTCCGCTGCGCATGATCGCGCGGGGCGAGACCGGTCCGGCGGCGGTGATGGCGCCGTTCCTGTTCATTTTCGCCAATCTGGTGGTCGGACTTATCGCTCTGGGAACCGTCTGGCTATTGATCCGCGGCCGCCTCAACCTCAAATGGAGCGGGGCGCCGATGGTCGGCTCAGAGGGAAAATAATGAACTATCTGCACACCATGATACGGGTCAGCGATCTCGAGCAATCGCTGGAGTTCTTTTGCGGCAAGCTGGGTCTGGTCGAAGTCGACCGCAAGGAAAGCGAGAAGGGCCGTTTCACCCTGGTTTTCCTCGCCGCCCCCGGTGACGCCGAGGCGGCGCGGACCTCGAAGGCTCCGCTGGTCGAGCTGACCTATAACTGGGACCCGGAGACCTATGCCGGCGGGCGCAATTTCGGCCATCTGGCCTATGCGGTCGACGACATCTACGCGCTGTGTAAAAAGTTGATGGATAACGGCGTGACCATCAACCGTCCGCCGCGCGACGGGCATATGGCCTTCATCCGCACGCCCGACGGCATTTCCATCGAATTGCTACAAAAAGGTGGCGCCCTCCCGCCCGCCGAACCCTGGGCCTCGATGGCCAATACCGGCTCCTGGTAAGCGGCGATCCCTATGAATGACAAGGGAGCAGAGCCCAGGCGCATGACGATCAACGACGTCGCGCGCCTGGCCAAGGTCTCGAAAAAGACCATCTCCCGCGTCATCAATAATTCGCCGCTGCTGAAACAGGAAACCCGTGACCGGGTGCTGGCGATCATCGAGGAGGTCGGCTATCAGCCCGATCCCCAGGCGCGCGGGCTGGCGTTCGGCAGCTCGTTCCTGATCGGGCTGATCTACGACAATCCCAACGCCCAGTACGTCATCGACATGCAGCAGGGCATCCTCGATGTCATCCGCGGCTCCGGCTACGAGCTGGTGGTGCATCCCTGTTCGCGCCAGCACCCCAATTTCCTGTCCGACATCCGTAAATTCGTCGAGCGTCAGCGCCTGTTCGGCGTGGTGCTGCCGCCCCGCGTCTCAGAGGACGAGGCGCTGATCGAAATGTTCGAGGCGATAGGCTGCCCCTATTCGCGGATCGCCGCGGTGTCGCTCGACCTGCCCGGCCGCATGGTGGTGACCCATGACCGCCAGGGCGCGGCCGAGGCGGCGCGTCATCTCGCCGATCTCGGCCATCGGGTGATCGGGCATATTTCCGGGCCGGCCAGCTTCCGCTCGGCCCTCGAGCGTCATCAGGGCGTGATCGAGGGATTGGCCTCGCGCGGGCTGGCGCTCGATCCGCGCTATTACGCCGAGGGCGGCTATACCTTCGAATCCGGCATTCTCGCCGCGCAGACGCTGCTGGCGCTCGATCCGCGCCCGACCGCCATCTTCGCCGGCAATGACGAGATGGCCGCCGGCGTCATCCGCGCCGCTCGCGAGATGGGGCTGGATATCCCGCGCGATCTGTCGGTGATCGGCTTCGACGACAGCCCGATGGCGGGCAAGGTGTGGCCGCCTTTGACCACCGTGCGCCTGCCGATCCGCGAGATGGGCGCCATCGCCGCGCGCAAGCTGCTGGCCCAGGCCCCGGGCGCCGTTCCGGAGCAGCGGGAAACCCTGGTGGAACCCAGCCTGGTGGTGCGCCGCTCGACCGCCGCCCCGCTTTTGTCACGGGTCTAACCCCCTGACACGCCTTGGAATTTCCACAATTCCGAGCGATTCTCCTCGCATTACATAACCTATCGTGGGGACACGAAGAATGTTCACTGCCCATACCCTGACCCGGACCCTGTCCGCCGTCCTCGTCGCCGCCAGCCTGGCTTCCGTACCGGCCTTCGCGCAGGCGCCGGCGGCAGCCGGCCGCAGCAACGGCCTGGAGACCCGCATCTCCGAGCTGCATCAGAAACTTCAGATCACGCCCGAGCAGGAAGACAAATGGAAGGCCGTGGCCAAGGTCATGCGCACCAACGCCGAGGCCAGCCGCGCGCTGGTCGAGGAAAAGCGCAAGGACGAGGCCAATCTGACCGCCGTGGCCGACCTCAACGCCTATGCCGAAATCGCCGAGGCCCATGCCAAGCATGCCCGCAAGATGGCCAAGGTGTTTGCCGCCCTCTATGACGGCATGAGCGACGACCAGAAGAAGGTCGCCGACGAAGTGTTCCGCGATCACAAGCGCCGCGCCAACGAAGACCGGGCCCAGGCCCAGACCGGCGCGCAGTAAGCTTCCGGAGGTATCCGATCATGATCAAGACCCTGCTTGCCCTGACCATCGCCGCCGGCATCGCGGCGCCGGCCTTTGCCGATCCGCATGACTGGCACGACCGGGAATGGCATGAGCACGAGTGGCGCGACCGCGAATGGCACGATCGCGAATGGCGCATCCACCATCCCTATTACGCGGCCCCGCCGGTCGTGGTGTCGCCGCCTCCGGCCGTCGTCTATGCGGCGCCGCCGGTCTACGCGCCGCCGCCGGTGGCGCCCGGCATCAACATCGTGTTGCCGATCCGCATCCACTGAACCATGCTCTAGGAGCTGTGGACTCTTGGGGGATTCCCAAAGAGCGGGAAAAATGATTCAAGACTGCTTTTGGAGAGGCAGTCTTGGGCGTTTTGGATCGACTTGTGCTGAA
>JAJPHO010000141.1 GCA_021325215.1 Alphaproteobacteria bacterium
ATGTGCGGGGTGTAAGTGGTCAGGTGCTTGCCGCGCAGGCGCATCGAAATGACGCTGGCGAGACGGCCGAGAACGACGCCGTCCGCGTCGATCACCACCCACTTCTTGTTCACATCGGACGGTTTGGCGGAAAAGGTCTTCATGTCGCCTAACCTTGTTATCTCTAATCGGAAGACGGCAGGACAGCCCTATCCGTCGGAAGGCGCGGATTATGTCAGATGAGAATTATAAGTCAACGATCAAGAATTGTTTAAAATCAATAACTTAATCGTGCGGTGTCATAATACCGCTTCGGAGCGCCGCGCAAAATGCGGGTTTCAGTAGGTTCCATCGCGGGACTGATGCAGCTCGATATAGCGCCCCAAGGCGCTGGCCGCGTTCAGCATGTGGGCGCGCATGCGCCGCGCCGCCTTGTCGCCGTCGCCCTGGGCGATGGCGCGCATCACCGCGTCATGCTCCTCGCGTGAGCGTTCCAGCCGGTCGCCCTGATGCAGCTGGGTGCGGCGGAAGGCGTTGAGGCGCAGGCGGATGCCGATCGCCTGGTCGACCAGAAAGTTGTTGTGGGTGGCGCGGTAGATCCCGACATGGAATTCGCGATTGAAGGAATCATAGGCGTCGATGTCGCCGGCCAGCACCATCGCCTCGGACGAGCGGTGCAGTTCCATCAGATGGCTGCGTTCCAGCGGCGTCATGCGGTAGGTGGCGAAGCGCACGCACAGCGCCTCGATCTCGGCCATCGCCTCGAACATCTCCATGATGCGCTCGGGCGTCATGCGGGTGACGATGACGCCTCGGCGCGGCCGCATCTCGACCAGACCGCTGACCGACAATTGCCGCAGCGCCTCGCGCACCGGGGTGCGCGAGGCGCTGAAGCGGTCCGCCAGCTGCTGTTCGTCGAGAGCGGTGCCAGCCGGCAGCGCTCCCGAGGCGATCTCGTCGGTCAGCACATTGCGGATGCGATCCGAGAGCAGCACCCGCTCTTCGGTCATTTCCTCGAGCGGCAGGACGGTCATGATCGGTCAGTTCCCCATCAAGGCTTTGACGATGAGATAGAAGATCGAGGGCGCCACCAGGCAGCCGATGCCGGTATGGAAGGTGGCGGTCAGCGCGCCATACGGAACCAGGCGCCGGTCGGTGGCGGCCAAGCCGCCCGAGACCCCGCTGACGGTGCCCATCAGCCCCCCGAATACCATGGCGCTCCGCGGATTGTCGAGACCGATGAGCTTGGCGACGAAGGGGGTTCCCACCATCACCAGAACCGCCTTGAACACACCCGTCGCGATCGACAGCGCGATCACCGCCGAATCCGCACCCAGCGCGGCGCCGGTGACCGGGCCGACGATATAGGTGACGGCGCCGGCGCCCAGCGTGGTCAGCGAGATGGCATCATGATAGCCGAACGCCATGGCGACGCCGACACCCAGGACGAAGGGCAGCAGCGTGCCCAGCCCCAGGGCGATGGCGCCGATCAGGCCGGCGCGCTTGGCCAGCACCACATCGACCTCGAAGGCGGTGGCGACGATGGCGAAATCGCGCAGCATGGCGCCACCCATCAGCCCCATGCCGCCCAGCATCGGCAGATCGGCCATGCCCTTCTGGCCGCCTGTCTGCACGCCGCCGACGAAAGCCAGCGCCAGGCCCATCAGGATGGCGATCGCCGACCCATGGATGCGCCCGAAGGTCAGCCGCTTGGAAATGAAATAGGACGTCCACATCATCAGGCCGACCACCGCGAAGGCGACCAGCAGCCCGTTGGCATTGAGCAGTTTGGCGAGAGCTTCCATGGTCAGGCCCCCTTCGCGGCGGCGAGAGCGTCACGTTCGTGGGCTTCGCGCGCCTCGATCTCGTCCATCGTTTCCCCCTTGGGGCCGATGCGGCTGATGAGCGCGACCGCCGAGAAGCACAGGATGATCGAGCCGGTTCCGGCGATCAGCACCAGCGGGCCGGCCTTCACGGCGGCCACCACATTCTGGGTGGCGGCCATGGCGACCACGATCGGAATATAAAGAGAGCCCCACAGCTCGACGCCCATTTTCAGGCCGTGGCTGAACAGGCCGCTTTTGACCAGCCAGATGCGGGCGGAGATCAGCAGGATCATGGCGAGGCCGACGCCGCCGACATTCGCCTTGACGCCGAGCGCGATGCCCAGCAGGTCGCCGAGATAATTTCCGAGAAGTGTACAGATGGCGAGAAGCGCCACCCCTGATATGGTCATGACTCTCTCCCTTTGTATGCAGAGGCCGGTTGAAACGGCTTCTTATTGGGTATAAGTATGCACGGAAGCGTTTTATAAGCAAGTGTGTATGCACATTGCGCCGATCTCAGCAGGAGTGTGTAATGACGGCCTGGGATACGCAGAAGAAGGCCAGATATGGCCGCATCGAGGCGGGTTCCCGCTTCGCCGAGGGCAAGGTGGTGTCCAAGGACTCCCTGCCCCGCTTCCTCGACGCCGTGCTGAAGCCCGGCGACCGCGTCTGCCTCGAAGGCGACAACCAGAAACAGGCCGATCTGCTGGCCGGCGCCCTGGCCGGCCTCGATCCCGCCCGCATCCACGACCTGCATATGGTGCAGTCCGGCGTGGTGCTGCCCGAACATCTCGACATCTTCGAGAAGGGGATCGCCCGCAAGCTCGACTATTCCTATTCCGGCCCCCAATCGGCGCGCATCGCCCGCATGCTGTTCGGCGGCCAGATCGAACTGGGCGCGGTGCATACTTACCTTGAGCTGTTCGCCCGCTATTTCATCGATCTTACCCCCAATGTCGCGCTGATCGCCGCGGTCAGCGCCGACCGCGACGGCAATCTGTATACAGGGCCGAACACCGAGGATACCCCGACAGTGGTCGAGGCGACCAGCTTCAAAGGCGGGCTGGTGGTGGCTCAGGTGGCGGAAATCGTCGACAAGGTGCCGCGCGTCGACATTCCGGGCGACCAGGTGCATTTCCTGGTCGAGGCGAAGAAGCCCTTCTATGTCGAACCGCTGTTCACCCGCGACCCCGGCGCCATCACCGAGACGCAGATCCTGACGGCGATGCTGGCCATCAAGGGCCTCTACCAGCCCTATGGCATCACGCGCCTCAATCACGGCATCGGGTTCAACACCGCCGCCATCGAACTGCTGCTGCCGACCTATGGCGAGAAACTGGGTCTGAGGGGCAAGATCTGTACCCATTGGGCGCTGAACCCGCACCCGACCCTGATCCCCGCCATCGAGGCCGGCTGGGTCGAACAGATCCACAGCTTCGGCTCGGAAGTCGGCATGGACCGCTATATCGAAGCGCGGCCCGACATCTATTTCACCGGCGCCGACGGATCGCTTCGCTCGCACCGCGCCTTCTGTCAGACCGCCGGCCTCTATGCCTGCGACATGTTCATCGGCTCGACCCTGCAGATCGATCTGTCCGGGCACAGCTCGACGGTCACCACCAGCCGCATCGCCGGCTTCGGCGGCGCGCCGAACATGGGCTCGGACCCGCGCGGCCGGCGCCATCCCTCCGAAGCCTGGCTCAAGGCCGGCGAAGAGGCCGATCCCGCCTCGCCCGCTCCGCTGCGGCGTGGCCGCAAGCTGGTGGTGCAGATCGGCGAGACCTTCGGCGAAAAGAATGTGCCGACCTTCGTCGAACGGCTCGACGCGCTGGAACTGGCCGACAAGCTGAAGCTCGATCTGGCGCCGATCATGGTCTATGGCGACGACGTTACCCATATCGTCACCGAGGAAGGCATCGCCAACCTGCTGCTGTGCCGTGACGCCGACGAACGCGAACAGGCGATCCGCGGTGTCGCCGGTTACACCGATGTCGGGCGCGGCCGGGACAGGAAGATGGTCGAGAAACTGCGCGAACGCGGCATCATCCGCCACCCCGAGGATCTCGGCATCGACCCGCTGGACGCCGATCGCCGCATGCTGGCGGCGCGTTCGATCAAGGATCTCATGCTGGCCTCGGGCGGCCTGTACGACCCGCCCAGCCGCTTCCGCAATTGGTGATCATCATGGAAAAACTGACCTTCCAGTTCCAGACCAACCGCGCCGCCGGCGGCGACAAGACCCAGACCATCGTCGGCGTGGTCGCCTCCGGCAACCTCGAAGTGCTGCTTGAACGCAGCCAGACGCCGGGCGAATGCAGCTTCGAAATCTCCACGGCCGCCCACGGCTTCGGCCCGGTGTGGGAAGCGGTGCTGTCCGATTTCGTCGGCCGCAGCCCGGTCGGCGGCTTGAAGATCTCCATCAATGACGGCGGCGCGCGGCCCGATACCGTCGCGCTGCGCCTGGCCCAGGCGGTCCGTCTGATCGAGGAGGACAAGGCATGAGTTCCTGGTATGAGGCAAGCGCCCGCCAGCGCATCGACGCCCTGGCCGATCCGGACAGTTTCGAGGAATTCATCGGCCCGGAAGAGCGCGAGGTCAGCCCGCATCTGGCCCTGTTCGACCTGCCCGAGCAGTTCGATGACGGCATCGTGGTCGGCCGCGCCCGCCTGTCCGGCCAGCCGGTGCTGGTCGCGGCGCAGGAAGGCCGCTTCATGGGCGGCGCTTTCGGCGAAGTGCATGGCGCCAAGCTGACCGGCCTCTTACGCGCCGCCCGCACGCTGCGCTGCCCGGTGCTGATCCTGTTCGATACCGGCGGCGTGCGGCTGCAGGAAGCCAATGCCGGCGAGATGGCGATCGCCGAGATCATGCGCGAGATCGTGCTGGCCCGCGCCGACGACATCCCGGTGGTCGGGCTGATCGGCGGACGCGCCGGCTGCTTCGGCGGTGGCGGGCTGATCGCCGGCTGCTGTTCGACCCTGGTGATCTCAGAACATGGCCGCCTGTCGGTCACCGGCCCGGAAGTGATCGAGACCAACCGCGGCGCCGACGAATTCGACAGCAAGGACCGCGCTTTGGTGTGGCGCGTCACCGGCGGCAAGCACCGCTATCTGATCGGCGGCGCGGATCTGTTCGTCGAGGACGACGTCGCAGCCTTCCGCCGCGCCGCGATCGAGGGCCTGTCGCGCCGCGCCGCCCTGGATATCCTGACCCTGGCCGACGAACAGAAGCGGCTGGAACACCGCCTGAAGCGTTTCGGCGCGATGACCGAGCCCCGCGACGTCTGGGCGGCGCTCGGCGTGCTGCGCCCCGAGACGGTGTCCGGCCTGGCCACCGAGGCTTTCCTGGCCGAAGGCCTGCATAAGAGGGAGAACGCGCATGACGCTCGATGAGATCCTCGGCTCGCTGTTCCCCGAAGGCCATCATGTCGACATCGGCGAGAGCATCCTGATCGGCGGCGCCAAGCTGCCGCAGGCCGGTCAGCTGCATGTGCTGGGCGTGCACGTCAAAAGCTTTCTCGGTGTCGAAGATGCCTGCGCCCTGGCCCGCCACGCGGTCGACGTCCTGGCCAGCGGCGACGGCCAGCCGATCCTGCTGCTGGTCGACAGCGCCAGCCAGCGCATGACCCGACGTGATGAGATGCTCGGCCTCAACGAATATCTCGCCCATCTTGCCAAGACGCTGATCCTGGCCGGCATCCGCGGCCATCGCGTCATCGCCTTGCTCTATGGCGGCAGCGCGGCGGGCGCCTTCATCGCCACGGCGTTGGCCGCCGACACGCTGATCGCCCTGCCCGGCGCCCATCCGGAAGTGATGGACCTGCCTTCGATGGCGCGCGTCACCAAGCTGCCGATCACGGTGCTGGAGGAAAAGGCCAAGGCGACGCCGATCTTCGCGCCCGGCCTCGACAATCTGGCACAGACCGGCGCGGTGTTCGAAACCTGGTCGCCCGACGTGCCGCTCGACGCGCAGCTGCGCGAAGTGCTGGCCCGGCCGGCCGTCGCCGGAAGCCGCGACGCGCTGGGGGCCCAGCGGAAAGGCCGTCCCAAGGCCGCCGCCATCGCCGCCCGCATCGTCGAGCTGGCGCAACGCAGTGCCTGAGGCGCAGGCACGGGTGCGCCGTCACTGGCGCCTGTGGGCCGACCCGGGCGCCTGGGCCGCCATGCTCGACCAGCGCCCGGATCTGGCCGCCGAGCCTTACGTCGCCGATTGGGCGAAGAAGGAATGGCCGCTGATCGCCTGCCGCCCTCCGCACGGCGCGCCGAGCACGCTGGTCGCGGCCGGGCTCGCCCTGCCGCCTGAGGCCGGCAAGAAAAAACTGTTCATCCTGCTGCCGCCCGAAGCTGTCGCGAAAATGGCGCCGCCGCCGGCGCTGATCAACGCCGCCGCCAGCGCACCGCCGGCCTGGGGCGAATGGATCGCCGCCCTGCTGCGCGCAGCACCCGGCGTCGCCGTCTATGGCAGCCTGGCCTGGCAATATGGCACCGGCCTGTCTTATCTCGGCCCGGCCTCCGATCTCGATCTGCTGCTCACCCATCAAAGCCGCGCGGAAAGCGAGGCAATGCTGCGGCGGATCGCGCTGATCGCGGCCTCGGCGCCCATGCGCATCGATGGCGAGCTGATCCGCACCGACGGAACCGCCGCCCAGTGGCGCGAGTTATTCGACGGATCGCCGGAAGTGCTGGTCAAGCGCATGACGGGCGTCGGCCCGATGAGCCGCGCGGAATTCCTGGCATGAGCGGTCAGACGCAAACACGTCGCGCCGACCGCGCCGAGGAGCTGGCCTTGCTGGCGTCGAGCTGCCTGCATCTCGAAATCGACACCTATCCCAAGCCCGGCTTGGTCAGCCCGGTCGACACCGGCTCGCACCGCGACATGGATGCGGCGATGCTGCATGCCAGCGCCGATCTGCTGATGCCCTATTTCGCCGACCTGGCGGCGGCGGGCATGCAGGGCGCCGACATGGGCCGGCTGCGCGTGATCGGCATCGAGGCGGAGCGCGCCATGCTGGCCAATACCGGCGGGGTCAACACTTATCGTGGCGCCATCTTCGGGCTGGGCCTGCTGACCGCCGCCGCCGGGTTCCGCTCGGTCTGGCAGGGCGGCGCGACCTTGGGCGGCGTCGTCGCCCGGCTGTGGGGCGACGCCATCCTGTCCGGCCCGGTCCTGCTGCGCAGCCATGGCATGCAGGCGGCCCGGCAGCATGGCGCGGGCGGCGCGCGCCGTCAGGCCGCCGATGGTTTTCCGATGCTCTACACGATCGGCCTGCCGGCCTTGATCGACGGCGAACGCATCTCGGGCGGCGATGCCGAGGCCAGCCGGGTGCAGTGCTGTTTCGCCCTGATCGCCCGCCTCGACGACACCAATCTGCTGCATCGCGGCGGCGCCGACGGTCTTGCTTTCGCCCGGCGCGAGGCCGCCCAATTCATCGCGCGCGGCGGCGTCGGGCAATCCGGTTGGCGCGAGGAGGCGAAGATTGTCCACGATGCCTTCGTCGAGCGCAATCTCAGCCCAGGCGGGTCCGCCGATCTGCTGGCCATGTCGCTGTTCGCCCGAACGCTGGGTGATCCGTGCTAGCCCTGCTCTGCTCCGGCCAGGGAACCCAGCATCCCGGCATGTTCCGCCTGACCGGCACCTGCGCCGCGGCCGAGCCGATTTTCGCCGCCGCCTCGATCCTGCTGGGCACCGATCCGCGCGAATGGGTGCAAACCGCCGATCCCGAGGCGCTGCGCCGCAACCGTCCGGCCCAGATTCTCTGCGTCACCCAGGCCCTGGCGGCCCATCGCCTGATCGCGCCCGCTCTGCCCGACCGCTTCCTGGCGGCCGGCTACAGCGTCGGGCAGGTGTCGGCCTGGGGCATCGCCGCATTATTGGATTACGATCCGCTGCTGGCCCTGGCGGCACGCCGGGCGGAATTGATGGATTTATGCGGCGGCGAGCATGACGGGCTGGTCTCGGTGCGCGGATTGCCGCGCGACCAGGTCGAGGCGCTGGCGCGGCTCAAGGATGTCGAGATCGCCATCACCAATCCGGGCGACGGCTATATCCTCGGCGGGCGGGCCGAAGCAACCGAGGCTTTCCGCGACGCGGCGCTGGAAGCCGGCGCGCTGCGCTCGACGCTGCTGGCGGTATCGGTGGCTTCGCACACCTCGAAGCTGGCCGCCGCCGTTCCGGCCCTGCGCGAAGCGATCGAAGCCGCCGATCCCAAGGCGCCGGGCGGTCCGGTTACGCTGATCGACGGCCTGGAAGGCGCCACTTTGTTCACCCGCGACAAGGCGGTCGACACGCTGAGCCGCCAGATCGCCGAGACTGTGCGCTGGGATGCCTGCCTCGCCGCCCTGGCCGAGCGCGGCGCGGCCTCTTTCCTCGAACTGGGCCCGGGCCGCGCTTTGGCCGACATGGCTGGCGGCAATGCCCGCAGCATCGAGGATTTCGCCTCGGCGGAAGGCCTTCTGGAATGGCTGGGCCGACTCGAACGGTGACGTCGGCGGTTCATTGAAACTTTATCGCTTCTTTATTTGAGTCAGGCGGCTCATCGGCCCTAGCTGAATTTCCCGAAACCCGAGGAATTCGCATGATCCGTTCCCTGCCCATCCTGGCCCTGGCCGCCTGTTTCGCCCTGCCCGCCGCCGCGTCGGATACCGCCGCCATCGAGCAGGTGATGACCGAGTTTCACCAGGCGGTCGTCTCTCATGACGGCGAGACGCTGAAGAGCTTCTTCCTGCCGCAAGCCGCCTGGTTCAATGTGCTGGCCGATAGCGGCAAGCTGCGTCCCGGCAGCTATCAGGACTTCGCGGCCCTGGTGTCGCAGAGCAACGCGGATATCGATCCGCGCCATACCGATGTGGAAATCCGCAGCGACGGCACGGTGGCCAGCGCCTGGTTCACCTTCCATTTCATGATGGGCGGCAAAGAGACGAATCGGGGCAGCGAGACCTGGCAATTGGTCAGGACCGAGCAAGGCTGGAAAATCGCCTCGCTCGCCTATTCGTCCAACCCGGTGCGGTGACGGAGCTTACGCCCCAGTTCGCCGAGTTTCGCCGCCGTCAGCTTGGCGATGACATCCTCGCCGCCTTCGGCCATGCCGGTCCAAACCACATGGCCGTTGACGGGATCGGTCACCGTGAGGCCGAGGGCGGGGACGCCGTTCCACAGGATCAGGCGTCCCTCCAGCCGCAAGCGGGCGTCCCGCGCGGCGACGGCGACGCCCTTCATCCTGGCTGTCTCGCCGATAACCACCTCGGTCAAGGCGCGGGACAGGGGCTCGTAAGCCTCCTGCCCCGTTTCGTTGTGAACCGGTTCGACCGCCAGCACGACCGGCGGGCGGTATAGAAAGAGATAAAGGCCGAGAGCCAGCACGGCGGCGCCGGCGGCGGCCACCGGCCAGATCCGTTTGCGCCGCGCCGGAACGACGGGAGGCGCCAGACGATAGCCACGCTTGGCGACCGTCTCGATGAAGCGCGGCTGGCGCGCATCGTCATCCAGAGCCTTCCGCAGGTCGCGCATGACGACGGCGACGCTGTTGTCGCTGACGGCGCGGCCGTTCCACACCGCCGCCAGGATGTCCTCCCGCGACACCACGTCACCCCGGCGCTCGCACAGCAGAGCGAGCGTGCGCGCGGCGCGGTCTTCCAGATGGCGTTCCTCGCCCCGGCCCGTCAGGCGCGCCCCGTCGGCGTCGAAGATCCAATGTCCGATGCGGTTTTCCAACAAATCCACCCCTGGACGTGCTACATGCGATGTAAATGCCTGTTCCCAGTTTCCGCCGCCAGCAACATCTCTATCTGTCACTGACTTTGTGGCGCCGCCGCCTGGTGTTCTGGGTCGGCGCGCTGGCTGTCGGCGTGATCAGCGTCGGGTTCGCGCTGGGCGCCGATTGGGTCCAGCATTGGTTCACCGGCACCTTCGCCGGGCATCGCTGGTGGACGCTGGCCGTGACTCCGGCCGGCTTCATGCTGTCGGCCTTTCTGTGCCGGCGCTTTTTCCCCGGCGCCCAGGGCAGCGGCATTCCCCAGACCATCGCGGCGCGGGTTCTGCGCACGCCGGAGCAGCGCACCCGGCTGCTGTCGCTGAAACTCACCGCCGCCAAGGTGTTCCTGACTCTTCTGGGCCTGGGCACCGGAGCGTCGATCGGCCGCGAAGGCCCGACCGTTCAGGTCGGCGCCTCGATCATGCTGTACACAGCGCGCTGGAGCGGCATGGGGCGCGAGCGCGGCCTGATCCTCGCGGGCGGCGCGGCCGGTGTCGCTGCGGCCTTCAATACGCCGCTGGCCGGCATCGTTTTCGCCATCGAAGAGCTGAGCCGCGCTTACGAAGCGCGCACCTCGTTCCTGGTGTTGTCGGCGGTGATCCTGGCCGGCTTGGCCAGCTTGGGAATATTAGGCAATTACAGCTACTTCGGCGTCACCGATGCAAGCCTGGGCGAGCCGCTGAACTGGCTGTCGGTGGCGGTGTGCGGCATCGGCGGCGGGCTGCTTGGCGCCCTGTTCGCCAAGCTGACTTTGCTGGGAACCATTCGGCTCAGGAACCTGATGGCGGTGCGGCCGATCCGGCGCTCCCTGCTGGTCGCCGGTGTTTGCGGATTACTGGTGGCGCTGCTGGCGGTGGCGACCGACGGAGCGACCTGGGGAACCGGCTACGAACAGGCCCGCGGCGCGCTGGAAGGCCACGGCCTCGTCTGGTATTTCGCCCCCGCCAAGCTGGCGGCGACCTTGCTGTCCACCTTGGCCGGGTTGCCGGGAGGCATCTTCGCGCCGTCCCTGGCGGTCGGCGCCGGTGTCGGACATCTGGCCGCCGCCCTGTTTCCCCATGCGGTTCCGGGCGCGATCGTGGTTCTCGGCATGGCCGGCTATTTCGCTGGAGCGGTACAGGCGCCGATCACCGCCTTCGTCATCATCACCGAGATGACGGCGAACCATACCATGATCATTCCCCTGATGATGTCCGCCGCGCTGGGCTATGGCGTCAGCCGGCTGATCAATCCGCACCCGCTCTACGAGGCGTTGTCAGCCGGCTTTATCACCAAGGCTTAGAGCGGTTTGCGATCCCTTAGAATCGCATACTGCTCACGGCGCCGACTGGCGCCGCGCCGGTCGTCCGGCGAAAACGCTGAGCCGGAGGCGACGCGTCATATAGAGTGTCTAGGCTGTAGGGACAATTTAATTACTTCAGCCAAAGCATGATACTGGCGAGCTTGATAAAACCAAGAAAGTTGGCGGCAAGTTTGTCGTAACGGGTGGCGATGCGGCGCCATTGCTTGAGCCTGGCGAAGAAGCCTTCAATTCCCCAGCGCCTTTTGTATGCGAGTTGGTCGTAAGTGCGCTGGAATTTTCGATTACGGCGAGGCGGGATAACTGGCTCGCCGCCTTGCTTAAGGATGAGGTCACACAGACTGTCAGCGTCATACGCCTTATCGGCTAAGACCTGATTAGCCTTCAATCCTCTGATCAGGTCGTAGGCCGGAGCCATATCATTTTGCTGCCCGGGGCCCAACTCGAAGCGCACCGGCAAGCCGAGCGCATCAACTACGGCATGGATTTTGGTTCCGAAGCCACCACGGGAGCGCCCAAGGGCTTGGGCTTGAGATCCCCCCTTTTACGCCTTCCACCGGCAGCTTGGGCTTGAGCCCGGATCACGGTGGCGTCAATTGCCAGCCACGCCATGTCGGGATCGGATGCGACCGCCTCAAAGATGCGGTCGAACACACCCTCTACGATCCAACGATAATAGCGCTTCTTGATGGTCCCATAGGGCCCAAACCTATCCTCCGGCAGATCTCGCCAACGCGCACCCGAACGTGCCACCCAAAGGATCGCATCGAAAAAGCAACGCCCATCGCTGCGGGGCCCCCGGCGCCCTTTACGGCCACCGGGCACAAACTCGCGCAGGCGCTCCCACTGATCGTCTCGCAGAACCTCGCCTTCCATACTCGCCCCCAAAGGCCAGTATAGAATCACAGCTTCCCGATGCCGGGAATCCTCAAAATATTAAATTGTCCCTACAGCCTAGAGCATCTCCTGGGCCTGCTTCGCCTCGTCCTTGCAGGCGGCGCCCTTCTCCTGTTTCGCGTTCGAGATATGCTGCCAGGCCTGGGCGATGGTGTCCGGGCTGGCCTGCGACTTTTCGAGCGCCTTTTCGCTGGCCTGGATGGCCTTCTGGCAGGCGGAAACCGTGCGAAGCTTCGGATGCTCGACAGCGGCCTCGGGAACCGGAGTGGCGGGCGTCATTTCCGCCGGAGCGGCGTTCGACGGCGTCTCGGCCGGCTGGGGCTGAGGAGCCGTTTGCGGCACGGTCTGCGGGGCCGGCTGCTGGGAGGGCATCTGCGTCTGCGCCAGGGCGGTCCCGGAGGCCAGGACCAAAACAGCGCCGATGTACTTGATTCGCATGACAATCTCCATGATCGATCGGGTCTCGCCCCCTCGTACGCGGTAGAAGATAAGCGGACAAATCGGCCGGAATGAGGCGCCAGCGCATTTGCCACCATTTGGTCGCAATCGCGGCGTAAAAAATCTCCCGCCGAGTGGGAGCATTCCTCAATGCAGCGCTATCTTTCCTGGGACCGGGCCAGCGCCCTTCTCTTCGTTCTGCTGGCGGTGCTGGTGGCCGCGACGTTCGGGCATTACGGCAACGGCTTCGACGCCGAAGTCCAGGATGTCTATGGCGGCCAGATCGTCTCCTGGTACGCCACTTTAGGCGCCGACCGCTCGGCCTTGAATTATATCGATCTCTATTATTATGGCGGGTTGTTCGACACGCTGGCGGCCCTGGCCAACCATGTCTCGCCCTGGCCGCATTGGGCGACCCGGCATCTGCTGGAGGCCGTCTCCGGCCTGATCGGCATGGCCGGCGCCTGGCGATTGGCGCGACGCCTGGGCGGTCCCTCTGCGGGGTTCGCGGCTCTCGCCTGCCTGGCCCTGATGCCCAGCTATTACGGCATGATGTTCATCAATCCGAAGGACATCCCGTTCGCCGCCGCGATGATCTGGGCGGTTCATTTCCTGACGATCCTGTCCGACGATTTACCGAAACCGTCGTGGAAGCTGGTCATGGCTTTCGGCGCCACGGTCGGACTGGCGCTCGGCGTGCGGATCGGCGCGGTGCTGCTGTTCTTCTATCTGGCGATCGTCATCCTGGCCGCGCCGGGCAACCGGCTGCGCATGATCCTGCGCGTAGCACCCGCCGTGCCCGTCGCCTGGCTGGTGATGCTGCTGTTCTGGCCCTGGGCGCAGGTCTCGCCGATTCTCCATCCGATCGAGGCATTCCGCCATTTCAGCGCCATGAACGGCAATATCGGCACCCTGTTCTTCGGCCAGATGGTCGGGCGGACCTATCACCCGGCCGCCTATCTGCCGGTCTATATGGCGGTGAAGCTGCCCGATCTGGTTCTGCTGCTGCTGGCCGCCGGTGCCGTGCTGGGGCTCCGCAGCGGCGTGTCGCGGCGCTATCTGCCGGTGCTGCTGGCCGGACTGTTTCCGCTGGCCTACACCCTGGCGACCAACCCCATGCTCTATGACGCCGAGCGGCATTTCCTGTTCGTGCTGCCGGCCCTGGCCGTGCTGGCCGGCGTGACGGCGGCGAAAGTGATGGAGATGCGGGTCCGCCCGGCCTTCGCCGCGATCGCCCTGCTGCTGGGCGGCTGGCAGATCGCGCAGATGGCCGACCTGCATCCCTATGAATATGCCTTCTTCAACGATCTGGTCGGCGGCACGCGCAATGCCGAGGGCCGCTTCGAGACGGAATATTGGGGATCGTCGCTGGCCGAAGCGACCGGCGATCTCAGCCATTACATCGCCCTGCATCATATGGCGAGGGCGACGCCGTGGCGGGTCGCGGTGTGCGGCAAGCCGAGCCAGATGGGCGACGAGACCGATCCCGCCATCAAGGCTACGACCGATTGGCAGCACGCCGATTTCTTTGTCGCCACCACGCGCGGCGCCTGCGATCGCCGCCTGCCTGGCCACGAGATCGCCGAGGTCCGGCGCGACGGCGTGCCCTTCGCGGTGGTCAAGGATTTGCGGGGCGGAGCGGGCTGATCTTGCGGCCGGTCACCTCGCCGCTCTCGGTATCCTGATAGATGACGATGCCGCCCTCGCCCATGATCTCGCGGGCGACGATGCGGAGGCCGTATTCGCGCAAGACGCCAAACGCGCTTTCGATATTGGCGGCGCCGATGCCGCCAGCCGCGCTGAGAGCCTTGAGCGGCGCGAAGCCCCCGAACAATTTGGCGCGCATCGACGCCGTGTGGCACCCCGCCCGCACCATGCGCCGGACCAATTCATGAATCGACGCGTCGGTGGCATGCAGATCCATCTCGCCGCCGCTGGGTATCAGGGAATGGGTCATGCCGCCCATGCGCCGCTCGCCATCCCACAGGCAGACGGCGACGCACGAGCCGAGCAAGGTGGCCAGGCGGTGCGGCTTGGGATTGAAATAGATTTCGCCCGGCTTCAGACGATGGATCGGCGCCGTCCCTTCCAGAGGCATCCAACGTTTCAGCCTGTCTTCCCCTTCGACCATCAAGGCCTTCCTCCATGCCAGCTGCCCAAAGGGACCATGGGCGCGCGAAGGATGCATTGATATAGGTCAGTCGGGATCTTCGGCGGTCTGCAGCGGATTGATCTTGCGGCCGGTCACTTCGCCGCTTTCGGTATCCTGATAGATGACGATCCCGCCATCGCCCATGATCTCCTGGGCGACGATGCTGATGTCGTAGTCGCGCAGCACCGACACCGCGCTTTCGATGTTCGCCGCGCCGATGGTGCCGGCCATGCCGAGCGCTTTCAGCGGCGCGAAGCCGCCGAACAGCTTGGCGCGCATCGATGACGTCCTGCAGCCGGCCCGCACCATCCGCCGTACCAGCTCGTGGATCGAGGCGTCGGTGGCATGCAGGTCGCTCTGTTCGCCGCTGGGAACCAGGGAATGGGTCATGCCGCCCATGCGCCGCTCCTCATCCCACAGACAGACGGCGACGCAGGAGCCGAGCAA
Organism: Alphaproteobacteria bacterium; assembly: GCA_021325215.1. Classification (GTDB taxonomy): domain Bacteria; phylum Pseudomonadota; class Alphaproteobacteria; order Rhodospirillales; family Magnetospirillaceae; genus JAJPHO01. The sequence continues at coordinate 14,787 of JAJPHO010000141.1, forward strand.
GGTGGCGAGACGATGCGGCTTGGGATTGAAATAGATCTCGCCGGGCTTCAGGCGATGGATCGGCGCGGTGCCGTCCAACGGCATGAGACGCCGCAATCTGCGTTCGACTTCGTCCATGCGATCCCTTAGAGAGAGAAAAACTTGACCGGCGCTGCTCTTGTTCCGAGCCGGAACCCGCTATACAGTTAAGCCGCCGCCTGTGAGAAATCCACTTTGGGAGTGAGCTGCATGGGGAAAATGGTCCTGAGCGTCGATGATTCCGCCAGCATGCGGCAGATGGTCAAGATGACACTGGGCGGCGCCGGCTATGATGTGATGGAGGCGGCCGACGGCAAGGAGGCCCTCGCCAAGATCGGCAGCGCCGACGTCAAGCTGGTGGTCACCGACCTCAATATGCCGAATATGGACGGGCTGACGCTGATCCGCGAATTGCGGCAGATGCCGGCTTACCGCTTCATCCCCATCGTGTTCCTTACCACCGAGTCCGACGAAGGCAAGAAAGGCGAGGCCAAGCAGGCCGGCGCCACCGCCTGGATCACCAAGCCGTTCAAGCAGGAACAGCTGCTCGCCGTCGTCAAGAAGGTCCTGGGCTAAATCCCACCCATTGAAGGGAGGAAGGGTCATGGAAGCGATCAAGATCGTCACGCTGGGCCTGCGCGAGGAGGTCTTCGCCGTCGACGCCAATGTCGTGCGGGAAATCCTCGATCTGGTGCCCGTCACCGCGGTTCCCAATGCCGATCCCTTCGTCAGCGGCCTGATCAATGTGCGCGGCCGCGTCGTGCCGCTGGCCGATCTGCATGTGCGGTTCGGCATGGAGACTCCGCCGCCCAGCATCGACACCCGCATCGTCGTGGTCGATGTCGAGCTGGATGGCGAACCGACCACCGTCGGCATCCTGGCGGACAAGGTCTACGAAGTCACCGAGGTCACCACCCGCTCGGTGCAGGACACGCCCAAGCTCGGCATGCGCTGGCGGCCGGAATTCATCCAGGGAATCGGCAAGCGCGGCGACGATTTCATGGCCATCATCGACCTGTCCGGCCTGCTGAATTACAGCGGTCCCCTCGACGAGCCGGGAAGCGCCGCCGATGGCCGATCCGCAAGATAAGCTGGATCTGCTGCGGCATGCGGATTTCGCCAAGGTAGCCCGCTTCATCGAGAGCACCACGGGCATCCGCGTTCCGCCAGCCAAGAAGACCATGGTCGAGGGCCGCCTGCGCCGCCGCGCCCGGGCGCTCGGCCTGTCCAATCTCGACGAATATTGCCGGGTCGTGTTCGAACAAGGCCTGTTCGACGAGGAATCGGTTCATCTGATCGACGCGGTGACCACCAACAAGACCGATTTCTTCCGCGAACCGAGCCACTTCGACACCCTGCGGACCCGCTGCCTGCCGGAAGCGACCGAACGCGGCGCCGGCTTTTCCCGGCCTTACAAGGTCTGGAGCGCCGCCTGCTCGATCGGCGCCGAACCCTATACCCTGGCCATGGTACTGGCCGATTACGGCGCCTCGACCGGCGGAGACTGGCGCTTTCAGATCCTGGGGTCGGACATCTCGACCCAGGTCCTCGCCAAGGCGGCGCGCGCGGTCTATCCCGAAGAGATGATCGAGCCGGTGCCGATGGATATGCGCAAACGCTATTTATTGCGCTCGAACGACCGCTCCAAGAAGCTGGTCCGCATCGCTCCCGAGTTGCGCCACACGCTGAGCCTGCTGCATCTGAATCTGATGGATGCCCGCTATCCGGCCGATCCGGATTTCGACGCGATCTTCTGCCGCAACCTGCTGATCTATTTCGACCGTCCGACCCAGGATGCGGTGGTCGGCCGCCTTTGCCATCATCTGCGGCCGGGCGGCTATCTGTTCCTCGGCCACGCCGAAAGCCTCGCCGGCAAGGATTTGCCGCTCGAATGGCTGGGCGACGCCGTCTTCAGGCGAGCGTGAGTCATATGGGCAAGATCCGGGTTCTCATCGTCGACGATTCGGCCAGTGTCCGCCAGGCGCTGAACGACGTACTGAGCGCCGATCCCGGCATCGAGGTGATCGGCACCGCCGGCGACCCCTATGCCGCCGCACGCATCATCCAGAACGAGATCCCCGACGTGATCACGCTGGATGTCGAAATGCCGCGCATGGACGGCATCTCCTTCCTCCGCAAGATCATGAGCCAGCGGCCGATCCCGGTGGTGATGTGCTCGTCGCTGACCGAGGAAGGCTCGCAGACCTTGATGCAGGCGCTGGAGGCCGGCGCGGTCGACATCATCCTCAAGCCCAAGATGGGCACGCGGCAATTTCTGGAAGATTCCGCCGTCAATATCCGCGAATCGATCAAGGCCGCCGCCGCCGCCCAGCTGCGCAAGCTGCCTGCAAGGATGACGGTGGCCAAGAAGCTCAGCGCGGACGTCATCATGCCGCCGCCTTCGCCCGGCTCGCGCGCCATGGCCCGCACCACGGAAAAGATCGTCTGTATCGGCGCCTCGACCGGCGGCACCGAATCGCTGCGCGTGGTGATCGAGGCCCTGCCCGCCGATTCCCCGGGCGTGGTGGTTGTGCAGCATATGCCCGAATTGTTCACCGCCAGCTTCGCCAAACGGCTGGACGGCCTGTCCAAGGTCACCGTCAAGGAAGCCCAGGACGGCGATCCGGTCCTGCGCGGCCATGTGCTGATCGCCCCCGGCAACCGCCATACGCTGCTGCAGCGCTCGGGGGCGCGCTATCATGTGTCGGTGCAGGACGGACCGCTGGTCTCGCGCCACCGGCCCAGCGTCGACGTGCTGTTCCGCTCGGCCGCCCGCTTCGCCGGGTCGAACGCGCTCGGCATCATCATGACCGGCATGGGCGACGACGGCGCCAAGGGGTTGCTGGAAATGCGCGACGCCGGCGCCGCAACCATCGCCCAGAACGAGGAAACCTGCGTCGTCTTCGGCATGCCCAAGGAAGCGATCGCGCTGGGCGCCGCCGACCGCATTCTGCCGCTCGACCTGTTGGCAACGGAAATCAGGCGGATCGACAGTCATTGAAGTCGACTCGGCCCGCTGCAACCTATAGCTGCGCCGACGATCCTATAATTCTGTAAATATTATACATCTACTGATATCTACGAAATCTTCGAAACCACCAAAACATACCGACAATTACAAGGTTAGTTAAACTAATACATGCTATTTTACATTTTTAAAAAAATATATTCTGAACTATTAAGGCAATCTATCTCGATAAAGGCTTCGAGATACAGGTGTACAATACAAATAGAATAACATATTCTTTGCTCCATCAGTCTCTAAGCGAAGAGTTTCTGTGCCATGACGTTTGTAGTCAGACTGTCCGGTACACAGACAATCCGCGAAGCCGAAGGCACGCTTCAGGCTTTGCGTGACGCGCTTGCCGCGGAATCGACGGTGGCCCTGGATTGCGAGGCCGTCGAAGAAGCGGACCTCTCTTTCCTGCAATTGGTGATTGCCGCGCGTAAATCGGCGAGAAACGCCGGCAAGACTCTGGGAATGGCGGCGCCTGCCAGCGGCCCCCTGCTCGCCGCGCTGGATTCCGCCGGCATCCGTCCCGAAGGCGATTTCCGCTTCTGGTTCGAAGGAGAAGCCCGATGAATGGCGGCCTGCCCGATCCGGTACAAACCTTCCGCGCCGAGGCGGCTGACCTGTTCGAGCAGCTGGAGAGCACCCTGCTCGACATCGAGGGTAATCCCGGCGACCGCGACCTGATCGACACCGCCTTCCGCGCGCTGCACACCATCAAGGGCTCGGGCGCGATGTTCGGCTTCGAGGCGGCGGCCGCGTTCACCCATCATGTCGAGAACGCTTTCGACATGGTGCGCAAGGGCTCGCTGGCGGTCAGCCCGCAGCTGGTCGAAATCGCGCTGCGGGCCAAGGATCATATCCGCGACCTGATCGACGCGCCGGAAACCGCCGACGGCATGACCGGCGACATCATCCTGAAAGACCTTGCCCTGCTGGTCGGCGGCACGCCCGCCGGCGGCCACAGCCAGCCCATCCCGACACCGAAGCCCGAGATCAAGCGCACCACGTTCCGCCTGCATATCGTGTTCGCGCAGAACGCCATGATGACCGGCAGCAATCCGCTACGCCTGCTCGACGAGCTGCGGGAACTGGGCGAATGCTCGATGGTGCCGGTGGCCGACGCCATCCCGCCGCTGGAGGAGATCGATCCGTTCGGCTGCTACATGGCGTGGGATTGCGTGCTGACCACCGAGAAGCCGCGCTCGGCGATCGACGACGTCTTCATCTTCGTGCTCGACGACATGGAGCTGACCGTCGAAGAGGTCGAGGTCACCCCCAAGCTGCTGGGCGAGATCCTGGTCGAACGCGGCGCCGTCTCGCAGGAGGTGCTGCAGACCGCGCTGGAAGGCCAGGAAAAGCTGGGCAACATCCTGGTCAAGGAAGGCGTGCTGTCCAACGACAAGCTGCGCGCCGCCCTGGCCGAACAGGGCCATCTGAAGACCGAGCAGGACCGCGCCGCCAAGGAAGGCACGGCGATCCGCGTCCAGGCCGAAAAGCTCGACGAACTGATGGATCAGGTCGGCGAGCTGGTGATCGCCCAGGCCCGCCTGCGCCAATTGGCCGACAAGAGCAACGACATCACGCTGAAATCGATCGTCGAGGAGATCGAGCGCCTGTCCGGTCATCTGCGCGACGTCTCGATGGGCATCCGCATGGTGCCGATCGGCACCTTGTTCAGCAAATTCCGCCGCCTGGTGCGCGATCTGTCCAACGAATTGGGCAAGCAGGTCCAGTTGAGCTGGTCGGGCGAGGAAACCGAGATCGACAAGACCGTGATCGAGCGGCTGCACGATCCGCTGGTTCATCTGATCCGCAATTCGGTCGATCACGGCGTCGAGCGAGGCGACGAGCGCGAAGCCGCCGGCAAGCCGCGCGAAGGACGGGTGCATCTGTCCGCGGTCCATTCCGGCGCCCAGGTGCTGATCAGCATCAAGGATGACGGCAAGGGCCTGGATCGCGCCCGCATCCGCGCCAAGGCCGAGGAAACCGGGCTTGTCACGCCGGATCAGGAACTATCCGATAACGAGTTGTTCAATCTCATTTTTCATCCCGGCTTTTCGACCGCTCAGAAGATCACCAACGTGTCGGGGCGTGGCGTCGGCATGGATGTGGTCAAGCGCATGATCGACGGTCTGCGCGGCACCATCGACATCGCCAGCACGCCGGGCGAAGGCGCGGTCTTCACCCTGCGCCTGCCGCTGACCCTGGCCATCATCGACGGGCTGCTGGTGCGCGTCGCCGGCGAGCGTTACGTGATTCCGCTGTCCGCCGTCGAGGAATGCATCGAACTGTCGAGCGAGGACGATGCCCGCTCGACCGGGCGCGATTTCCTCAATATCCGCGGCGACCTGGTGCCCTTCATCCGGCTGCGCAATCTGTTCGACCTGTCCGGCCCCGCCGCGCTCTACCCCAAGGTGGTGGTGGTCTCGGCCGGCGAGTTCCGCTTTGGGGTGGTGGTCGACCAGCTGCTGGGCGGCCATCAGACCGTGATCAAATCCCTTTCCAAGCTGCATGCCGATATTCCGACCTTCTCCGGCGCCACCATCCTCGGTGACGGCGGCGTGGCTCTCATTCTCGACGTTCCCCGGCTTCTCGACTTCAGCCAATCCCGCGAGGAACAGCTGAAGGCATCCTGATCACAGGGAGAAAGGCACCACCATGTTCAGCAACATGAAGATCCGCGACCGTCTGGTCGTCCTGCTGCTCGCCCTGACCCTGCCCTTGCTGGCGATCACCTATTTCGGTGACCGCGGGATGGGCGACATCGCCGAGCGCCTGGGAATCGTCTATGAGCACCGTACGGTTCCCCTGGTCATGCTGGGCAATGTCAGCCGCGATTTTTCCCTGACCCGCACCGCCACGCTGTCTCAGGTTCTCGCTCCCTCCGAGGACCTGCGCCAGGACTCGCTGAAGGTCACCCACGAGGCTCGCGCGGAGCTGGCCAAGGACTGGCAGGAATTCCACGCGACGCTGATCACCGCCGAGGGTAAGCGCCTGGCCGACGTTGCATGGACCGCGATACAGGCCTCGGAAACGAGCGTCGACACTGCCGAACGGATGATGTCTTCCAATGACCGCGCCAAGCTCCCGGCGCTGATGGTGGGCGAATATCGCGACCTCTATCTGCAAGCCACCCGGGCGCTCAGGGAGCTTTCCCAGTTCGAGGAACAGCAAGCTGAAGAGGAATATAAGCGCTCCAAGGAAACTTATGCCTCGACCCGCCTGCAAAACCTGCTGCTGGCCTTGCTGGGTCTCGCCGCCGGCGTGGTTCTGGCGGTGCTGATCATCCAGTCGATCACCAAGCCGATCACCAATGTGGTCGCGTCGCTGGCTGAAATGGCCAAGCTCAACCTCGCCATCGACATCGCCGGCCAGGAGCGCAAGGACGAGGTGGGCATCATGTCCCGAGCGATGAAATCGATGCTCGACGCGCTGACCACGGTGGTTCACGACCTCGTCGCGGCGTCGCAGAACGTCGCCAGCGGCAGCGAGCAATTGTCGGCCTCGGCCGATACGCTGAGCCAGGGCGCCAATGAACAGGCTTCGGCGACCGAGGAGGCCAGCGCCTCGATGGAGG
>JAJPHO010000049.1 GCA_021325215.1 Alphaproteobacteria bacterium
CGGGTGACGGTCGGGTAATAGACCAGCTTGGCGCGGGCTTCCTCGCCGAAGAACTCGTTCTGCGGCAGCTCTTCCTTGATCAGGTTCTGATAGACCAGTTCCTGCGCGCGGCGGCAGCAATGAACCAGGATCACCTTCTCGAAGCGCTCATAGACCACCGGGTCCTTGATGACGCTGAGGAACGGCGCCATGCCGGTGCCGGTCGACAGCATGTAGAGGCGCTTGCCGGGCTTCAGATTGTCGAGGATCAGCGTGCCGGTGGTCTTGGTGTTGACAGGATCTGGTCGCCCGGCTTCACATGCTGCAGGCGCGAGGTCAGCGGACCGTTCGGCACCTTGATCGACAGGAATTCGAGATGGTCGTCGTAATGGGCGTTGACCATCGAATAGGCGCGCATCAGCGGCTTGCCGTCGACCTTCAGGCCGATCATGGCGAACTGACCGCTTTCGAAGCGGAAACCCGGATTGCGGGTCAGTTTCAGGGTGAAGAGGTTGTTGGTCCAGTGATGGGCTTCAAGAACGGTTTCTTCAACGATGCTCGACATTCAGGCCTCTGGCAGACGAATTGCACGGCGCACTATCCATGAAGCCGTGCATATTCGCACCTGCGAAATTCACATATCAGCCAGCATCAGAGAGAATTATTGCGGAACCCTTTTCCGCTACGAAGCTGGAATAGCGCAGCGCCGCCGGTCTCCTTTCGCGACGTCTTGTCCGGCCGGGACGCGCCATGTTAGCCTCGTGACACTTGTTACCACGGCATCGTTCCAAGCCGGTATCCACAGACCACATTTTCTTACGCTGAAGCTGTTCCACCTCTCTGATCATGGAGCGGAAGCAGAATGCGGAAAGATTGGCTGACCCAAGCAGCCGGGCCCCTGCGCCGTTTTGCGCCGGTCCTCGCGCTGATCTGCCTCTCAGGCTGTTCCGAAGGCGTGCTCAGCCCGCACGGACCGGTTGGAGACGCCGAAAAGATCATTCTCCTCAATTCGCTGGGCATCATGCTGGCGATCGTCATTCCGACCATCCTGGCGACCTTCGCGGTGGCCTGGTGGTACCGGTCCTCGCATGTCAAGGCGCGCTATCTGCCGGATTGGGAATATTCCGGCCGCCTCGAGATGGTGGTCTGGTCGATCCCGGCCATGGTCATTCTGCTGCTGGGCGGCATCGCCTGGGTCGGCAGTCATGACCTGGACCCGCCCAAGCCGTTGGAATCGAAGGTCGCGGCCATCCCGGTGGAAGTCGTCTCGCTCGATTGGAAATGGCTGTTCATCTATCCCCAACAGGGCGTCGCCAGCGTCAACAAGCTGGTCGTGCCGGCCGGTGTTCCGGTCAGTTTCCGCCTGACCTCGGGCAGCGTCATGAACAGCTTCTTCGTCCCCGAGCTGGGCAGCCAGATCTACACCATGAGCGGGATGATCACGCGGCTCAATCTGCTGGCCGGCAAACAGGGCAGCTATCCCGGCCTGTCCGCCCAGTTCAGCGGCGCGGGATTCTCCGGCATGCGCTTCACGGTCGACGCCGTCAGCGCGGACAAGTTCGCCGAATGGGTCACCGCGGCCAAGGGCTCGGACAAATCCCTGGCGATGGCCGAGTATGACGAGCTGGTCAAGCCGAGCTCGTACATCACGCCCTATACCTACGGTTCGGTGACGGACGGGATCTTCGACAGGATCGTCGCGCACACCAAGGGAGAGAACTGACATGTTCGGCAAACTCACCTGGAACGCCATCCCCTACAACGAACCGATTCCGATGGCGGCCGGCGCCGCCGTGGTCATCGTTGTCGCGATCGTCCTGCTGTGGATCACCATCAAAGGCCATTGGCCCTATCTGTGGCGGGAATGGATCACCTCGGTCGATCATAAGCGGATCGGCGTGATGTATTGCCTGCTGGCGCTGGTCATGCTGCTGCGCGGCTTCTCCGACGCCATCATGATGCGCTCGCATCTCGCCTTCGCGGCGGGGGACGGGCAGGGCTATCTGCCGCCCGAGCACTACAATCAGATCTTCTCGGCCCATGGCGTGATCATGATCTTCTTCACCGCCATGCCGTTCGTGATCGGGCTGATGAATTTCGTCGTGCCGCTGCAGCTCGGCATCCGCGATGTCGCGTTTCCGACGCTGAATTCGGTGAGTTTGTGGCTGACCGCGTCGGGCGTGCTGCTGATCAATGCCAGCCTGGTAATCGGCGAGTTCGCCCGCACCGGCTGGCTGGCCTATCCGCCTTTGTCCGAGCTGCAATTTTCGCCCGATGTCGGGGTGGATTATTACCTCTGGTCGCTGCAGATATCCGGCGTCGGAACATTGCTGTCCGGCATCAATCTGGTGACGACGATCCTCAAGATGCGCGCACCCGGCATGACCTATACCCGCATGCCGGTGTTCTGTTGGACCGCGCTGGCGTCGAACCTGCTGATCGTCGCCGCCTTTCCGGTGCTGACCGCGACCTTCGCGCTGCTGACGCTGGACCGCTATCTCGGCTTCCACTTCTTCACCAACGACCATGGCGGCAACGCCATGATGTATCTGAACCTGATCTGGGTGTGGGGCCATCCGGAGGTCTATATCCTGATCCTGCCGGCCTTCGGCGTGTTCTCCGAGGTGGTTTCGACCTTCTCCAGCAAGCCGCTGTTCGGCTATCGCTCGATGATCCTGGCGACGATGTGCATCTGCATCCTGTCCTTCCTGGTCTGGCTGCATCACTTCTTCACCATGGGGGCGGGGGCCGACGTGAACGGCTTCTTCGGCATCATGACCATGGTCATCGCCGTGCCGACCGGTGTGAAGGTGTTCAACTGGATGTTCACCATGTATGGCGGCCGGGTGCGCTTCGAAGTGCCGATCCTGTGGACCATCGGTTTCATGGTCACCTTCGTGATCGGCGGGCTGACCGGCGTGCTGATGGCGGTTCCGCCGGTCGATTTCGTGCTGCACAACTCGCTGTTCCTGGTCGCCCACTTCCATAATGTCGCGATCGGCGGCGTGCTGTTCGGCGCCTTCGCCGGCTACACCTACTGGTTCCCCAAGGCCTTCGGCTTCAAGCTGCATGAAGGCCTCGGCAAGGCGGCGTTCTGGTGCTGGCTGTTCGGCTTTTATCTGGCCTTCATGCCGCTCTATGTGATCGGCCTGATGGGCGCGACCCGGCGCATGCAGCATTACGACGACATGACCTGGCAGCCTTGGATGATGTGCGCCTTCGCCGGCGCCGCGCTGATCCTGCTCGGCATCGTGTTCCAGGTCCTTCAGCTGATCGTGTCTATCCGGCAACGCGAGCAGCTGGCCGATATCTCGGGCGATCCCTGGGACGGCCGGTCGCTGGAATGGGCGACCACCTCGCCGCCGGCGGTGTTCAATTTCGCCGTGATGCCGGATGTTCAGGGCGAAGAGGCTTATTGGGGTATAAAACAGCGCGCCATCGAGCTGCAGAAACTGGTCGACGAGCCGGACTATGAGCCGATCGAAATGCCGCGCAACAGCCCGACCGGCATCGTCTCGGCCTTCTTCGCCTCGATCCTCGGCTTCGCGCTGATCTGGCACATCTGGTGGCTGGTCGGCGTCGGCCTGGCCGGCGCCTATGCGGTGTTCGTGGTGTTCGCCTGGCGGATCGAGGACGAATATATCGTGCCCGCCGCCGAAGTGGCCCGCCTCGACCGCGAGCGCCGACGCATCCGGGTGGAAACCATCCTGCCGAGGGGGAAGCCGGTATGAGCGCCACAGCGACGCCTTTCGAGGGGCCGGTGCCGGCCGATCCCCATAGACTGGGCCGTGCGGGCCATGGTCACGGCGGTGGCGCGAATGCCACCGGACGCGGCGGCGGCGGTCCGGCCAGCAAGAAGATCATCGTCGCCTTCGGTTTCTGGATCTTCCTGCTGTCCGACATCATCATGTTCTCGGCGATCTTCGCCACCTATGCCGTATTGCAGGGCGAATTCGCCGGTGGTCCGACCGGCCGCCAGCTGTTCGACCAGGACAATGTCGCGATCGAGACCGTCAGTCTTCTGCTGTCGAGCTTCGTCTGCGGGCTGGCGATGATCGCGGCGGCCAGGCGCAATGTGCTGTGGACGCAGATCGGCCTGCTGGTCACCGGGCTGCTCGGCGCGGTGTTCCTGGCGCTCGAAGCGCACGAATTCGCCGACATGATCGCCCAGGATGCCGGGCCCGGGCGCTCGGCCTTCCTGTCGAGCTTCTTCGCCCTGGTCGGCTGCCACGGCCTGCATGTGACCTGCGGGCTGCTGTGGCTGGGCACCATGATGGCGCAGATCCAGGCGCTGGGCTTCCGCGCCAATATTCTGCGCCGCCTGATGTGTTTCAGCCTGTTCTGGCACGCGCTGGACATCATCTGGGTGGCGCTGTTCACGATCGTCTATCTGATGGGAGGCGGCCAATGAGCGACCATGGCCACGACGAATTCAGCGATGACGTCGCGCCCGGCGACGAGCATGGCGACGTGCTCTCCAGCCTGGGCGGCTATCTCGTCGGCCTGGTGCTGGCGCTCGGCCTGACCGCCACGTCCTTCTGGGTGGCCAGGACCCATGCGCTGTGGGGGCCCGGGGTTCCGATCGGCCTGTGCGTGCTGGCGATCGCGCAGATGGGCGTCCATCTGGTGTTCTTCCTGCACATCACCACCGGCCCCGACAACACCAACAACGTCCTGGCCCTGGCCTTCGGCGTGCTGATCGTGTTCCTGGTCGTGGTGGGATCGTTGTGGATCATGGCCAACCTCAACCACAATATGGGTCCGATGGAGATGCCTCAGGCCGAAATGCGCCATATATGACGCATCGCCTCCGGCTCAGCGGTTTCGCCGGACGACCGGCGCGGCGCCAGTCGGCGCCGTGAGCAGTATGCGATTCTAAGGGATCGCAAACCGCTCTACTAGGGCGCCGGGTGAAGGGATAGGAACGCCTTCGTCGCGGCCTCGGCCCGGCGGCCCAGTTCCTCTTCCTCCGGCGTGGCGGCGACGCCCAGGATGAGGTCCAGCAACAGGCCTTTCCAGATCAGCGCCAGGAACAGGTCCGCCATATCTTCCGCGTCTCCGGCGGCGAGCAGCCGAGCCTCCTGAGCCTGGCGCACCACGCGGCTGATCGCCGTCCGCGCGGTCCGGCGGCCGAATTCATTCAGGGTTCCGGCGACTTCCGGCGCGCGGATGGCCTCGGCGATGGCCAGGCGGAAGACCGCGATGACGATCGGGTCGGAAATCCGCTGCAGCAGCGTCTTGCCGGCGGCGGCCAGGATCTTGGCGAACTCCTCACGCGATCGCGCCTGCGGCACCTCGGCGGACAGCATCGTGCGCTGCGACCGCTCGGCGATGCAGGCCGCCAGAACGGCCTCCTTGCTGCCGAATTCGGTATAGATCTCGCGCTTGGAAACCTTGGCGCGGGTCGCGATCTGCAGCGTGCTGGTTCCCGTATATCCCTGTTCCATGAAGGCGCGCATCGCCGCCGCCATGATGCGTCCGCGGACGGATTCGTCCTTGGCTGTCCTGGGCATGACCAAAATGCTCCTTGACTCGGTACTTATCGGTACCATACATATTATTTCGGTACTGTGCGGTACCAAATGCGAACCCAAGCGAAAGGCACGCCTCAGCCATGCCACCCGTAGTCCGTTTGACCCATGTCGAGAAGACTTACAAGGCCGAAGCGATCGAGGTTGCCGCCTTGCGGGGCATCGACCTGGAAATTTCGCCCAACCGCTTTTCCATGCTGATCGGCGCTTCCGGCAGCGGCAAGACCACGCTGTTGAACCTGATCGGCTGCATCGATACGCCGACCCGGGGAACCGTCGAGGTCGCCGGCCAGCAGATCGGCACGCTGAGCGACGATGCGCTGGCCGAGTTCCGCGCCCGCAATATCGGCTTCATCTTCCAAAATTTCAGCCTGGTTCCGGTGCTCTCGGCCTATGAGAATGTCGAGTATCCGCTGCTGCTGGTCGGCATGCCGGCGGCCGAGCGCCGCGACCGCACCCTGGCCATGCTGGAAGCGGTCGGCCTCGCCAAGCAGGCGAAGCAGCGGCCCAACGAATTGTCGGGCGGCCAGCGTCAGCGTGTCGCCATCGCCCGGGCCTTGGTCAAGGGGCCGCAGATCGTCCTGGCCGACGAGCCGACGGCCAATCTGGATTCCGCCACCGGCGCCGCGATCATCGATCTGATGCGCCGGGTCCAGGCGGAATCGAACACCACCTTCATCTTCGCCACGCACGATCCGCATCTGATGTCGCATGCCGACCAGATCGTCACCATCAGAGACGGAATGCTGATCGATCCTACCCCCGGAGCCGCCGCATGAGCACGATCCTCAAGGTCGCCTTCCGCAACATCCTGCGGAACCGGCGCCGTTCCTTCATGACCGGGTCCGCCGTCGCGGCCGGCGTCACGGCGATGCTGCTGTTCGGCGGTTTCGCCAATTACATCTTCACCAGCCTGGAGACGCGCAGCGTCCAGCAGACCGGCCATCTGACCGTCTTCCGCTCGGGCTATTTCCTGTTCGGCGCCGGCAATGCGGCGGCCTATGGCATCGACGGCTACCGCTCGCTCGTCGAGGCGATCCGCCTGGACCGGGAGTTGGGGCCGATGATCAATGTGGTGACGCCGACCCAGTCCCTGCTCGGCATCGCCGGAAATTTCGCCGACGGCAACGACGCGTCGAAGACCTTCCTCGGCATCGGGGTGATCGCTTCGGACCGCGACCGCATGCGGCAATGGGACGAGTTCAAGACCGGCCTCATCACCCCGCCCGATCCGCGCTTTTCCGACAAGGAGGAGTCGCACGGGCTGGTCGGGCTCGGGCTGGCGCGCATCCTGCTGCTGTGCCGTCCGCTGGCGCTGAATTGCCCGGCGCCGCCCGAGCAGGTGGCCCGGAAATCCGCTGGTCCGGTCAATGCCGACATCGCCGATCTCGCCGGACGGGAAGCCGGCGGTGTCGCTGCCAAGGCCGATGGGCTGCCGCAGATCGATCTGCTGGCGGCGACCGCCGGCGGCGCGCCCAATGTCGTCAACCTTACCGTGGCCGGCGCCGATCCGCAGGGTGTGAAGGAACTCGACGACAATTACGTCGAGATGCCGCTTGGGCTGGCGCAGCAGCTGGTCTATGGCCGGGCCGAGCACAAGGTCACCGGCATCGTCCTGCAGCTCAACCGCAGCGAGGATATGCCGGCGGCGCGGGCGCGGCTGGCCCAGCTGTTCAAGGAGCGCGGCGCCGATCTCGAAGTGCGCGATTTCAGCGAGCTGAATCCGTTCTACGGCCAGGTTCGCGGCATGTTCAGCGCCATCTTCCTGTTCATCTCGCTGGTGATGGGCATGATCGTCCTGTTCGCCGTGGTCAATACCATGACGATGAACGTGATGGAGCGGACCAGCGAGATCGGCACCATCCGCGCCATGGGCGTCAAGCGCGGCGGCATCCGCTGGCAGTTCATCGCCGAGGGCGCGCTGATCGGCGCCATCGGGGCTTCGGCCGGGACGGTGTTCGCCATCCTCGTCGCGGCCCTGGTCAATCATGGCGGGCTGTCCTGGGTTCCGCCGGGTAATGCCAATCCGGTGCCGCTCAGCGTCTATGTCGCCAACCGGCCGGGCCTGATCCTGCGGGCCTGGACCATCCTGGTGGCGGTCTCGGTGGTGGCGGCGCTGCTGCCGGCCAACCGGGCCGCCCGTCTCTCCGTCGTGGATGCGCTCCGCCATGTTTAAGACGGTCCTGATCGCGGCGCTCCTGGCCCTGGGCAGCTCGGCCTTGGCTCAGGATGCGCAGGAAATCGTCGCCGCCGCCGACCGGGTGCGCAATCCCGGCGAGCCGTTCCGCACCACCATCACCTTCACCGAATATGTCGGCGGGGTGGAACGGGATCACGATACGCTGGTGGTGTTCTCCAAGCAGGACCCGGCGACGCGGCAATTCCGCAACCTGGTGCAATATGCCGAGCCGGCGCGCGATGCCGGCAAGTCGGTCCTGCTCGACGGGCAGTCGCTATGGTTCTTCGATCCGGCCTCGAAATCCAGCGTGCGGATCTCGGCCCAGCAGCGGCTGGTCGGCCAGGCGGCGATCGGCGACGTGCTGACGGTGAACATGGCGGTCGACTACGCCGCCACGCTGCTCGGCACCGAGACCATCCAGGATGCCGGGCGGCAGCCGCGCCCGTGCTGGCATCTCGATCTGGTGCACGCCAATGACCAGGCGGTCTATAACCGCATCGAGCTGTGGGTCGAGCAGGGGACCTTCCACCCCATCAAGGGCAAGTTCTATTCCGACAGCGGCCGGGTGCTGAAGAGCATCTATTACCGCAATTTCCAGGAACAGCTGGGCAGTGTCCGCCCGGTCGAGGCGGTGATCATCGACGCGGTCGACACCTCGCTCGCCACCGCCGTGTCCTACAAGGACTGGCGCGCCCAGGAGATCCCGGACAATTGGTTCCAGCGTGACTATCTGCCGCGCCTGCAAATCAAATGAGCCGGAGCACGGCCGTTCTGGCGGCCCTGATGGGGGTGATCCTGCTGGCCGGCGCGGCCCGCGCGCAGCAGGATGATCTCGACCGCATCCCCGCGGCGCCGGCGGCGGCACAGGCCGGGGAGCCGGAGCCGGGGCAGCGGATCTATCTCGAGGACGCGCTCACCCTGTCCTCGAACCGCGGCGGACTGCCGGTGCCGCAGCCGGGCCCGGGGCCGGTGGACTGGCAGGAGCGGCTGCTGCTCGACCTCCGCGCGGAGCGGAAGCTCGGCGACGATGTCAGCCTGGTCTATAGCGGACGGTTCAATCTGCGCGCCGAGAACGATCTGTCCACGCCGGACCACGAAGAGGTGGTGAACGATCTTCGCGAAGCCTATGTCGCCTGGCGTCCGAGCGGGAATGTCTATCTCGATCTCGGGCGCATCAATCTCAAGAGCGGCGTCGCGCTGGGGTTCAACCCGACCGATTTCTTCAAGACCCGCAGCGTGGTGGAGCCGCTGTCCGCCGATCCCAGCGTGCAGCGCGAGGACCGGCTGGGAACGCTGATGGCGCGGGCGGAATACATTGCCGATGGCGGATCGGTGAGCCTTGCCGCCGCGCCCGCGGTGACGCACGCGACACCGATCTACGGCACTCTCGACCTGCATAGTTTCGATCCGTCCTTCGACCGCACCAACGCGGCGGACAGGTTTTTGATCAAGGGAAATTTAAGCCTGTCCGACGATGTCAGCCCGGAAGTGCTGCTCTACCGCGAGGGCGGGCGGACTTCATACGGGCTCAACGTCACCGACACTTTTGGCCAGAGCATCGTGGGCTATCTCGAATGGTCGGGGTCGCGCCGCGCCGATCTGATCGGGGATGCGCTGGCCTATGGGCGCGCTACCGGCACCTTGCCGCCTCAGACGCCGGATCTGCCGGGGAATGGCGCGCGCCGTTTCAGAAATGAGGTGTCGGCCGGCTTTTCCTACACCACCGAAAGCAAGATCACCCTCAATCTCGAATATCACTTCGACCAGGCATCCTTCACCCGCGCCGATTGGAAGCGCTGGTTCGCGCCCGGGGAAGCGCCGGCGGGCGAGCTCTGGTATCTGCGCGATTATGCGCTCGACCGGCAGGAGCCGATCAGCCGCCACAACGCCTTCCTGCGGATGGATTGGGTCGACGCCTTGGTGCCCGACCTGGAGCTGACCGGCTTCATCGATACCGATCTTTATGACGGCTCAAGCCTTATCCAGCTCACCGCGTCCTATTACCTGAACGGCGATTGGACCCTGGGCGGCCAGGTCTCGGCGAATGCCGGCGGGCGCCGAAGCGATTTCGGCAGCCTGCCGCAGGAATTCGCCACGCTCTGGCAGGTGACCCGGTATTTCTAGAGCGGTTTGCGATTCCTTAGAATCGCATACTGCTCACGGCGCCGACTGGCGCCGCGCCGGTCGTCCGGCGAAAGCGCTGAGCCGGAGGCGATGCGTCATATAGGACTCTAGACAATCTTGCGACCCAGTAAGGTCGCAAGATTGTCTAGGGTTGTGCCCGCGTTTCCGGCTCGTCTTCCTCCAGGCCCTTCTTGAAGGCCTTCACACCCTGGGCCATGTCGCCCATCAGGCTCGATATGCGGCCGGCGCCGAACAGCAGCATGACGACGGCCAGCACGATCAGCCAGTGCCAGATACTCAGTGAACCCATGATTGTTTCTCCGCGGCAGAGGCCGGGCGGATCGCTCCGCCCGGCCGGTTGCGCTTACAGAGGCAGGATGCCCGGGGCGATATGGCTGAACTTCTTGATGGTCTCGGCGTCGAGATTGAGGGTCTCGGCCAGCATCTCCGGCGGGCTGCCGGCAAGCCACTGGGCCAGGGTCACTTCCTGGTAGCGGTCGGTCTTGAAGATCTCCATGAACACCAGTTCGGTGTCGCCGGTATTCTGCACATAATGGCCGAGGCCCTTCTTGACGACGCCGATGTCGCCCGGACGGAAATCGGCGGTCTGCGCGCGCGGACCGGCATTGAACACGGTCATGCGGGCGCTGCCCTTGATGTAGTACTGCCATTCATCGGCATTGGGGTGCCAATGCATCTCGCGCATGCCGCCGGGCGCGACGGTGACCAGGGCCGCGGCGATGTTCTTCGACGCGTTGAAATTGGTCGAATCGGCGATACGGATCGAGCCGCTCTTGTTGCTCTTGAGAGGCTTCAGCTTGCCCATCTCATAGACGAATTCCAGCGACGGCTCGCCCAGCGGCGACTTGGTCGCCTTCTGCACCTCGGCCAGCGGACCGGGCACCTTGCCCTGATAGATCCATTTCTGGTCGAGCGGGATGTTCTGGAAGGCGCTGACCGGCAGGTTGAAGTTCTCGGCCAGCACTTCCGGCGGGGTATGCGCCATCCATTCGGTCAGCAGCAGGGTGTTGAATTCGCCGGCCTTGCCATTGTCGAAGACCAGGACGAATTCGGCGCCGGTGGCGCCCAGGCCCTGCAGCGAGTGCGGCAGGCCCGGCGGGAAATACCAGAGATCGCCCTGCTTGACGTCGCGGATCTGCGGACGGCCTTCGCCATCGAGCACGGTGACGCGGCAGGCGCCGTCGACCATCACCGCCCATTCGGCCTGCTGGTGCCAGTGCAGCTCGCGCACACCGCCGGGGGATAGGCGCATATTCACGCCGGACACCGCGTCGGAGGCCGGGAAATCGTCCACGGTCACTTCGCGGGCCCAGCCGCCGTCCTGGACGCGGCGATGGGCATTGTTGAACGAGGCCCAGAACAGGTCCATGCCGCCGACATCGGTGGCCGGCGGGTCCTGGAACGAGGGGAACTGCCCCTGCAGCGCCGGATTCATCGGGCCGGGCTCGGTGCCGGCGATCGGATTGGTGATGTTGGTGCGCCCCTGGCCGGGGCGGTCGGGATTGCCGAAAACGGGCGTTCCCGCCGAAGCGCCGGCGGCCAGCATCGCACCGCCCATTGCGGTCACGCCCAGCAGACCGCGTCTCGTCATGTCATTCATAGTAAGTCTCCAGATATGCCGGTGAACAAAATGATTTCCGCATCAGCCCGGCAGTCCGTGCAGGAAGGTGTAGACCGCCATGACCGTGATCACGCCGAGGAAGACGCGCAGGGCGACGAGGCCGGTTTGCGCGGCAGTCGACAGCACCATCGGCGGCAAAGGCGGGCGGGAACGGTCATGGGTCATTTGAAGGTCTCCAGGAAGGCGACGATGGCGTAGGCGCTGCCGGCCAGGGCGACCAGGATGGCGATGGCGATACCGAGGCGGTTGGTCCAGCGGCTGTTGACGTGGGCGCCCATGACCAGCTTGTCGTTGCTCATGATCAGCAGGAACACCAGGGCGGCCGGCATCAGGATGGTGGCCAG
>JAJPHO010000031.1 GCA_021325215.1 Alphaproteobacteria bacterium
CCCGATTTCCGAAGAAATCACCCGGATCACCGGCATCACCGAGGAAATGGTCGCCGGCTGCGCGATCGACGAGGCCGATGTCACGACCTTCATCTCCGAAGCCAAGATCGTCATCGCCCACAACGCCGGTTTCGACCGCAAGTTCTGCGAGCGTCAATGGCGCGGCTTCGACGCGCTGCCCTGGGCGTGCAGCTTGACCGAGATCGACTGGAAGGCCGAGGGCTTCGATGGTCAGAAGCTCGGCCAGCTGCTGGCGCAGATCGGCCTGTTCCATGACGGTCACCGCGCCGTCGAGGATTGCTACGCGCTTCTGGCGGTGCTGAACCACCGGCTGGAGAGCAGCGAGACGGTGCTGGGCAAGCTGCTTCAGAGCGCCCGGCAGTCGACGATCCGCATCTGGGCGACCGGCGCGCCGTTCGAGAAAAAGGACGTGCTGAAGGCGCGCGGATATCGCTGGTCGGACGGCACCGACACCGACCACAAGGCGTGGTGGATCGACGTGCGCGACGACGCCTATGCCGCCGAGATGACCTATCTGGAGACGGAGATCTACGGCTGGTCTCCGAACCTTCCGACGCGGCGCCTGAACGCCTATAGCCGCTATTCGGTGAGGGCGTGATGAGCGACTGCGAACTCTGGAACCGCCCCGCCATTGGCGTCACCCTGCTGGGCGCGCTGCGCGAACGGATGCGCCAGCCTGGCGGCGCAGAAGCCCTCGGTCCGACGCTCGTCTGGCTGGTGAAGGATTTCGGCACCGAATGCGACAAGGGCCTGCGCATCGAGGCGATCCACGACGGCGGCAACATCATCGTGATCGACACCTTCTGGTCACCGGCTCTTTACGGGCTTGAACAGCGCCGCCAGGTCGAGCTCGATACCACGGCGCGGGCCTATCTGGAGCGCCTGGAGGCGCAGCGCCGCGCGGCCGGCTGGAACGGCAATCTGCCGGCGGTGATGCCGAGCCGCCCCGAGCACACCCACGATTTCACCGCCCGCACGATCACGTCCTTCCTGCCTCTGAAGAAGGGGCGGCGCCGGCACCTGACCACGACGCACGGCTGCTGCGCCTGCGGCCTGTCGGAGCCGATGTTCGACCACCTCATTGGTGCTGATGCGCCAATTCGGAAAGACAAGGTGCGCGTTTCTATAATTCCGGCCTCGGCCATCACCGAACGATGGAGAAAAGGCGAATGACCCTCCACCGCACCCAAGCCCGCGCCGACCGGCATCTGCTGGCCAAGCAGTTCCCCGAGGCCTTTTCCGAGACCGGCGGCGGCCGGCGCAAGAAGCCGCTCAAGCGCGGCATCGCGCACGACCTGGTGCGGATCGGCGTCATCGACGAGGACGGCAACTTCCTGACGGTGCGCCGGATCATGGACGCGGTGCAGGTCTACTGCAAGGGGCCGAAATACACCTACACGCTGGCGCAGGGCGGCCCGCGCTACGACCTCGACGGCAATCCCTGCGGGGAAGTGTCGGCCGAGGAGCAGGCCCGCGCCCAGGAAAAGCTCAAGGCCCGGGGCTGGGATGGATTTTTCGACGCGGACGGGGCGCCGCGGAGCAACCCGAAACGGAGGGCGGCATGAGCACGAAAATCGAATGGTGCGACGAAACCTGGACGCCGATTGTCGGCTGCGATCCGGTATCGCCGGCCTGCGCCTTCTGCTATGCCGCCACGATGGCCGCGCGGCTTGAGGCTATGGGCGTCGAGAAATATGCCGGCCTAGCCACGCGCGAAGGCGCACTCGGAAAATGGACCGGCAAGGTCACGGTCTGGGAGCCGGAGATCAGGCGCCCGCTGTCGGTGAAGAAGCCGCGCAGATGGTTCCTGACCAGCATGGGCGATGTCGGGCACAAGGAAGTGTCGGACGAGACCCTTGATCGGCTGTTCGCCGTGATGGCGGAAGCGCACTGGCACCAGTTTTATGTTCTAACTAAGCGACCCGAGAGGCTTCGCGCATATCTCGAAGCGCGCCAGCGCGCCGGTTCGGAACCGCTGCCGAATGTCATCATCGGCAGCACCGTCGAGGATCAGGAGCGCGCCGATGAGCGACGTCCGCACATGGGCGCAATCGCCGCCCTGGGCTGGCGGACTTTCGTCAGCTATGAGCCTGCGCTCGGGCTGGTGAAATGGAACGGCTGGGAATTCCTGTGCTGGCTGATCAGCGGCGGGGAATCCGGCCCCAAGGCGAGACCAACCCGT
Organism: Alphaproteobacteria bacterium; assembly: GCA_021325215.1. Classification (GTDB taxonomy): domain Bacteria; phylum Pseudomonadota; class Alphaproteobacteria; order Rhodospirillales; family Magnetospirillaceae; genus JAJPHO01. The sequence goes on from JAJPHO010000031.1 coordinate 2,204, forward strand.
CCCGATTGGCACCGCGTCGCCCGCGACTGGTGCGCCGCGCATGGCATTCCCTATTTGCTGAAGCAATGGGGAGAGCATATCCCCGTCTACGAATCCGAGGGCGAGAGAGGTCAGCCCACCTTTGATGCCGCCGATGGCGGCCCGGCCGGGCGCTTCGATGGCGTCCGAGCCCACGTCAAATGGTTCGGCGAGGATGCCACAATGTACGAGGACGGCATGGCCCGCGTCGGTAAAAAGCGTGCCGGGCGCCTCTTGGACGGCGTCGAGCACAACGGCTTTCCTGAGATGCGGCCATGACCCCCGATCGCATCCACCGCCTGCGCGGCGCCGTCCAGTTCGGGCTGCCGGTGACCGTCGAGCCGGCCGAGTTGACCGAGATGCTGAATGCCGTTGAGGCGCGGCACAACCAGGAACCGGCGCCAGCGCGTCCGCGCCAGGATCGCGGCTTCACCCGCTGGCTGATGGAGCTGGAGACTATTGCCGCCGCCGGTTTTCCTGCGAGCGACATTGCGTGGGTTCGCGAGAACTGCTGGCGCAAAGGGATGTCGCCGGCGGCGGCGCTGGACGCGTTCGAGAAAGGGGAAGAGGCATGAACCATATCACCGCCCTGGCATCGCCCGATGCCACCGACGACGCAACCCGGCTCCGTCTCTATGAAGAGGTCATCAACAAGATCGCCCGCGGTCGCGAGACGAACGGCTCGCCCATCGGCGGCGAGACCGCCAGGCAGATGGCCCGCGATGTCCTGCTGAAAAGCGGGCGCGAATGGACGAAGAGGAGGATCGGGTGATCGATCTCGCCCGCATCACCTACGACTGGGAGGGCACTGGCGAACCGCCGTCTGCTGGCGACTATCTGCGCGGTCAGGGCGTGCGCGGCCCATCGCCGCGCGCCTATTTGGTCCACGCCGCCCGCCCCGTGAAATCGAAGGTTCATGCCGGCCGGCTGGTGCTTTCTGTCGAGCGCCTGAGGGCAGCTGACATCCCGGCCGGCGCCGCCGTCTATCCCATCCGCTGGTATTCGCGAGCGTCGAAGCGCTCGAAAGCGAGGTTCTTGCCATGACCGACATCCTGACCATCGAGCAGATCGCGGAGATCGAGGCACTACTGGATGTGGCCACCCTTGACTTGGATACGCTTTCCAAAATCGTCAGTGCTGCCCCGGCGCTGATCGCCATGGCGAAGCGCCCCAAGTGGGTATGTTTCCATTGCGGTTTCGAGACCTCCAATGAAGCGGAGGCCGAAGGACACTTCGGTCCTGGTGACGGTGAGCCGGCCATGTGCCTGCACTGGTTGGAGCTCACGGAGGACGAGCGCCTGAAGGCGTATCAGGAAACTGAGATCGAATTGAACGGAGCGCGAGAGGCTGAGCATCAGGCAAATCAGCGCGCTGAGAAAGCCGAGGCCGAGCGCGACAAGTTCCGCGAGATTATCAAGCGCGGACACTGGACAGCAACGGTGACGGACAATCGGCCCAAGAAAGGCTTGCGCGGCATCAGGATCAAAGGCGAATACCCGTCAAAGCAAGCCGCCTTGCACGCCGCTGAAGCCGCGATAGCTGATGGGCGTCCCAATATCGACACCTTCATCCACGGACCAACGGCGAAGTCATTTGCTCATTTCAACCTTCCCCTATGCGATATCGACGCGCTTGGAGACACCGCCGCCCTTCTGCAAGAGGAAGGCCATCATGGATGATTTGGTGAAGCGCGCCCTGGACGAGTCGGTCAATCGGTTCCTCGGCTGGCGTCTGCCCGATACCTTCGCGCCCGACGCGGGCATCAAATTCGACCGGGAATATGCGGCCAAGTACGGTATGCCGACCGGCACCAACCTGCTGGACAGCGCGCAGGCTAGGGCGATGCTGGAATTTGTGGTCGGGCCGATTATCGAAGACCAGGCGGCGGAAATCGAGCGGCTGAATGCCCGCTTGTCCTGGCGCGAAAACAACCGCGGCCAGACGCATTACCCCAGATGCGAGCAGGACCATCGCCAATGCGCGATGGAGGAGATCGAGCGCCTGCGCAACCGAGACTGGATCGGGGAGCTGATGCGGTGGGGCGGCCCGAATAATCGGGAGTGTCGGATTGGGCGTCTTCTGGCCGGCTATGTATCGCCGACCGGCATGTGCTCTTGGGAAGCGCATCTAGGCCTCATGACGCTCGGATTTCATCAGCAGGAAGCCGAAGCTCGCACCGCCGTCGAGAAGGCGGTGCGCGAAGCGTTGGGGATGCCGGCAACCATTGAGAAAAGCTCACAAGTTCAGTCTGTCGAGCTTACTGATCTCCGCGAAGAGGTCGCCTTCTGGCGCGGCGATCTGGCAGCCCGACTGTGGTTCGCGGTTGGTCTGCATAAGGACGCCGTCGCCAAGGGCGATCGCTCCCGCGCTGCCGATCTACGGGTCAACATCATCATGCCGGGCCTGGCGGCTCTGAAATCCGCCGATGCCAAGGAATGGCATAGCCGATGTGATGTTTGCGGGGAATTCGTACGGCCAGATCAGCCTGATTGTGCCTGGGATGAGATCAGCGGGCATGCGGCCTGCCTTCTGGATGACCCGTCTGGCCATGAGCCAGTTGGCGACGCGTGGCGGCAGAAGGCTATCGCTGCGGCCATGGGGATCGTCAGCCTGGGCGACCCCGCATCGCCGGCCGAAATGCCCAGGACGTGCGAGACGTGCGGATGCGGGGAAGTGAAGGCGTGGGCCAAGCCGTGCCGCACATGCCCTCATCCCGAGCGCCCCAACTGGACCCCGAAGACCACCGCCAGCGAGGAGACCGCGCCGTGAGCGGTCATGTCATCGCATCATGGGCTCGGAAAGTCATCCGGAACAAGGACATAGGTTCCGTTGGGGATCGGCTTGTCTCGGAAGCGGCGCTCTGCGGCTTTCTTGATCAGCGGCCAATGCCGCCGCAGGGCCGCATCGATATGGTCCGGGGTCGCAAACGCAGCGGTGGCTTCGATCCTCGCCAGCGTCGGGAAAGGCAGCTGGAACATAGCCCGGAGATCGCCCTCCCTTCCCTCAAACTCATAAACGCCCTGTTCCCTGACAGCCGGCGGCAGAAAGGTAAATGCCATGGTTGATATCCCCGTCATTTTCAGCGCGCCCATGGTGCGCGCCCTGCTCGACGGCCGCAAGACGCAGACCCGGCGGCTGGCGTCGTCACCGCTGGCCAAGGCTCTGCCGGACGATCGTCTGTGGGTGCGCGAGACGTCGATGCCGGCCATCGATGCCGGCGGCGGCGATTTTCGCTATGCAGCTGATTATGACACCGCGGGCTATCGGCGTATGGCCGACCTCCATAAGTGGACGCCCGCCATCCATATGGTGCGCCGCGCCAGCCGCCTGACCCAGGTGGTGACAGAGGTCAGGTTTGAGCGGCTGCAGGACATCAGCGAAGCCGACGCCATGGCCGAGGGCATCACCTCGGAGGAGGTGATCGTCGGTGCCCATTGCGCCGGCGGCGTCCATACCGAGGTGACCGCCACCCGCTATTTCTATGACGGGTGCGCCGAGGAAGGTTTCGAGTCTGCGGTGGATGCCTATGCCGCCCTCTGGGACCATCTGCACGGCGCCGGCAGTTGGGACAAAAACCCTGAGCTGGTCGCCCTGACCTTTACCGTCCACCAGGTCAACATCGATCGGATGCCGGCGGCCGAGGTGGCGGCATGAAGACGATCACCGAGATCCGCGTGCCGCCCGAGGTCGCGCCATTCATGGCCAAGCACGGCGACCGTGCGTTGACCAGCATTACCAAGTTCCTCGCGCCCTGCGGGACCATCGATGAGAAGCTGGGCGCGCTCGGCGCCATGGCGCAGGTGCTCCTGGCTTATGGCGATTCGCTGCAGGCGCACCAACTGGCGAAGACACCGGCCGGAAAATCGGGGAGGCCGTCGTGAACCGCCATGACGACATCCTGGCCCGGCTGCGGGCGGCGACGGGACCGGATAGGGAATGCGATATCCGCATCGACCACATGATGAGGCGTCGAGGCATATCGTGGGGTTACGGCGATGACTATGGCGGGTCTGAGCCGCCGGTGGTCGATTTATGGAGTGCGGAAAAATGGGCGGTTGTGGCGAAGGAAGCAGCCGAACGTCACCCGCGCTATACGTCCAGCATCGACGCCGCCATGGCGCTGGTCGCCGAGCTGCTGCCGGACGCCAGCATCAGCGTGTGCCGTCTCCCTGATGGCGCCGGATATGCCTGGATCAATGACCCCGTCCGGCAGTTGCACCAACGCGGCGCGACGCCGGCCATCGCCGTGCTGATCGCCGGCATCGAGGCCCTGAAGGCCAAGGAGGCCGCATGACCCACCAGAGAGAAGAACAGATGTCCATGGCCTGCAAGACGATGGACGTGCCGACGGCGGGCAAGCTCTATTACGGCCTCGGTCGCAACGCCTCCTATGAGTTGGCCAAGACCAATCCCGAACTTCTTCCGACGATTCCGGTTGGCAGGCTGCTGCGCGTTCCAATAGTCTTGATGGATCGCATCATCGAATCGCCACCGACGAAGGAATAGGCCATGGACCGAGGTCACATTCGGCCCAGGGGCACCGGCACCTGGGAAATCAAGTATGACCTCCGCACCGATCCCGTTACGGGCAAGCGAATCACCAAATACAAGTCTTTCAAGGGCACCAAGAAGGAAGCCTCCCGCGAACTGACCCGGCTGCTGGCCCAGATCGACGATGGGGTCTATGCCGATCCTTCGAAGATGACAGTCTCGCAATATCTCGAGCACTGGCTGACCTGCGATATTGAGCGGCGCCTCGCGCCCTCCTCGGCCCGGCGGCACCGTGAGATCTGCGAGACCTATATCAAGCCGCGCATCGGGTCTTTGCCGATCGCCAAGCTCGCAGCCATCCATATCGAGAAGCTGGAAGCCGACCTGCAGAAGGACGGCCGGCGCGATGGCCAGGGGCTCGCGCCCCAGACGGTCAAGCACTGCCATCGCACGCTGTCTCAGGCGCTGAAGCACGCCGTCAGCATCAACGTGCTGTCCCGCAATCCAGCGATGACGGTCAAGGCGCCAAAGGTGCCGGATCGGGAGATCGCCATTCTGCTGAAGGAAGAGATCTCCGTCCTGCTGGTGGTCGCGCGTGGCTACAATACGGGCGTCATCAAATGGATCTATGAGCCGGTGCTGCTTGGCCTCACCACCGGCATGCGCCGCGGCGAAATCCTTGGGCTGCGCTGGCGTGACGTCGACCTCGACGGGGCCAAGCTCACGGTGCAGCAGGTGATGGATGAGGTCCGGATGTGCGAGATTGTCGATGGGGGCGAAGTGCGGTCGCGCGATATCACCTTTAAGGCGCCGAAGACGGCGCAGAGCCGGCGTGCGATCGATCTGCCGTCCGCGACGGTTTCTGCGCTGCGCGACCTGAAGCGGCGCCAGGCCGAGACGCGGCTGAAATACGGCCTCGGAAAAGACGCGCTCGATCTGGTAATTTGCGAAGCGGACGGCAGCCCGATCAAGCCCAACAAGCTCACTAAAGCGTTCGAGGATCTGGTCGCAGCTGCCGGCCTCACCCGCATCACCTTCCACGGCCTGCGCCATACCCACATAAGTCATCTGCTGATGGGCGGGACGCATATCAAGGTGGTCAGCGAACGGGCGGGCCATTCGAACATCAACATCACGCTCAAGACCTATGCGGCCTTCATCCCGACGATGCAGGCCGACGCCGCGAAACTGGTGGACGGGTGGCTGTCGGGCGCGGTAGAAAGCGCCTCGGAAAAACCTTCCGGTGGCAATCCGGTGGCAAATCTGCCAAAACGGGAAGGTCCGAAAAGCTAAACCATTGATTTCATTCAGTGGATGGGTGGCCGAGTGGTTTAAGGCAGCGGTCTTGAAAACCGCCGTGGGTGCAAGCTCACCGTGAGTTCGAATCTCACCCCATCCGCCATTTACGAGCCAGAGGTTTGGCACACCCTGGCACACCCCGAACAGGGGGCGACCCCAAAGATGGGGGCACTGGCGGTCATGTTCGTAATCCGCTTTGTGGTGGGTGGCCTCAGAGCACGATGCCCCTCAATCTGTAGTTTTCAAAAATTCGGAAGCCCGAACTTTGCGGCATGTGCCAAATAATGCATCATCCCGGTTGTGCGACGTGCATGGATGCGCCCGTGACCGCCTATGCCTTCAGGAGATCAAGGGAGATGAAACGCCAAATTAAGCGATTTTCCTCTCATCAAAATGGCAAAGTCCTCGGCGTTTTGATGGCGGTAATGTCTTTATTTTTTGCAATACCCTTTGGCATTTTGGCGTCCATTTTCCCGCCTATCGATCAGCAGGGAAATAAGATTGGGATGCCAACTTTTATATTTTTTCTGTTCCCATTTTTTTATTTAATTGGCGCCTATATCTGGACCCGACTTGGCTGTGCGATCTACAATAGAATTGTCCGATATATAGGTGGATTCGAGTTCGAACTCGGAGAAGAGTAGAAGCACGCAGAAGGACGATAATCCTAAGGCGGAATACAATGGCGACCTCGCTTCAACACACTGTGCAGCAGCTCAAAGCATCGGAGCCGGAACTTCGCCGCCGTGGCATCGCGCATCTGTCGGTGTTCGGCTCGCTGGTTCGTGGTGAGGCACGACACGACAGTGACATTGACATTGCCGTTGAGATCGAAGCCGGGCGTTCGTTCTCGCTGATTCGTATGGAGGACACCCGGCTGCTGCTGGAGGATATGTTGGGCCATCCCGTCGATCTGGGCGAAATCGAATCGTTCCGCCCCGCTGTGCGCGCGGCGTTCGAGCAGGATCAGGTCAGGGTGTTCTGATGTCACGCCCGCACCGGGACTGAGTTGGCGACATCCTGGCGGCGATTGCCGATATCCGCACCGACACTGAAGGAATGAACCTCGCCACCTTCGAAAAAAATCCGATCGTCGTCCGCTCGGTTCTGTATTCCATCGGCGTGATCGGCGAAGCGGTCAAGGCCATGGACTCGGATTTCAAAGCCGCCCACCCGGAAATTCCGTGGCGAGCCATCGCCGCAATCCGTGATCGCATCGTGCATGAGTATTTCCGCACCAATGCGCGGCGCATCTGGGATGTGGTTCAAGATGACCTTGATCCGCTGGAAAACGCCCTGAATTCGAGACATTAGATGGCTGATGGCGGTGTATGCGCCATTGAATTGAATGGTAAGTGGCGGATAAGCGTGCCCTTTGTCACCCCGCCCTACCCGTAAGTCATTGATTTTATTTACTCTCAATGGCACCCCATCCGCCAATTTCCCTATGTCCGTGCATCCTGCTTGCGGCGACTATCGCCCTCGGGAAGTTCGACGACACGCTTCGCCCGCCAATGGCCGGTCGGGGCCAGTCTTTCGATCACATAGGTCCAGCCGATCATCATCAGCACGCTCACGGTCACCCATGAAAACGAGGCCAGCGTGTCGACCATCTCCGGATTGACGAAATCCCCCTTCACCCGGATCGCGTCGAAGTGGGCATGCAGCCAGACCGAACAGGAAAAGCCGGACCCCACCGACAAGCTTACCGCGACGCCATAGGCGATAAGTTGGCGGTAAAGGTCGCTGCGCCGGGTGTTGGGCCGCCATTCCGCGCCGCATTGGGGGCACTGGACCAACGCCGGGTCCAGGCGGGAACCGCAATGGCCGCATCGGCCGACATGTCCTGCCGCCTGCGGTGTCCAGTCTTCGCGGCGGAACAGCTCGGCCCAGGCGGCATCGTCGCGACCAAGGCGTTTGGTGGCGGCCAGCGCCTCCTTATGCCTTTTCCGCCGAGCGCTCCATGCGCCGAGCAACCGCTGTGAAACCCCGCGCATCCGAACCCCCGTTCCGTGCGCGACCACACTACACCGAAACCGCGCCAATTCTGAATTCCCGTTCGATCCCCACCGCGCCGAGAAAGGCGGAATCGTGACTGACCAGCAAAAGTGCGCCGTCGAAGCCGTTCAGCGCCTGTTCCAGCACCTCCAGCGAGTCGATATCAAGATGGTTGGTCGGCTCGTCGAGAATCACCAGCCAGGGCGGACAGGCACCCGACAACACGCAGGCGAGACCCGCCCGCAGCCTTTCACCGCCGGACAAGGTGCCGACCCTACGCTCGGCATCGCGGGCCCGGAAAGCGAAACGGGCGCAGGCGGCATGCGCCTCCCGGTCCGGCAATCCGGGATTGAGGCGGCGGAAATTGTCGAGGATGGTGGCGCCGCTGTCGAGCAGGCCGACATGCTGGTCGAGCATCGCGATCCTGCCGTCCACACGGCGCGTCTCGCCTCCGCCGGGTGCGAGGCATCCTGCCGCCAGCCGCAGGAAGGTCGTCTTGCCGGCGCCGTTGGGCCCGGTGACGGCGACCCGTTCCGGCCCCTTGATGGCGAAGCTCCAGGGCCCGAAGCGCCGGTCGCCGGCACTCACCCAGACCTCATCCAGCGACAACACCTCGGTTCCCGACCCGAGCCCGCTGGGCGGCAGGGCGATGGTCAAAGGCGTCAGCACCTCGATCCTGGCCCGCGCGCCCTCGGCCCGCGCCGCCGCTTCATCCTGGCGCCGCTCGCCCAGGCGCTTGTCGCGCCCGCCGGAATTCTCGGCGCGCTCTGCTTGTCTGCCCAGCAGGATTTTCGGCTCGCTTCCTTTCGCCGCGAAGGCGCGCCCGGCCTTGTCGCGCCGCTCCTTGGCCTCGCGCTGGCGCTGTGTCGCCCGCTGCGCCTCGCGCAAATCGCGCTCGGTCCGCTCCAGCTCGCCGGCCGCCTGGGCCAGTTCGGCGTCACGCGCCAGCTCGAAGGCCGACCAGCCGCCGCCGACGATGCGAATCCCGACCCGCGTCAGTTCGACGATGCGGTCCATCGCCTCCAGCAGCTCGCGGTCATGACTGGCCACCAGAACCCCGCCCGGCCAGGTCCGCACCAGCGCCCGAATCGCTGCGCGTCCGGCGGCGTCGAGATTGTTGGTCGGTTCGTCGAGCAAAAGCAGGTCCGGCGCCTCGATGCGCAAGCGGGCGATGCCGATCCGGGTCCGTTCGCCGCCCGACAAGGTCGCCATCCGACGGTCGAGTTCCAGTCCCGGCAGACCGGTTTCGATCAAGGCAGCTTCTATACGGGCTTCGAGGCTCCAATCCGCCTCGGCGAAATCCTCCTCGCCGCCCTCGCCAGCCAGCACGCGCCGCAGCCGGGCCAATCCGCCATCGACGCCGAGAGCCTGGGCGATGGATAATTCCTCGTCCCATTCCTGCACCAGCACGCCGGCGCGGCCGGTGCGGCGCACCGATCCGGCCGCCGGCTCGACATCACCGCGGGCGATACGCAGCAAGGTGGACTTGCCCGATCCGTTGCGGCCAACCAGACCGGCGCGCTCGGCGCCGATCGACAAAGTCAGGTTTTGGAAGAGAGTTTCCCGCTCAAGCGTCGCGGCGGAAACGGAATCGAAGGTGAGGAAGCTGGTCATGGCACACCGAAGAACAGGACGGGACAAAGCGGTTCGCGTTGTTCATCCGGTTATTCATGGGTGCCATTTCTCCTCTATCGAGCCGTTAAGGTAGCCGGTTACTGCCGGCCGTTCAACTCGCGCGACGGCAGGTTCCAGACGCGCTGATATCCCACCACATAGACGGCGAACATCGCACCGAAAGCGGCGTAGAAAATGATGTCCGGCACCTGGCTGCCGGTGGCGAAGGAATAGGCGACCAGCGCGGCGAGCAGCACCAGGGCGGCCGTCACGATCGACCAGAAGCCTTTGCGGGTGAATTTCTCGAACGCCGCGACATAGCGGTCGCGGTCGGCGGCGCTGACCTGGATCGGCTCGCCCACCGAATGCTTGCGATAGGCGAATCCGTCGCCGTGCGGTTCGAATTGCGCCGCGAACATCTGCCGCTGCCGCTCAAAGCCGATCATGACCTGCTCCAACCTTTCACCCAAGGTTTCATATAGCCTCACGGGGGGAGTTCGCGCCAGGGGTTGGCACCCTCCCGCAGCCAGCGCAGCGTATCGGGCCAAAATCCGCCGGCATGGCTGTCATGGAACAGATTGAAGTGGCCGATGGTGGCGCGGCCGTAATCGGATGGCTCGATCAATGCCGCCCGGCGCGGGGCGCCGGCGTAATAGCTCAGGGTGCGGCGGATCGCGGCGGGCGTGCCCAGTTCGTCGTCGGAAACCGCCACCGCCAGGATCTGCGCGGTGACCGAGGCGAAAAGTGCCGATCCGGGGAATTCCGGGCCGCCGAAGCTCCATTCATTGGCCACCCCGGCCGGCAGATCCTCCAGCCAGCCGAGCCTTCGGCCCGGGAAATAGCCATACAAGGCCGTGAGGGCCGGCATCGCCACATGCCATTTGAGAAAAAGACGGAAACGCCGGTCCGAAGCATAATCGCGCCACCAGGCATGTTGCGCCCCGACCGTCAGCATGCGGTCGATCAGGGGCGCGCTGCCGGCCAATCCGGGCAAAAAGCCGCCGACGCTATGTCCGACCACCAGCAAAGGACCGCCCGACCGGCGTTCCTGGGCGAAGCGCAGCGCCGCCTCGAAATCGCGCTCGCCCCAATGCCGCCAGCGATAGCCGCATCCCCTGAGCCGGGGAGGCCGCGACTCGCCGATGCCGCGGTAATCATAGGTCAGCACGTCGAAACCATGCCCCGCCAGAAAGCGGGCATAGCGATGGTAATAGCGCGCCAGCACGCCGGTGGCGGGATTGACGATGATCGTCCCGCCCCCGCCTGTGCCGCGCCACCAATGGCCGCCCAGCCTGACGCCGTCCTCGCAGACGATTTCGATTGTCGATTCGTTTCCGCTCATGACCGCGACGGTAAGCGGCGGATCGTGCTATGTATATTCACTGGTGAGTATACATGACGACCAAAGACCGCATCCTCGAAGCCGCCGCCAAACTGTTCTACCGGGAAGGTGTCCGCGCCGTCAGCGTCGATGCCATCGCCGAGCAGGCCGGCGTCACCAAACGCACGCTCTACTACCATTTCCGCAGCAAGGACGACCTGATCGCCGCCTATCTCGAAGGCCGCGACCAGCCCAATCTCGCCCTTTTCCAGCGCTGGTTCGCCGAGGCCGAAGGCGGCCTGCCCGAGAAGATCGAGGCGATCTTCCGCAATCTCGCAAAATCGGCGCGCCATCCGGCCTGGAAAGGCTGCGGTTTCCTGCGGACCTCGGTCGAATTGGTCGAATTCCCCGGCCATCCCGCCCTGGTGGCCGGACGCGCCCACAAGAAGCATGTCGAGGATTGGCTGAGCGAGGTCACCGGCGACCGCCAGACCGCCCGGCAGATCATCCTGCTGATGGACGGCGCCTTCGCCGTCGTGCTGCTGCACCGCGACCCGAGCTATCTGGAAACGGCCGGAGCCGCCGCCGCCCGCCTGGCCGCGGCGCCAGCTCAGCCCGCCAGCACCTGATCGGCCACGAACGGATTGGTGCGCCGCTCGCGCCCGAAGGTCGAGGTCGGGCCGTGGCCGGGCACGAAGGTGACATCGTCGCCCAGCGGCCACAATTTGCCGGTGATGGCGTCGACCAGATCCTGATGGTTGCCGCGCGGAAAGTCGGTGCGGCCGATCGAGCCCTGGAACAGCACGTCGCCGACGAAAGCGACGCGCAGATCGCGGTGGAAGAACACCACATGGCCGGGCGTATGGCCGGGGCAATGCAGGACCTCGAAGGTCTGGTCGCCGACCGTGACGGTCTGGCCGTCATCCAGCCAGCGATCCGGCGTAAAGCGCTTGCACCAGGGCATATTGTATTGGCGGCCGGCATCCTCGATGCGGTCGATCCAGAACTGATCGTCCGGATGCGGGCCTTCGATCGGCACGCCGAATTCGGCGGCCAGATCGGCGGCGGCGCCGGCATGGTCGAGATGGGCATGGGTGATCAGGATCTTTTCCAGCGTTACGCCATTGGCGGCGATGGCCTGGCGCAGCCGGTCGGCGTCGCCGCCGGGATCGACCAGGGCGCCTTTGCCGCTCGACGGGCACCAGATCAGGGAACAATTTTGTTGGAAGGGCGTCACCGGAACGACGACGACGCGCAAGGGAAGGTCTTCGCTCATGCCGGCAATCTACTTTAAGATTATCGGATGCGCATCCTTCTCACGGGTTCCTCCGGCTGGCTCGGCCGCTATCTCGCTCCCCGCCTCCGCTCGCTCGGTCATCAGGTCATCGGCCTGGATGTGGCGCCGGGGCGCGACACCGCCATTCTCGGCTCGATTGCCGACAAGGTGCTGGTCGAACGGACGTTCGGCGACCATGGCATCGAGGCGGTGATCCATGGCGGCGCGCTGCACAAGCCCGACATCGAGCGCCATCCGGCCCAGGACTTCGTCGACATCAATGTCTCCGGCACGCTGAACCTGCTGGAAGCGGCGGTAAAAGCCGGTCATGACCGCTTCGTCTTCACCTCGACCACCTCGCTGATGATCAGCCAGGCGATCCGCGACGAAAGCGGCGCCGCCGCCCACTGGCTCGACGAGAGCTCCGGCCCGCTGGAGCCGCGCAACATCTATGGCGTCACCAAACTGGCCGCAGAAGGATTGTGCCGGCTGCATCATATCGAGCACGGCCTCGATTGCGTCGTGCTGCGGACCGCGCGCTTCTTCCCGGAAGAGGATGACACGCTGCGCGATCTCACCGGCCCCAATCTCAAGGCCAACGAATTCCTGCATCGCCGCCTGACCGTCGAGGATGCCGCCGAAGCCCATGTGGTGGCGCTGGAGCGGGCGCCGGATGTGGGATTTGGCGTATTCGTCATCTCCGCGCCGCCGCCTTTCGACCAGTCCGAGGCCGAGGAACTGAAACGCGATGCCACTTCGGTGATCGCCCGGCATTACCCCGAAGCGGCCGAACTTTATGCCCGCCAAGGCTGGCGGCTGCCGCGCCGTATCAGCCGCGTCTACGATCCGGCGGCGGCGGAATCGGTCCTGGGCTTCCGCTGCCGGACCGATTTCGCGGCGATCCTGCAGGCCCTGCGTGAGGGCTCGCCGCCGCCCTTCACCCATGATCCAGCCTATATTTCGCCTAAGGAACAGGAGAACGCCTGATCGTTACATCGCACCGCGAGAGATCTGACATGGCGAAATTGCAAATCTCCCCGCCCCGCCATTCGTGGTAAAGCCCGGCCGATCGCTGGTCGCCGACTGTGGATGTCGGCGCCTGCTGGCAGAGAGATATGGGCGATGTTCGATAAACAAGATTTACTGGCCGGTATGAATGTCCTCGTCGTGGACGATGTGGCCTTCAGCCTGACCCTCGTATCGGGAATGCTGCGCGAGATGGGCAGTGAGGAGGTCATCACCGCCAATGGCGGCGTCGACGCCCTCAAGATTCTGCAATCCGACCAGGGCCGCGAAATCGATCTGGTCGTCCTCGACGTGAACATGCCCATGGTCGACGGCCTGACGATCCTCAAGATGATCCGCGACGGGCTGACCGAAGCCGCGAAATCCGTCGCCGTCGCCATCCTGACCGGCGTCAGCGAGGAGCAGGTCGTGCGGACCGCCTTCTCGCTGGGCGTCGACGCCTATGTGATGAAGCCGGTCTCGAAAGCGTCCCTCGGCGCCCGCCTCGCCAAGGCGGTGGCCCAGCGGCAGGAGAATCGCGTCTCGACCCGCCTGCCATGACATCGCCGTCGCCCATCGATTTCGGGTCTCTCGCCGCATTGATCGACACGGACGACCCGGCCCGCCTGCGCGAGATCGCCGATCTTTTCGCCCGATCCTCGATCCGCATGCTCGCCCGCCTTCAGGAAGACTGGGCCCGGGGCGATACGAAGGCGGTGAAAGTCACGGCGCATGGCTGGAAAGGTGCCGCGAAACAGGCCTGCGCCGCGCCGCTGGCCGAAGCCCTGGCCCGGATCGAGGCCGACCTGCCCGAGGCAGCCGAAGCCATCGCCGAAGTCGAACGGCGTTTCCAGGCCCTGCAAAACTGGATCGATAATTAGCGCTTGCCCTTGGGCCGTTTCTTGCGGCCTTCGCGCTCACCCTCCTTGCGGTCGACGAACAGCTTGCCGGCCTGAAGGGCGGCGACGCGGTTGACATAGGTGCCGCACTCGAAGGATTGCCCTTCGAACATCACGGTCAGGGCGAATTTGTCGGGGCCGAGCTGCTCGACCTTGATATCGGTATCCGTCATGCGGCGATCCTAGCCCGCCTTCCGCCTCACGTCAGGCGGAAAGCGGTGCGCAGCGCTCCCCAGCGGCGGCCACCGATCGTGATCGGCACGTCGATCTCCTTGACCAGCGTGATCTCGCCCTCCCCCATCTGGCGGGCATAGGTCTGGACCAGCGGCTTGATGCATCGCGCGGCCAGGATGCCGGTGCGGTCGTCGAAGATCCGGCGGTTACGGGAATGGGCGATGTTCCAGGCCGTGTCCCCGGGCCGCTGCGGCTCGGAATAGAGGCGATTATGGACGCCGATATAGCCGTTACGGTCGGTCGGGGCGCAGAAGACGACGTCGCGATCCTGCTGGAGGACCGGCTCGATGATGGCCGGAAACAATTCCTCGGCGATCGTCAGATGATGCGCCAGATACTGCGCGGGGGACGATTCCGGAACGGGCCGGTAATCGATGTCGAACAGATGCCGTTCGGATATCCGACCGTCGGAGAGTGCCTTTCCAAGCATGTCGGCAATCTGGGCCGCGATGTTCTCGGCACGTCCGATCCGCGCTTCGTCCGCTTCCCGAACCTGTTCGATCGCCAGTTTCAGCGCTTGCGACTCGGCCTCCGCGCCGGACAGGAACTTGACATGGACGCCCATGCTGCTTTCCGTGATGAAGCGAACCGGCATCGTCCCGACACCGTCGAGCGAAAGCTTGCCCAGGGTTCCGCTCATGTCCGTCCCGATTGTCCCCGTCTGCGATTTGATCAGCAAGGCGCCGCCAAATGAGACATCCCCCGTATAACCGGTCAGGCCGTGCGGGCCGATCTCGGCGGAAAACCGCAGCGCCACGGGAACACGCTCTTCGTTTCGGCGGTTTCCGCCATGCGAACTGCGCAGCACCACGAAGAGGCGCTTTTGCAGCGACTGGATATTGCGGTCGACCTTGGCCGACAACTCGGTCACCCGGGTTGCCGTGTTGGTGGTCGCCTGTACGCCTTCGAGCATATGGCCGATTCGTTCGGAGACAATGGCGGCCTGTTCCGCCGCCTGCACCGCGCTGCCGAGGATTTCGCCGGTCGCGGAAATCTGCTCCTCGGCGGCCCGCGCCACTTCGCGCGAGATGTCGTCGATCGAACGGATGGTTTCGGCCACTTGGTGCACGACCTCGCTGGCATTCCGCGTCGTGCTGCCGATGCCGTCGGCCTGGGTGCGGACATCACCGATCCCCTGCTCGGTCTTCTGGGCGAGCCCCTTGACCTCGTCGGCCACAACGGCGAAGCCCTTGCCGGCCTCGCCGGCGCGCGCCGATTCGATGGTGGCGTTCAGCGCCAGCATGCGGGTTTGCCCGGCGATCGACTGGATCATCGACACTACCGAGCCGATCTGGACGCTGCTTCTGGTCAGGCTCTCCATGCGTTCGGATGCGGTATCGGCCTGAGCCCGGGCATTGTCGGCCAGACGGCTGCTGTTCAGGATCTGATGGGAAATGGCGCGGCTGCTGGCTTCCAGCTCCTCGGTGGCGCCAGCCACGGTCTGTACGTTGGCGGCCGTGGTGTCGATGGCCAGGCTCACCTCGTCGGCCGCGCCATGCAGGTCGTCGGCCACCATCTGCAATTGAGCCGCGCTCTCCGACAGCAAGGCGGCCTGGGCGGAAATGTCCCCCACCGTATCCTGCAGCTCGCCTTCCAGGATCTCGGCCAGGGTCATCATCTCGGTCTTGAGCTGTATCTCGGCCCGATGCGAGATCTCAGCCCGTTCGAGCATCGAATAGGTCAGCCTGGCCCGCATCGAGCGCAGCAGCGCGTCGGCGTGGCGAAACTCCCCGACCGGCTCATTGTCCTTGAGACGCGGCGGTTCCTGCCGCGCGATCGCGGAAAACTGCCGTTCCATCCGCCCGATGGGGCCGTGAACCGCCCGCATGGCGGCGACCGACGCCAGCGCCGTCAGCGCCGCGCCGGCGGCTCCGCAGGCCAGGGCCGGCATCGGTCCGCCGGCGGCTCCCGCCCACCCGGTCGCGGCCAGAGCCGCCAGGGCGGTTCCATTGAGGAGCATCGTACGGCCGCGGATCGACCGGATGAAAGCGATCGCGGCCCCCGCGAGGCCGGTACGCTCCACCACGCCCGCTTTCAACGCCACCGTGCCGCAGCGTCCCTCGCGCAGCATGACATAGAATGCGTTCGCCTCCTCCACCTGGCGCTTGTCCGGCCGGCAGCGGATCGAGATGTAGCCGGCGGTTTCACCGTTTTCGACCAGGGGCGTCACATTCGCCAGCACCCAATAGAACGAGCCGTCCTTGCGGCGGTTCTTGACCAGGCCCTCCCAGGGCCGGCCCTCCTTGATGGTCGCCCACAGATCGGCAAACGCCTCCTTCGGCATGTCGGGATGGCGCACGATCTTGTGCGGCGCGCCGACCAGCTCGGCTTCGCTATAGCCGCTGATGTCGATGAAAGCCTGGTTTACAAAGGTTATCCGGCCGTGCAGATCGGTCTTGGATACGAGAACGGTCCCCTCGGGAACCTCGACTTCGATCGCCGAGATAGCGTCACCATGCCGCATGGCCCCCTCCTGAGCGCTGATGCGAGAGAGCCATATTCACGATGGAATCGCAGGCCTTCACATTGATGCTCGTCAAAATTGGGGTAGTCTCGAGTCAAGCAATCATAGGGAGGAAACATCTTGCGACGCCTGTCCACGCTTGCCGCTTTGCTGCTGTCCACCACCGCCCTCATCTCCCACGCCGAATCCCCGACCGCCGCGCTCGAACGCTCGTTCGATGCCGCGATCGATCCGGCCGAGATGGGTTCCTGGCTCAAAACCATGTCCGCCGAGCCCAACCATGTCGGTTCGCCGCACGACAAGGCCAATGCCGAGATGGAGCTGGCGCTGTTCAAGCAATGGGGCTGGGACGCGCATATCGAGGTGTTCGACGTCCTCTATCCGACGCCCATCAGCGAAACCCTCGAAGTCACCGGCGCCCATCCCTACAAGCTCAAGCTGACCGAACCGGCGGTGCCGGGCGACGAAAGCTCGAAATTCTTCAAGAGCGGCCTGCCGGCTTACGTCGCCTATCAGGGCGACGGCGACGTCACCGCCCCCGCCGTTTATGTCAATTACGGCATGCCGGCCGATTACGACCAGCTCGAACGGATGGGCATCTCGGTCAAGGGCAAGATCGTCATTACCCGCTACGGCAAGGGCTGGCGCGGCCTGAAACCCAAGCTCGCCCAGGATCACGGCGCCGCCGGCTGCATCATCTATTCCGATCCCCGCGATGACGGCTATGCGGTCGACGAAGCCTATCCGAACGGCCCGGCACGTCCGGCCGAAGGGTTGCAGCGCGGCTCGGTGGTCGACATGACGCTCTATCCCGGCGATCCGCTGACCCCGGGCATCGGCGCCACCAAGGACGCCAAGCGCCTGTCGCGCGAGCAAGCCCCGACCATCCTCAAGATCCCGACCCTGCCGATCTCGTGGGGCGAGGCGCAGCATCTGCTGGCCACTTTGGATGGTCCGGTGGCGCCGCGCGCCTGGATGGGCAATGTTCCGCTCACCTACCATGTCGGCGGCAACGGCACGCCGATCCATCTGGCGGTGAAATCCGATTGGAGCCTCAAGCCGCTCTACAATGTGGTCGCCACGCTGAAGGGCTCGGAATTCCCCGACCAGTGGGTGCTGCGCGGCAACCACCGCGACGGCTGGGTGTTCGGCGCGACCGATCCGCTGTCCGGCCAGATCTCGCTGATGGAAGAGGCCAAGGCCTTCGGCGCCCTGGCCAAGCAGGGCTGGAAGCCCAAGCGCACCCTGGTCTATCTCAGCTGGGACGGCGAAGAGCCAGGCCTGCTCGGCTCGACCGAATGGGTCGAGCAGCATGCCGACGAGCTGCGCGAAAAGACGGTGCTGTATCTCAATTCCGACTCCAATTCGCGCGGCTTCCTGCGCGCCGAGGGCAATCACAGCCTGCGTCATCTGGTCGCCTCGGTCGCTTCGGACGTGATCGACCCCGAAACCAATGTGTCGGTCGAAGAGCGCCTGCGCGGCCGCGCCCAGGTCGACGCCGCCGAACCCGGCGCCGGCGACGGCATCAAGGAAGCGGCCCATGCCGCCGCCGAAGGCCGCGACATGCCGATCGGCGCGATGGGCTCGGGCTCGGATTACTCGGCCTTCCTGCAGCATATCGGCGTCGCCTCGATCGATCTCGGCTATGGCGGCGAAGGCGAATCGGGCGGCGTCTATCACTCCGATTATGACGATTTCGCCCATCACAGCCGCTTCGTCGACCCCGGTTTCACCTATGCCGCGGTGCTGGCCAAGACGGCCGGCCACATGATGCTGCGCGTCGCCGATGCCGATCTGCCGGTCAACCACTACGCCGACTTCGCCGATCAGGTCGGCACCTATCTCGACGAGGTCAAGCGCCTGGCCAAGAGCAAGCGCGACACCGCCGAGACCCAGGCCAAGCTGCTGCAGGGCAATCTCTACCGCCTGGCCGACGATCCGACCAAGCCGAGCGCCCGGCCGACCGCGCTGAAGCCGGTGCCGCAATTCGACTTCCACCCGCTGGAGGAAGCCGCCGAGCACCTGAAGAAGAGTGCCCAAGCCTATGACACCGCGCTGGCCTCGAAGGGCGCGTCGCTCCCGGCCGCGACCAAGGGCGAGTTGACCAAACTGACCATCGCCACCGAAGAAGCGATGACCGCCGATGCCGGCCTGCCCGGCCGTCCGTGGTTCCGCAACCTGGTCTACGCACCGGGCCGCTTCACCGGCTATGGCGCCAAGACCCTGCCCGGCGTGCGCGAAGCGATCGAGGAGGAGCGCTGGGACGACGCGACCGCCTATATCGGCCTGACGGCGCAGGCTCTGCAGCGCTATGCCGACAAGCTCGATGAAGGTGTGTCGTTGATTACCAAGGGGTAAGACAATGCGTAAGATCGCTTTGCTGGCCGCGGTTCTCGTCGCGGCCCCCGCCCTCGCCGGCCCCGACGAGGACGTTTTGAACGCCGCCAAAGCGCTGGCCGCGCAGTACGACGCCAACTATGCCGTCCAGGACGCCGAAGCGATGGCGAAACTCTATACCGAGGACGGCATCCTGGTGTCGCCCTCGGGCACCATCATCCGCGGCCGCGGCGCGCTGGTGGAGTATTACAAGAAGCGCTTCGCTTCGGGCGCCCGCGACCATCACCTGACGGTCACCGACGCCCATTTGGAAGCCGGGGCCGGTTTCGCCATTTCCCATTTCTCGGTGCATTCGCCCAACGCCAAGGGCGAGACCCAGACGGTAGAGGGCAATCTGGTGGCGATCTATCGCCATACGCCGGATGGCTGGCATTTTCGGCTCGTAGAGCCGAGCATTCCTGAGAAATAAATATTCACCACAAAGGACACGAAGGTCACAAAGGAGAACACGAAGATTTTTTCTTTGTGCCTTTCCTTCGTGTCCTTAGTGTCCTTTGTGGTGAACTTTCCAGCCTTTAAGCCATCCCGTGAATGAAGGTGTAGATCGCCATCACGGTAATCACCCCCAGAAACACACGCAGAGCGATCAACCCGGTCTGCGCGCTGGCCGACAGGGCCATCGGCGGCAGGGGCGGAAGCGAGCGGTCGTGACCCATTCTCTATCTCCTCTCAATTGACGCCGATGGCGCCCAGGAAGCCGACGATGGCGTAGGCGCTGCCGGCCAGGGCGACGAGGACGGCGATGGCGATGCCGAGGCGGTTGGTCCAGCGGCTGTTGACGTGGGCGCCCATGACCAGCTTGTCGTTGCTCATGATCAGCAGGAACACCAGGGCGGCCGGCATCAGGATGGTGGCCAG
>JAJPHO010000050.1 GCA_021325215.1 Alphaproteobacteria bacterium
AGCTCAGCGGGAGAGCACTTCCTTGACATGGAAGGGGTCACAAGTTCAATCCTTGTAGCGCCCACCATCGAAGCCCCTAGGGAAACCTAGGGGCTTCGCCCATTTCTAGGCCTGGCCGCCTCAATTTTAGTGAGTCTGTAAGCATAATGAGCCCGAGTGAAATCGCCCGCGTAGAGGCCTATCTGCGCGCCACCTTCGCCAACGACCGTATCCGCATCGCCGTACCGAAAAAGAGCGGTGCTCCGATCGAAGTCACCGTCAATGGAGAGTTTATCGGCGTCCTCCACCGCGACACCGATGAGGGGGAGGTCTCCTATTCCCTGAATATCAGTATCCTGGAAGAGGACCTGCCGAAGCTCGCTGGCTAAACCCAGGGGCTTCGCCCATTTCTGGGCTATGCGATCGCGAGGTTGGACATTGGGGAGAGCCCTCCCCTCGCGGTCAGCCGGCCTGGGCGTGGTCTCGCTTGGCGGCCTCATGCAGGTCGAGGCGCGCGGGAGAGAGCGTGCCGAGAATCTCCTTGGCTCGACTCATCTCGTCGGCGGTGCCGTGCGCCATGACCAGAAAGCCGTCGGCTTTCATCGCGGTTTCATATTGGATGATGCTGTGCTTGGGCACGCCGATGCTGTAGAGCGCCGCGCCTACCGCGCTCAATCCGCCGAGCACGATGGCGCCTTCGACGACCGAGATCGCCGTCGTCGCGAGATATCCCAGCACGATCACATGTCCGATGATGGGAATGGTCAGGAACAATCCGCCGAAGAACAGTCCCCACAGGGCGCCCCAGAATGCGCCGCGCTGGCCCCAGAATTTGACGCGGTCTCCGGTGTTGTAGAACCCGACGACCTTCTCTTCCGAATGGAACCCCTTGCCGACGACACTGAGGTTCTTCATGTCGAACCCGGCGGCAGCGAGCTTTTTCACCGCCTTATCCGCCGCATCGTGGACGGGAAAGACGGCGATGACCGAATCGGTGGCTTGCATTTTGTCCTCTTTCAGAAAAGCGTCCGAACTAGCTGTTCAGGGAAAGGTTCGAACTGCTGCCTTGGGGATAGACGCCGTTCCCGCTCGCCGGTTCGCCGGCTTTTTCGACAATGTCGAGGAACGGCTTGATGAGGTCGATCGGCATCGGGAAGATGACGGTCGAGTTCTGCTCGGCGCCGATTTCGGTGAGCGTCTGCAGGTAGCGCAGCTGCATGGCGGCGGGAATGCTCGAGAGAATTCGGGCTGCGTCGACCAGTGTCTGCGACGCTTGAAACTCGGCTTCCGCATGGATGATCTTGGCGCGGCGGTCGCGTTCGGCCTCGGCCTGCTTGGCGATGGCGCGCACCATGTTCTCGGTCAGCTCGACCGTCCGGATTTCGACATTGCTGACCTTGATCCCCCAGGTTTCGGTCTGGCCGTCGAGGATGCTCTGGACGTCGGCGCTGAGTTTCTTGCGCTCGGACAGCATCTCGTCGAGGTCATGCTGGCCCAGCACGGCGCGCAGCGTAGTCTGCGCCAGCATATTGGTGGCGGGCAGATAGTGCTGGACATGGATAATGGCGCGTTCGGGGTTCTCCACGTTGAAATAGAGGACCGCATCGACCTTCATCGAGACATTGTCGCGCGAGATCACGTCCTGGGCGGGAATCTCGATGACCCGGATGCGCAGATCCACCCGGACCATTTCCTGTAAGAAGGGCATCAGCAGCACCAGGCCGGGCCCTTTCACCCTCTGGAAGCGCCCCAGGGTGAAGACCACGGCCCGCTCATATTCGCGCAGTATCCTGACGGACGTCCCGAGGAGGATGATGGCGAAAAGCAAGATGAGCGGCATGAAATAGGTGAACATCGACGGCCTCCGTGCCTCGAGAGGCTTGCACGATAGGGGGCGGGCGGAGGGCGCGGAAGAATCGGGATGTACCGTCGGCGGCCTTCATTGCCGGCGCGCCATAGGTACTTCCCGATTCTCCAGTATCCGGCTGTAATTTTTTACCGTTGAGATCTCGTCGATGCTTCTGAAGCCCGCTGCGGAGCGGTTGAGGAATGCGGGGTACCTAGGCAGATTCCGGCACTTACGGGGCCGGGACGATTAGGTCTAGGGTTCGGTGCGCGGCAAGAGGAGGGCCCATCTTCCTGCTTCACCGTCCCGCCAGAAATTCTGCCGCGCGGAATTCCTTCCCATCGACCAATTCCCGTCGATAACGAAGCAGCAAAAGTCTGGAGCACCATCATGCAATCGACCAATGCCCCGTCCACCAGCCACACCAAGGCTGCGGAAGCTCACCAAGCGGCCGCGAAAATCCATCTCTCCGCCGCTGCCAGTCACAGTAAGGGCGATCACAAGGCCGGGCTTGCTCAGTCCGAGAAGGCATCCGAGGCAACCGGCACCGCTCAGCAATGCTGCGCGGGCGCCCATGCCGACAGCAAGGCGGCCGTCCACTGAACGATTACCGGATAGGCGGCGATAAAAGCCGCAATCCTGAAAACGCTCCTCCGGCCAGTCACGGCCGGGGGAGTTTTGTTTTAAGCCGCAGAGGTGACGAGAGATGGTGCGGAAAGATCTCCGCCCGTGACAGGCGCGATGCCGCGCCCGTCAGATGCGCTGCGATCTCGTGGATCTTCTGCGCATAGAGCCCGTTGCGCCGCCAGACGATGCTGACGGTGCGGGTGAAGGGACCGGTCGAGCGGATCGAGATATAGGTGATGCCGTCATTCTCGCGCCGCGCCATTTCCGGGATCAGGGTGACCCCGGATTTATGCGCGACCATGTGACGCAGGGTTTCCAGGCTGGTGGCGCGGAAGCTGTTGCGCCCGAGCCGGGCGCCGGTCTTGTTGCAAGCCTCGATGATCGGCACGTTCAGGCAATGCCCCTCATCCAGCAGCAGCCACTCATCGTCCTGGATGTCTTCCGGGCGCACGCCCTCGATCTTCCGGGCGAAGGGGTGGCGGTCATGGACGGCCAGATAGAGCTGCTCTTCGAACACTTCGCGATATTCATGGTCGATGCCTTCGGGCGGAACGACCAGGATGGCGGCGTCGATGGCGCCGCGGTCGAGTTTTTCGACCAGGGACTCGGTCTTGTCCTCGATGATCTGCCAGCGGATATTTTCCGCTGCGTTGAAGCCGGCAATATTCTCGAAGAAGGCGGGCAGGTAATAGGGCGCGATGGTCGGGATCACCCCGAGCGTGATCAGCGTCGGGCGCAATCCCCGGGATATATCGTGGGCGTGCCGCTTGATCTCGGCCGCCTTTTCCAGGATCAGCCGGGCATTGGCGATGATGAAGGCGGCGTCCTCGGTCGGCACCACGCCATGGGTCGTGCGCTCGAAGAGGGTGATGCCGAGGCTTTCCTCCAGCTTCTTGATCTGCAGGCTCAGGGCCGGCTGGCTGACATTGCAGATCTTGGCCGCGAGGCCGAAATGCTTTTTGTCCGCCAGCGCCACGACATATTCGAGATCACGGATATTCATCGGATCTTCCTAATCTTCCGAGGTCCGGAACCCGGCCGCCAGGGGGGATGGCCGCCAGGTTCCGTCTGACCCTCAGCTCCGCTTCAGGTCGAAGCGGTCGAGAGTCATTACTTTGGTCCAGGCCGCGGCGAAATCACGCACGAATTTCTCCTTGGCGTCGTCGGACGCATAAACCTCGGCGACGGCGCGCAGCTCCGAACTGGACCCGAAAGCCAGATCGACCGGCGAGGCGGTCCATTTCAGCTTGTCCGTCTTGCGGTCATGGCCTTCATAGACGCCCTCGGTTCCCGCCGATTTGCTCCATTTGGTCGACATGTCGAGCAGATTGACGAAGAACAGATTGTCCAGCGTGCCGGGATGGTCGGTCAGGATGCCCAGCTTGCTGTGGCCTTCATTGGCGTCCAGCGCGCGCAGGCCGCCGACCAGCACGGTCATTTCCGGAACGCTCAGGGTCAGGAAGGTGGCGCGTTCGACCAGGGCGTCGGCCGGCGATTTCTCGATCCCCTTGCCGTAGTAATTGCGGAAACCGTCGGCGACCGGCTCCAGCACGGCGAAGGAGGTGACGTCGGTCTGGGCTTGGGTCGCGTCGTTGCGTCCCGGCGCGAAGGCCAGCTTGACCGGATAGCCGGCCTTCTTCGCCGCCTCCTCGACACCGGCATTGCCGCCCAGCACGATCAGGTCGGCCAGCGAGATCTTCTTGCCGTCGCCGGCATGCTCCTTGTCGAACGCCGCCTTGATGCCGTCCAGGCTCTTCAGCACCTTGGCCAGCTCCTCGGGATCGTTGACCGCCCAATCCTTCTCGGGCGCCAGGCGAATGCGGGCGCCGTTGGCGCCGCCGCGATGGTCGGTGCCGCGATAGGAGGCGGCGGAGGCCCAGGCGGTCTTGACCAGCTGCGGCACCGTCAGACCGGACGCCAGGATCTTGCTCTTCAGCGCGGTGGCGTCGGTGTCGTCGATCAGCTTGTAATCGACCGCCGGGATCGGGTCCTGCCAGATCTGCGCCTCTTTCGGCACATAGGGGCCGTAATAGCGGGCATAGGGGCCCATGTCGCGGTGGGTCAGCTTGAACCAGGCCTTGGCGAAGGCCAGCTTGAACTCCTCGGGATGCTCGTGGAAGCGCTTGGAGATCCTGGTGTAGGAGGGATCGGTCTTCAGCGCGATGTCGGTGGTGAACATCATCGGGAGATGATGCTTGCCCGGGTCGAAAGCGTCGGGGACGATTTCGGCGCTCTTGTCCTTGGGTTCCCACTGATTGGCGCCGCCCGGGCCCTTGGTAAGCACCCACTCGAAGCCGAACAGATTGTCGAAATATTGCATGGTGAAATTGGTCGGATCGGCCGACCAGGCGCCTTCGAGGCCGCTGGAGATGGCGTCGGCGCCCTTGCCGGTGCCGCATTTGCTGGTCCAGCCCAGGCCCTGCTGCTCGATGGGCGCTCCACCCGGCGCGGCGCCGACGCATTTGGACGGATCATGGGCGCCATGCGCCTTGCCGAAGGTGTGGCCGCCGGCGATCAGGGCGACGGTCTCCTCGTCATTCATCTGCATGCGGCCGAACGCCTCGCGGATGTCGGCGGCGGCGGCGGCCGGATCGGGATTGCCGCCCGGGCCTTCCGGATTGACATAGATCAGGCCCATCTGCGTGGCGCCCAGGGGCTTCTCCAGCTTGCCGTCCTTGCCGCGGTTGCTGGACATGAATTCCTTGCCGGCGCCCCAATAGACCAGGTCGGGCTCCCAGTCGTCGGGACGGCCGCCGCCGAAGCCGAAGGTCTGGAAACCCATCGATTCCATGGCGACATTGCCGGTCAGCACCATCAGATCGCCCCAGGAAAGCTTGGCGCCATATTTCTTCTTGATGGGCCACAGCAGGCGGCGGGCCTTGTCGAGGCTGACATTGTCCGGCCAGCTGTTGAGCGGCTCGAAGCGCTGTTCGGCGCCGTCGGCGCCGCCGCGGCCGTCGAAGATGCGGTAGGTGCCGGCGCCATGCCAGGCCATGCGAATGAAGAAGGGGCCGTAATTGCCGTAATCGGCCGGCCACCAATCCTGGGAATCGGTCAGGACCGCCTTGATGTCCTTCTTCACCGCGTCCAGATCGAGGGTCTGGAATTCCTTGATGTAGTTGAAGTCGGCGCCATAGGGGTTGGCCGCGCCGTCATGCCGCAGCGGCGACAGATCCAGCTTGTCGGGCCACCAGAATTGATTGGGACGCGGAGTCCCGTCGGCCCAGGCCGGCGACAAAGCGCCCCCGCCGATCGCCGCCACCGCGACAGCGGCGAGCAGCGATTTCTTGAGGTTTTCTTTCATGGAGGTCCCCTTTGGTTGCATTAACTATTAACGGGATAGGTTATTTAGTTTAATGCCCAAGAGATCATTAGGAAAATTGATACATCTTATTTTGCCGATAAGCGTCCTTTATCAGGCTGTATCCTTTCCGCCCCCTCAGCAATTCTCCGCCGCCTGGGTGCCGCGGACCTCCAGCAGAAATCCATGGACAGCCCGGTCGAGCAGCTCGACCTGCGAGGCCAGGTCGCTGGAAATATCGCGTATTTCGGCAGCCGAGGCGCCGGTGTCCCGCGCGGCGGTCTCCACACCGTTGATCCCGGACGAGGCGCGGTCGGTCCGCGATGCGGCTTGGCCTACATTGGTGCTGATATTGGCGGTGGCGAGAATCTGGCATTCGACCGAATGGGCCAGGGAGCTGCCGATCTCCGCCAGCTCGCCGGTTACCACGGCTATCGACGAGATCGCCTTGACCGCTTCGGTCGAGCCGGCCTGGACCGCGGCGATCTTCTCGGCGATCTGATCGGTGGCCAGCGAGGCTTGCCGGGCCAGCGACTTGACCTCGGCGGCGACGACGGCGAATCCCTTGCCGGCGGCCCCGGCGCGGGCCGCCTCGATGGTCGCGTTGAGGGCCAGGAGGTTGGTCTGGTCGGCGATGTCGCCGATCAGCGACAGGATTTCGCTGATGCGGGCGGAATCCTCGAACAGCTTGCCCATCAGGGCGGCACTCAGTTGGGCCTCCGCGTCGGCCCGTCCGATGACCGTCTTCGAGCGCTCGACCTGGGCGGCGATTTCCTGGATCGAACCGGCCAGTTCTTCCGCCGCCATCGCGACGGTCCGGACATTGAGCGACGCCTGCGTCGCGGAATTCGCCACGTCGCTGGCCTGCAGGCTCGCTTCCGCCGCCGAGGACGCCATTCGCGTCGAAGACGATTGCATCCGCCGCGAGCTGGAGGTCACGCGGCCGACTACGGTGCCGACCTGGGCCTCGAATATGTCGGCCATCTCGCGCATCGCCGCGCGTTTGGCGTCTTCCGCCTGGCGTTTGTGCGCTTCCTGCAGGTCGCGCATCCGCTGCATCTGCACGGCGCTGTCGCGGAAGACCCGCACCGCCCGGGCGATCTCGCCTACCTCGTCGCCGCGCTTGTCGCCCCGCACCTCGACCGAGAGATCTCCCTCGGCCAGCCGCCCCATGGTGCCGATAACCTGGCGCAGGGGGCGAACGATCGAGCGGACGATGACCGCCGCAAGCAGGGTTCCCAATGCCAGGGCCAGCGCGGCCGTCGTGATGGCCGCTGTCTCGGCGTCCCGCGCGACGCGGGTTCCCTTTTCATACTCCGCCTTGCCGACGCGTTCCTGCAGGGCGATGTCTTCGTCGATCGCGGACACCAGGCCTTCCAGAATCTCGGCGCTTTCTCCGCGGAACAGCGCTTTGGCCTGCTCCGTCCGGTTGGCCGCGGCAAGAGACACGATTTGCCGGAGCGCCGAGCGGTACCGCGCAAGCCCGGTTTCGATCCTGGCGGCAATCAGTTTTTCGTCGGGGGCGAGATAGGTCGCCATATAGGCCCCCCATTGTTCGTCGATCTCCCGCTCGTCCGCTTCGATTCGCGCGGCGAGATCCGCACCGGGGGCGGCAGGGGAGTCCAGCATGTCCCGGGCGGCCCATCGGATGCGGCTGAGATCCTGCCGGACCTTGCCGAGCTGTACCAGACATACGGTGCGATCTTCATAGACCGTCCTCAATCCGGCCAGGATCGACGACATTCCGGAAACGCCCACCGCCGTGACGGCGACAAGGAAGATGGTCATCGAGGCCGTAAGGAACGTCAGCCGATGTACGATGCGCACGCGCGAGATCATAATTGTCCATAGGGGGTTCGGGGTAGGCGCCTCAGGGGCCGGCGGATACTAGGAAAATCGGCGGTAAATTCTCTATGCCGGTGATGATTTGAAGTTCGTATGAAAGGCATTAAGCGCGCATAAGGACAGCCGCCGTCCCGCGCCGTGGCGATCGCGTGCCCGCCCGGTTCCGTATCAGGCTATGATCAGGGCTGCTGCGGCATTTCCGGGTTCGGCGGGTCGGTATCGTCCGGGCTGGTTTCGTGCCCGTCGTGATGCTCGCTGTCGCTGATGGCGACACCGGCGCCGGCCCCCGCTCCGGCCGCGGCGAGGATGCAGCCGCCCAGCATCAGGGGCGAACAGAGGAAGAGGGCGGTGATCAGCAGTTTCATCGCTAGTCTCCTTGGCGGTCCGATCCCAAGAAATTAAGGGGATCGCGCTGTCCCGCCAGGGGGTGAGTCGAGTCAAAATTGTGAGCGAGGAATATCCGTCATGACCAACCGTTCCGCCGTCCGCCTGCTGATTTCGGGCCGTGTGCAAGGGGTCGGCTATCGTTATTGGACGGTGGGGACGGCGCGCGCTCTCGGGCTGGAGGGCTGGGTGCGCAATCTGGCCGACGGGCGGGTCGAGATCCTGGCTCTGGGCGCGCCCGACCGCATCGGCGAACTGGAGCGCGCCTGCCATGCCGGCCCGCCCTCGGCGCGCGTCACCGCGGTGGCGCGCGGCGAGGCCGGTGATGACGGCAGCAGGGGGTTTTCGGAAAAGCCGGGCTCTGACTGATCCAGATCAACGCGGGAGAATCCGAACCGGCATAATGTCGGGTGCATGACCGAGTATCTCCACGCCGCCGATCTGCCCGACCATCAACTCGCCCTGGCGCTCCCGCTGGTTCGGATCACCTGGCCCGAGACGGATCTTGCCGCCTGGTGCGAATTCGCCCGCGCGATCCGCGCCGAAGGCGGCGGTCTGGTCGCTCTTACCGAGGACGACTATATCTGCGGCGTGATGGCTTATCGCCGTCAGACCGGCCTGACGGGACCGGTGCTGTCGGTGCCGCTGTTCACCGTCGCCGATCTCGCCAATCGGCGCGGCGTCGCCAAGGCCTTGGTCGACGCGGCGGACATGCTGCGGGAAAAATTGGGCTGCGAGACGATCCAGCTGGAATTTCATCCGGGCCAGTCGCATCTGGCGGCCCGGGTGAACAGTCAGGCCTAGTCCTGGCGCACCGCAGCGGCGAAGATGTATCCGCCGCCGCGCACCGTCTTGATCAAAGTGGGATTGGCCGGGTCGGTCTCGATCTTCTTGCGCAAGCGCCCGACCTGGGTGTCGATCGCACGGTCGAACGAGGCCCATTCGCGGCCTTTGGCCAGCTCGATCAGCCGGTCTCGGCTCAGCACCCGGTTGGGATTGCTGGCGAACACCCGCAGCAGCTCGAACTCGCCCGCCGTCAGCGCCACGGAGACGCCGTCGGGATTGCGCAGCTCGCGCTTGACCAGATCCAGGGTCCAGCCCTCGAAACACAGAGCTTCGCCCGGAGCGCCCGGACAGGGTGCCGGCGCGGGCTCGGGGTCGGAAACGGGCAGGGGCGGCGGGCTGGCGCGCCGCAGAACGGCGCGGAGGCGGGCCAGCAATTCGCGCAGCTCGAACGGCTTGGTGATGTAGTCGTCGGCGCCGGCTTCCAGTCCGACCACACGGTCGATCAGCTCGCCCTTGCCGGTCAGCATCAGGATCGGCACGTTCGAGCGTTGGCG
This sequence comes from Alphaproteobacteria bacterium, assembly GCA_021325215.1. Taxonomy (GTDB): domain Bacteria; phylum Pseudomonadota; class Alphaproteobacteria; order Rhodospirillales; family Magnetospirillaceae; genus JAJPHO01. The sequence continues at coordinate 9,323 of JAJPHO010000050.1, forward strand.
AATCTGGCGGGCCAGCGACAATCCGTCCTCGCCCGGCATGACCAGGTCGAGCAGCACGGCATGGATCGGGCCCTGCGCCAGGGCGGCGCGCACGCCGGCGCCGTCGACCGCTTCGCTGACGCGAAAGCTCTCGCCGGTCAGGTAGCGGCGCAGCAGGCTGCGGATCAGGGGATCGTCGTCGACGACCAGGATATGCGGCGTTTCGTCCATTGATTCTTTTACGTCTGACACACACCGACACATTTCGCCGATAACCGACTTTAAATAACGAGCCGCCCGGCATCAACCTGACATGGGACAAGTATAGATCGATTCCAGAAAGCAAGAGCTGCGGGGGATCGTTCAATGCATATGCGCGCCATTTCGTCCGCCGTGGACGCCAAGGGTTTCGGCGATACGCGGTGCCTGGGCTTCGGCCGCGAAGCGGGCCGGCTGCTTCCGGTCAGCGTGGTCCAGGTCCACCAGGCGGGCGACGTGCTGTTCTCCGAGGGAGACCGCGCTGACACCGTCTTCGAAGTGCTGTCCGGCATGGTGCGCCTCTACAAGCTGTTGCCCGACGGCCGCCGCCAGGTCACCGGTTTTCTCACCGCCGGCCAACTGATCGGCCTGGCGCCGGAAGGGGCCTGCGTCTTCACCGCCGACGCCGTCACCGAAATCTCGGTCTGCTGCTATCAGCGCGCCGCCTTCGAGCGTCTGATCGACGAGGTGCCCGGCTTCGCCCGCCGCCTGCTGGCCGTCACCTCGCATGAATTGCGCGCCGCCCAGGACCAGATGGTGCTGCTGGGCCGCAAGACCGCCGCCGAAAAGCTGGCCAGCTTCCTGCTGCTGATGGGTGTCCGCCAATCCGGCCGCCAGGACGAGATCGATGTTCCGATGACCCGTGGAGACATCGCCGACTATCTCGGACTGACCGTCGAGACAGTCTCGCGGACCATGACCCGCCTGCGCCAGGATGGCCTGATCGCCCTGCCGACCCCGGCTCGAGTGCTGGTGCGCGACCGCGAAGCCTTGGAAAGCCTCGCTGCCGGCGATTCCGGCCTGATGTTCTGATCTGTCCCGTCCTGACCGACAGCCCGTCCGTTTTCTCAAAACGGATAGACAACGCTGTCTAATCCCCGCATTATCCTTCCCGACATAACGACAGCAAACGGCGGAAAATCTGCCTAGATAGCGGTGACATGAGCGGATTCTCCGGAATCCCGCGAGGGGGCGCCGTCCTGGACGATCCACGCAAGAAGGGTCGGGGGCGGTGGCGGTGTCGATGGTCCTCATCGACACCGTTGACAAGAAAACATGCAGGGACTGTCAGGAAGGAAACGATGAAACGCAGCATGAGCGCCACTCTGGGTCTGCTGATGATGGCTACCCAAGTCCACGCCGGGACTAATCCGTGGGACGACAAGACTCTCGACCCGGACAAACGGGCCGATCTGCTCCTCAAGCAGATGAGTCTCGAAGAGAAGATCACCGTGGTCGACGGCTTGTTCGGCAGCGTCGCCAAGCTGGGCGGCAAGGAAATCGATCCGGTGCCGGAAGCGCTGATGGGCTCGGCCGGACATATCCCCGGCGTGCCGCGCCTGGGCATTCCCGCGCAGGAGGAAACCGACGCCGGTGTCGGCGTGGCGACCCAGGGCAATACCCGCGACAAGGTGCGCGAGCGGACCTCGCTGCCGGCCGGACTGGCCACCGCGGCGACGTGGAACCCGGAAGTCGCCTATCAGGGCGGCGCCATGATCGGCAACGAGGCGCGTCTGTCCGGCTTCAATGTCATGCTGGCGGGCGGCGTCAATCTGACGCGCGAGCCGCGCAACGGCCGCAATTTCGAATATGCCGGCGAAGATCCGCTGCTGGCCGGCACCATCGCCGGCGCCGAGATCAAGGGCATCCAGTCCAATCACATCGTCTCGACCATCAAGCATTTCGCCGAGAACGACCAGGAAACCGGCCGGATGACGGTCAGCGCCGAGATGGATGACGACCAGGCCCGCATGTCGGACCTGCTGGCCTTCCAGATCGCCATCGAGATCGCCGATCCCGGCTCGGTGATGTGTTCCTACAACCGCGTGCACGGCACCTATGCCTGCGAGAACGACCTGCTGCTCAACAAGATCCTCAAGAAGGATTGGGGCTATAAGGGCTATGTGATGTCCGACTGGGGTGCCGATTACAGCACCGCCAAGGCCATCAATGCCGGTCTCGATCAGGAATCGGCCTGGGTGTTCGACGGCGTCAACCGCTTCGGCCCCGATCTGAAGAAGGCGATCGCCGACAAGTCGGTGTCGCAGAAGCGCCTCGACGACATGGTCCACCGCATCCTGCGCAGCCTGTTCGCCAAGGGCGTGATCGATGATCCGGTCAAGCAAGGCCCGATCGACTACGCCAAGGACGGCGCGGCCAGCCAGGCCGATGCCGAAGAGGCGGTGGTGCTGCTGAAGAACGATGGCGGCCTGCTGCCGATCAAGTCCGGCCTCAAGAAGATCGCCGTAATCGGCGCCCATGCCGATGTCGGCGTGCCGGCTGGCGGCGGTTCCTCGATGGTCTATCCGGTGGGCGGCAACGCTTTCCCGGGCATTGCCCCGACCACCTGGCCGGGGCCGGTGATGTTCCACCCGTCCTCGCCGGTCAAGGCCCTGAAATCGCGCCTCGGCCAGACCGAGATCACCTATACCGATGGCGCCGATCCGGCTGCTGCCGCGCAAGCCGCGGCGGGGGCCGATCTGGTGCTGGTGTTTGCCCGCAATTGGGACGGCGAGGCGCATGACGAGCCGCTCGACCTGCCGGACAATCAGGATGCCCTGATCTCCGCCGTAGCCGCCGCCAACGCCAAGACCGTGGTGGTGCTCGAGACCGGCAATCCGGTGCTGATGCCATGGGTGTCCAAGGTCGCCGGCGTGGTCGAGGCCTGGTATTCCGGCACCTCGGGCGGCGAGGCGATCGCCCGCGTGCTGACCGGCGAGGTTGATGCTTCCGGCCGCCTGCCGATCACCTTCCCGGCCTCGGTCGACCAGCTGGCGCATCCGCAGATCGTCAATTTCGGCCAGGAACGGCCCGAGCCCTATTCGGTCGAGTATCCGGAAGGTGCTGCGGCCGGCTACAAATGGTACGACAAGCAGAACCTGACGCCCTTGTTCCCGTTCGGCTTCGGCCTGTCCTATTCGGCCTATGCCTATGAGAACCTGACGGCCAAGGAAGAGGGCGGCAAGGTCACGGTCAGCTTCACCGTCAAGAACACCGGCGCCCGCGCCGGCAAGGATGTGCCGCAGCTCTATGTCGGCCATCAGGGCGATGGCTGGGAAGCCCCGCGCCGCCTGGCCGGCTGGCAGAAAGTGTCGCTGCAGCCCGGCGAGTCCAAGCAGGTCAGCCTGACCATCGATCCGCGCCTGCTGGCCCATTTCGACGGCAAGAAGCATAAATGGGAGATCGCCAAGGGCTCTTACGAATTGTCTCTGGGTTCTTCGTCGCGGAATTTCGCGCAGAAGACGACGGTCAATCTCGAAGCCAAGGCTTTTTAAGGTTTAACCACAGAGGACACGGAGGACACAGAGAAGAAGAGGAGTTTTCTCCCTTTTCCTCCGTGTTCTCTGTGACCTCTGTGGTGAATATTGGCCGCCATGGGCGGCTTTTTTAATTCCGCTCGCCGCGCACCGGTCCGGTGGATTCGCGGACGATGATCTCGAAATCGAGCAGCTTGTTCGGCATCGGGTCGGGCCAGCCCTTGCGGCGGGGCGACAGCGAGATCAGCAGGTCCGCCGCGGTCCAGCCGATCTCCTTGACCGGCTGGCGCACGGTGGTGATCTGCGGCCAAACCATGCGCGATACCGGCGTGTCGTCGAAGCCGGTCACCGACAGATCCTCGGGCACGCGGATGCCCATGCGTTCCGCCACCGCCAGCACGGCCAGGGCCATCTCGTCATTGCTGGCGAAGATGGCGGTCGGGCGGTCGGGCAGGCTCAGCATTTCGCGCGCGCTGATCTCGGCACGGTCGAAGGTGAAGTCGCCCGGGAAGATCAGATCGTGGTTCACCGACACGCCCTGCTGGGTCATCTCGTCGATGAAGGCCTGCAGGCGGTTGGCGGTCGCCGAATGGCCCGGCGCGCCCTTGATGAAGCCGATATTGCGATGGCCGAGATTCAACAGATGCGCGGTCATCAGGCGCGAGGCGACGTAGTCGTGGGCGCGGATCACCGGGCTGTCGGCGCGGTTGTTGATCGGGGCGATACGGATGATCGGCACGCCTTCCTTTTCCAGCGCGTCGAGGATCGGCGGATCGTCGCAATGGGGCGGCAGCAGAATCACGCCGTCGAGGCGCAGCTGGCGCAGCAGATTCAGCACCTTGGTCGACAGTTCGGGGTCGCCGGGCGCCCAGGGCTCGACCATCAGGTGATAGCCGGCCTCGCGGCAGCGCTCGATGACGCCGGTCTGGAAGTCGGTGACGTAGGAGCCGGGATTCTCGATGAACAGGCCGATCAGGAAGGATCTGTCGCCGGCCAGGCTCTGCGCGTTGAGGTTGGGGCGGTAATCCAGTTCCTTGACGATCTGGGCGACGCGGGCGCGGGTCTCGGCATTGACGCCGGCCTCGTTATTGATGACGCGGGATACTGTCTTGGTGGAAACCTGCGCGGCGAGGGCGACATCCTGGATGGTGACGGCTCGTTTTGGGGCATTCGCCATGGCGCTGTAGTTATCCCTCTCTCACAAATATTCAGGCGGCCTATCGGGCCGCCCGCTGTTCCGCCTGCCGCAGTCCACCACCGGCGATGCGGCTGATCAGGTCGCGGTGAGACGGCAGTTCCGCCATCGCCCGCGGCACCATGGCGCCGATTTCGCCGAACCGGGATATGGCCGTTTTCCTCGCCGGATAGGACGCGCTCGCCGCCGAGAGATCGGTGGTGAAGCCCATGCCGTAGAGAACCGCCTGGTAACTGATCGGCAAAAAGGTCTCATAATCCCCGACAAAGTCAAAGCGGGAAGGTGGCCTGAAGCGCCACATGGCGAGTTTTTCCTGCAGGGATTCCGGTATTGATGCCGTATCGGCATTATCTTGCCAGAACCGTTCGGGCCGGCGGCTCAGGCAGTAATGCATCTTGAGGAAGTCGGTAATCCGCTCATATCGGTTGGCCATCAGCCTGTTGAACAAATCGGCTGCCGGCTTCATCGGCCCGTCCCACGGGAAGATGTCCGAGATCAGGTGGGCCGCCACTTCGATCAGCATGATGCCGGTCGATTCCAGCGGTTCGAAGAAGCCTGCCGACAGGCCGACCGCCACGCAATTGCCGACCCACTGTTTTTCGCGATAGCCGGTCTCGAACTTCAGCTTGCGGGCGGACAATCCCTCGGCCATCGGGCCGATATAGGCGCGCAGAACCTGTTCGGCGCGGTCTTCGTCGGTGTGGGCGCTGGAATAGACATAGCCGACGCCGCGGCGCGATTCGAGGCCGATGTCCCAGGTCCAGCCGGCTTCGTGCGCCGTTGCCACGGTGCAGGATTCGATCGGCGCGTCGGGGCGCTCGTAAGGCACCTGGATGGTGACGGCGCGGTCGGTGAACAGATGGTTCTTCACGCTCTTGAACGGAGCGCCCATCGCCTTGCCGATCAGTTCGGCGCGGAACCCGCTGCAATCGATGAACAGGTCGGCGGTCAGGCGGCCATGTTCCGGCGAGACGATGGCCGCTATGTCACCGCTGTCTGTCATTTCGACCGAGTCGACTCGGCCGAGCAGATGCTTGACCCCCAGCTCCTTGGAAACGTCGCGCAGCAGGGCGGCCAGTTTCGCCGCGTCGAAGTGATAGGCATAGGTCAGGGCGCCCTGATAATCGGGGTCGCTGACGCGTTTGGGGGCGCGGCGGGCCTCGACGATCTGTTCCTGCACGCCGGTGGCGGCGACGAAGGACTGTTCGCCCGGGGCAAGTCCCATCAGCCAGTAAGGCAGCATCTCGGCGCCGCCCGGCATCGGCAGGGGCGCGCTGAAGGGGTGGAAATAGGCGCTGTGTTGCGTGCCCTTCGGCGGGGCGACCCAGTCGGTGAAGCGGATGCCCTGCTTGAAGGTGGCCAGCGAGGCGCGCATGAAGCGCTGCTCGTCGATTCCTATGGCCATCAAGGTGTTGCGGATGGTGGGGAAGGTGCCTTCGCCGACGCCGATGATGCCGATTTCCTCAGACTCGATCAGCGTGATCTGAATGCCGCCCGGCGTCTTGGCCGCCAGAATCCGCGCCAGGAAAGCCGCCGTCAGCCAGCCCGCGGTTCCGCCGCCGACGATGACGATGTTCTTGCGTTGCATTTTTGTCCCTCCCCGGACACCGGCTCTGACAGCGCGGCCATTCCTTGTGACAAAACCTAGCATGAATCGGCGAAAGAGGAAGCTGCAACTAGACAGTGCTTACTATGATGCGGCGCGGAAGATAGACAGCGCTGTCAAAAACATCTTGACAGAAAGGTCACACGAGTGGCTTTTAGAGCTCAAGGCCCAAGCCACAATCGGGTCATCTTTATAGGGATATGGAGGGTGGGAATGTCCGGTACCAAGTTCAAACTATTGGCTCATGCGGCCATGGTCGCGATCAGCGTTGGCGCGTTCGCTCAGGGCGCCAAGGCAGCCGATGCCGCGCCGAATTCCGACAAGATCGAGGAAGTGACGGTCACCGCGACCAAGCGCGAGACCAGCCTGCAGTCCACCCCGATCGCCGTGTCGGCTTATTCGCAGAATACCCTCGACCGCGATCACGTCACCGACATCACGGATCTGACCAAGTTCGCGCCGAGCCTCGAGTTCGATACCCACGGCGACCAGGGCGCCGTCACCATCACGCTGCGCGGCATCGGCAATGACAGCGCTTACACCGAGCTGGACAGCCCGGAAGTCGGTCTCTATGTCGACGGCATCTATTCGGCCCGCGCCCAGGGCGCGACCACCATGCTCTATGACATGGACCGCGTCGAAGTGCTGCGCGGCCCGCAGGGCACTCTGTTCGGCCGCAACACCACGGTCGGCGCCGTGAACTTCATCACCGCGCGCCCGACCCTGGACGAGTTCTATGGCAGCGCCGAGATCGGCGCCGGGGATTACAACGCCATCGAGAGCAAGTTCATGGCGAACATCCCGATCACCAACTATTTCGGCCTTCGTATCGCCGCTGCCACGGCGCAGCATGACGGCTACGTCGCCCATCAGAACCCGCCGATCATCCCGGGCGTGTCGCAGTCGTCCTTCGTCACCGGCGGCGACAAGTACGATTCCGAGAACAAGAAATCGTTCCGTGTCAGCGCTCTGCTTGAGCCGACCGACAAGATCACCTGGAACCTGTCCTACGAATATTTCAAGGACACCGGCATTCCGAACATCGGCCTGCCCGAATCGCCGCTGCGCGGTCAGCCCTTCTGGTCGACCCTGTACCAGATGCAGCCCTATAACGACCGCACCTCGCAGTCGATCCGCAGCCATTTCGATTATTCGATCACCGATTATATCGGCCTGTCCTATGTCGCCGGCTTCACCACCATGCGCGGTTCGGAAGATTACGAAACCGACCTGGGCCTGAACCTGCCGACCGCGATCACCAGCGCGACCGGCCCGACCCTCGGCGATCCGTCCGGCAACTACGCCCACAACAACACGCCGTGGTCGAAGTTCAATTCCTACAGCAACGAAGTGCAGGTGCACTCGCAGGGTGATAACAAGATCGACTGGATGGTCGGCGGTTATCAGGAAAAGGAAATCAACGCCATTCGCTTCGACGTCGATGCGTTCAATGGCTATAACGGCCCCGGGCAGACCTACGCTTGGTCCGGTTCCTTCATCCAGCCGCACCGCACCCAGGGCGACCGCGCGCTGTTCGGCCAGGCCACCTATCACGTCACCGACGATCTCCGCGTCACCGGCGGCTGGCGTTCGTCGTGGGACAATGAAGAGGACAATGGCGGCCGCAACATCACCTTCAGCGGCTGCCCGTCCCCCTACACCTATGACGGCTGCGGCGTGAGCCCGCAGAATCTGAGCCTCAAACAGATGGCCGCGCTCGGCTTCTACGGCATCGCCGACAATGACGCGTCGATCCACAATGAGAAGAACACCACTCTCATCCGTCTGGAATACGACCTGTCGCCGCATGATCTGGTCTATGTCAGCCGCGGTACCGGCTACCATCCGGGCCGTATCGCCGATCTGGGCTTCTCGGACAACCCCGAGACCCTGACCAACTACGAAATCGGCTTCAAGGATTCGTTCTTCGACCAGCGCATGACCTTGAACTCGGCGGCCTATTACGAAGACTTCGTCGGCTATCAGCTGACCCAGGTCATCCCGATCTACGACGCCCAGGGCCATGAGCTGAGCTCGAACAGCCACCAGGTCAATACCAAGGGCGCCACCGGTTACGGCCTGGAAGAAGAACTGGCCTGGAAGGTGACGCACGAAGACACCGTGACCGCCGGCCTGAGCCTGCAGCATGCCACTCTGAAGGGCTGGGTCAGCTGCGACAGCAACATCTACATCGACTGCGGCAATCCGACGCAGGCTCCGGGCGAGATCCGCGACTACAAGGGCAGCAACCTGGTGCACACCCCGCTGTTCTCGGGCACCTTCACCTATGACCACGTCTTCACGCTGGCCAATGGCGGAACCGTGACGCCGCGCGTTTCGACCCATATCGAAACGATGAGCTACCTGAACCTGTACAATGACCGCGGCACCTTCGGCGGCCAGCAGGACCCCTACATCCAGAAGGCTTATACCCGCACCGAATTGGGCGTCGTCTATACCGCGCCGGACAAGCGCTACAGCCTGGAAGCGTTCGTCCGCAACATCGAAGACGCCAAGATCAAAACCGAAGCTGATACGACCACCATCGGCTCTGGCCTGACGCGCCAGCTGATCCCGACGGGGTTGTACGAAGCCCCCCGGACTGTTGGAGTCAAAGCGTCCGCCAAGTTCTGACGGAAGCCTCTCCATCGTCCATATAGGGCTGCGTGGCGGAGGGTTGCCGCCACGCAGCCCCTTTTTTTATACTGGTCGCCATGAGTGCGAGAGAACGTCTGGCGTCGCTGGACATCTTCCGCGGCGTCACCGTCGCGGCGATGATCCTGGTCAATAATCCGGGCAGTTGGGACGATAATTACCCCGCCTTGCTGCATTCGGTGTGGGACGGCTGCACCTTCGCCGACCTGATCTTCCCGTCTTTCCTGTTCATCGCCGGTGTTTCGATCTCGCTGTCGAGGGCCGCGCGTCTGGCGCGCGGCGCCACGCCGGCGGAGCTGACCCGGCATGTCCTGCGGCGCGGTGCCATCCTGCTCGGGCTCGGGCTGCTGGTGACCTGGTTCACCGGCTATGACTGGCATGGCGGATTGCTCGACCATCTCAAGGATTGGCGCTTGCCCGGCGTTCTGCAGAGGATCGCCATCGTCTATACCGCCGCCGCCCTGCTCGATCTGCATGCCAAGCCCTGGCAGCGCGCCGGTCTCGGCCTCGTCCTGCTGCTCGGCTATTGGGCGGCGCTGACGCTGATCCCGGTGCCGGACACCGGCGCGACCGGCGCCGCCGCTTTGTCGGTGCCGAGCGCGACCTTGGCGGCTTACGTCGACCGCGCCCTGTTCGATTGGGGCGTCTGGGGCGACCATCTGTGGTATCTCGCCGATCCGCCCGGCAGCTGGGACCCGGAAGGCGTGCTATCCACCGTGCCGGCCATCGTCACAGGACTGCTCGGCGTCGCGGCCGGACGCTGGCTGCAGAGGCCGCTGACCTTGGAACGGCGCCTGGCCGGACTGGCGGCCGGCGGAGCGGCTCTGGTCGCGCTGGGCTATCTCTGGGATCTGGTTCTGCCGATCAACAAGGCGCTGTGGACCAGTTCCTATGTCGTGCTGAGCGCCGGCTATGCGGCGCTGGCTCTGGCGGCGTTCGGCTGGGTGGCGGATGTGCGCGGCCATACGCGCTGGGCGCTGCCTTTCAGCGTATTCGGCGTCAATGCCATCCTGGCCTACGCCGGTGACGAGATCATCGGCAGCCTGCTCTACAAGATCGGGCTGATCCCGGCCGAGACCGGCAAGATCGATCTGGCCAGCGCCTTCTATCAGATGATCGTGCTGCCGCGTTTCGAACCGAAGACCGCGTCGCTGGTGTTCGCGCTGTGCATGGTCGCCTTCTGGGGCGCCATCCTTACCGTGCTTTACCGGCGGCGGATCTTCCTCAAAATATGACGATATTGACATAGCGCAAAGTGACGGCGCCCGGCCGGCTTTTAGCTGGTCCCATGTTCCCAACCCGGAGGCGGATCATGGCAGGCAAGATGAAGGCTGCGGTTGTCAGGGGGCTTGGCAAGCCTCTCAGCATCGAGGAGGTGCCCATCCCGGTTCCCGGGCCGGGCGAGGTGCTGATCCGTATCGTTTCCAGCGGCGTGTGTCACACCGATCTCCACGCCGCGCATGGCGACTGGCCGATCAAGCCCGCAGCCCCCTTCATTCCCGGTCATGAGGGCGCGGGCATCGTCGCCGCGCTCGGGCCGGGCGTGACCCGTGTCAAAGAGGGCGATCCGGTCGGGATCGCCTGGCTCCACGACGCCTGCGGCTGCTGCGAACATTGCATTACCGGCTGGGAGACGCTGTGCGAGAGCCAGCACAATTCCGGCTACGGCATCAATGGCAGCTTCGCCGAATATGCCATCGGCCATCAGGATTATATCGGCCGGCTGCCGGACAGGCCGGATTTCGCGCAGATGGCGCCGATCCTCTGCGCCGGCGTCACGACCTACAAGGCATTGAAGGAGACCGAGGCGCGGCCGGGCGAATGGGTCGCCATCTCCGGGGCGGGCGGCCTCGGCCATATCGCCGTCCAATATGCCAAGGCGATGGGACTGCATGTCGCGGTGCTCGATATCGCCGAAGACAAACTGGCGCTCGCCCGGGCGATGGGCGCCGAGATCGCCATCGACGCGCGCCACCCGGATGCCGCCGCCGACCTGGTCCGGCAGACCGGGGGCGGAGCGCATGGCGTCGTGGTGACGGCGGTTTCGCCGGGGGCGTTCCGGCAATCCCTCGATGTGGTGCGCCGGCATGGTACGGTCAGTCTGGTCGGCTTGCCTCCGGGCGATTTCGCCACCCCGATCTTCGATGTGGTGCTCAAGCGCATCACCATCCGCGGCTCGATCGTCGGCACCCGCAAGGATCTGGCCGAGGCGATCGAATTCGCCGCCGAAGGCAAGGTGCGGGCGCATATCACCCGCCGGCCGCTCGAGAGCATCAATGAGATTTTCGACGATCTCGAAAAAGGCCGTGTGGACGGCCGCATCGTTCTGGATATTGGCTGAAGGAGGCATTGATGAGCAGATTGGCCCTGGTCACCGGCGGCGTGCGCGGCATCGGCTCCGCTATCGCCCGCGCGCTGCAGGCGGACGGATATCGTGTCGCGGTCACCTATCACGGCAATGAGACGGCCGCCGACAATTTCCGCAAGGAGACCGGCATCTCCGCCTATAAATGGGATGTCGCCGATTATGAGGCCTGCGCCCAGGGCGTGGCGAAGGTGGTTGGCGATTTCGGCGCGCCCGTCGAAATCCTGGTCAACAATGCCGGCATCACCAACGATTGCATGTTCCACAAGATGGCGCCGGAACAATGGCGGTCGGTGATCGATACCGATCTGGTCTCCTGCTTCAACATGACGCGGGGGGTGATCGGCCCGATGCGGGACGCCAATTTCGGCCGGGTTATCAATATTGCCTCGATCAATGCGCAGAAAGGACAGGCGGGCCAGGTCAATTACTGCGCCGCCAAGTCGGGGATAATCGGCTTCACCAAGGCCCTGGCGCTGGAATCGGCGTCGCGCGGCATCACGGTCAACGCCGTGGCGCCGGGCTATATCGCCACCGACATGGTGGCCGCCGTGCCGCCCGAAGTCCTGGCCAAGATCGTGGCGCAGATCCCGGTCGGCCGGCTGGGGCATGCGGAAGAGATCGCCGGTCTGGTCCGCTATCTTGCCAGTGACGGCGCCGCTTTCGTGACCGGCGCCACCTTCACGGCCAATGGCGGGCAGTATCTGACCTGACCTTCAGGCGAACATCACGTCGCCCAGCACATGGTCCCGCAAGGTGAGGGCGGCCCGCGCCAGGGCGTCGGCCGCTTCCTCGAGGTGACCGGCCATGCCGCCAGCCAGATAGAGCAGGTGCGCATCCGCCTTGTCCTGGATCAGCGACAATGTCACGAGGCGCTCCTGCTCGTCGGTGCGGTGCTCGTCGACGGCGACCCGGTCGATCGCTTCCAGAAAATCGCGCATGGTCTCGCGCGCGCCGCCATGGCGGACCTGGCCGGCGGTTTCGACCGCCTTGCAATAGGCTTCCGCCGTCTCGACCAACAACTCCGCCAACCCGACGAGCGGGTCGGGGAGCTGGAGACGGCAGGTGCTCGCCAACAGCCCGCCGAGGAACGCCGCATCTTCCAAGGCATCGGCCGCATCGTCGGCAATCTCGACCAGCTTACCCAGGATTTCGGTGCCGGAAATCCGCCGCACCGTCTGCCGTGTCGTCCGCACGATCTCGTCAGCCTTGCTTTCCAGGCGTTTGGCCTGTGCGGCGTTCCGTTCCAGGGCGCCGGCTTCGGTGGCGTGATGCACGGCGCCGGCCACGGCCTGCGCCAGCTGTAGAACGATCCGGGCATGTCGCCCGGCATCGGCCAGCAGCCGCTGTTCCGCCGAGCGGAAATGGTTGAACAGCTCGGCGCGCAGCTGGTCGGAAATCAGTGCAGCCGATTGACCCTGCCGCAGACCGGCCGAACAGGTCTGCAGGGCATAGCGAAGATAGTCCCGCGCCGCGTCCAAGCCGATCATCTCATAGAGCGGCTCGCCATAGCGCAGCGGGGTTTTCACCGCCTGTTCCAGCGCGTCATAGATCAGCCTTTCTCCGCCGAGGGCCAGAAAAGCGTAGTGACCGTGTTCCTCGCGGGCGGCCCAGGCGAGAATGCCGATGGCCGTATCGTTGGGCACAAGAAGGCCCAGGCGCTTGCGGGCCTTGTTCCAATCGATCAGGAAAACCAGGCGCGAGCCGATCAGGTCGAGCCGCTTCGCCAGGGTGGTCACGTCCGGCGCCGCGACAGAACCCCGCGCGACATAGAACAGGTCGCCCTCGGCCAGTCCGGAGCGCTGCTCGGTCCGAAGCTGGTCCCAGACGATGCCGGCCTCGCCCAGCAGGTCCTGAAAGAAGCGCAGGCGCTGCAGATGCACGTCCGTATGGGTGACGACGGCGGTGGTGCCTTCGACGGCGATCACCAGGACATGGGCGTCGGTGGTGCCGATGTCGTTCTGGATCAGCAATCTGCCGTCGCTGCGGGCCGCCATCGCTTCGAGTCCCGGATGGTCGAACTTCAGCCCGCGCGTCCGGGACACCCCGGCGCCGAACGCCTCTATCAGGGGACGGTCCTCCGGCTCGATGCCATAGACCTTGATCTCCCCGATCCGCTCTTCGGTCAGCATGCCCTGCAGGCGAAGGATTTCCTTGTGCAGGTCCATCACCAGCAGGTGGACGCCATCCCCGCCGGCCGGGCGGCCCGAGGTCAAGGCCGCGATGGTGGTTTCGTCGATCAGTTCATCGCCGACATCGGGGCGAGCCGCGCCGAGCCGCTTCAGCCGCTCGGCGAACGGGGCGGACACCGCTTCCGCTTCGACCTCGATCGGGGCGAGCATGGCGGCCAGCGCCTTGTCGAGAATTGCCATCAGTTTGCGCAATCCGGGAATGTGCACGAAACCGCAGCCGTCGCCGTCACTGCCGCCGATGCACCGGTCGAGGCTGGCATCCTCGATGCCGCACGCCTCGCGGTCGCTTTTCAACGACGGCGCGGCCGCCAGCGGATTGGCGGCATGCGCGGCCGCCAACTGCAGGACGGCGAGAACGTATTTTGCGCGGTCGTTGGCCGTCAGCGCAGCATCGATCAACGTCGGCAGCGCCAACGCCCGGTCCCCCAGATAGGTCAGAATCGAGGCTTTCTGTGTCATGATGACACAGGCTATGGCAGCGCCTTCGCGACGAACATGACGCAGATCAAGGCGGTGCGCTTCACCTCTTCCAGCGCAGCGACATGCAGGACAGCCCGGCATCGATCTTGCCGATTTCGCCCGTCTGCAGCGCGACGACGTTATAGCCGTTCTTCTCCAGCAGCGCTCGCGTGGCCGGAAAGCCGGCCCCGACCAGAACCACGTCATTGACCCGCAGCGCATTGGCGGCGGCCTCTTCGCCGGGCGGCGTCAGCAGCACCTTCTTGCCGTTGAACACGCCCGAGGCGGCGAGGCGCGAGGTGGAGAGGATGGTCTCGTCGTCGAGCAGCGAACAGTCGGTCTTGAAATGCAGCACGCCGGGCGGCGTCTCGACGATCTGGCTGCGCTTGCCCAATCGCGTCAGGCAGTGTGACAAAGCGAGGGCGCCGGCCTGGTCGGTGCGCGCCGACAGGCCGATCATCACGCGGTCGGGCAGGGTCAGCACGTCGCCGCCATCGGCGAAGCCCTCGCCGATTTCGAGGACAGTCACGAAGCGGTCCTTCAGCACCGGGGCGATGAAATCCCGTTCGCCGGCCCGCGAAGCGGCGCCGGGATGCAGCAGGATCGCGCCCTCGGTGAAGACCAGGGCAGGGTCCTCGACGAAGATCGAATCGGGGAAATCGTCGAGCGGATCGAGCACCTGAACCGTCACGCCGGCCGCCTCCAGCGCCGCGATATAGGCGGCATGCTCGGCCGCCACGCCCGCAAGGGTCGGGCTGCCGCGGTCCTCGGCGCGTAAGCCATTGACGACGCTGGGTGCGGGACGGCGGACAACGGCGGAATCGAAACGGGCGACATCGGCGGTAAAGGTCATGGCTCCCCCTTGCAATCGAAGGGGTGAATGCTACCCTCGCCGTGCGATTAATTCTAATTCATCTGCGGGGATGCGATGGGCTTCGTCGGGCGCTGGTTTTTCCGTTTGGTCGTGACGCTCGTCCTGCTCGCCCTTCTGGCAGGTGCCGCCGGCTGGTTCTTCGTGCATGGGAGCCTGGCCCGTCTCGACGGCCAATCCACCGGCAAGGGCCTGTCCGCCCAGGTGACGGTGACCCGCGACGCCCTCGGCGTCCCCGCCATCACCGGCCAGACCCGCGCCGATGTCGCCTTCGCCACCGGCTTCGTGCATGGCCAGGAACGCTTCTTCCAGATGGATCTGTTGCGCCGCGTCGCCGCCGGCGAACTGGCCGAACTGGTCGGCCCCGCCGCCCTGCCGGCCGACCGCGAGCACCGCTTCTTCCGCTTCCGCGCCCGCGCCGAGGCCGCCTACAAGGCGATGGCCGCCGACGACAAGCTGCTGCTCGACCGCTATGCCGATGGCGTCAATGCCGGCCTGTCGGCGCTGACCACCCGGCCGCCGGATTATCTGCTGACCATGACCAAGCCGCGGGCCTGGACCGCGGCCGATACGCTGCTGACCATCTGGGCGATCTATTTCGACCTGCAGGGCAACCTCGAGACCCGTAAGTGGGAGCTGGGCTGGCTCAAGGAGCATACCACCCCCGAGCAGCTCGCCTTCCTCACCCCCGACGCCACCGGCTGGGATGCGCCGCTCGACGGCCCCAGCCCGGCGCCCGAGCTGAAGCTGCCGCCGCAGGCGCCCGACTGGTGGAACAAGCCGGTCGAGACCAAGGGTGAGACCAAGGCCTCCTGGGCCGAGTCCGATGCGAACGAGCTGCCGGGCAGCAATAATTGGGCGCTGGCCGGCAACCGGGTCAAAGGCGGCCGCGCCCTGGTCGCCAACGACATGCATCTCGGCCTGCGCCTGCCGCCGGTGTGGTACCGCGAACAGCTGATCTTCAACGAGGCGCCCGGCGTGCAGCGCAAGCTGGTCGGCGTCGGCCTGCCGGGCACGCCGATCATCGTGGCGGGCAGCAACGGCCATGTCGCCTGGGGTGCTACCAACGCCGCCGGCGATTGGCTCGATATCATCCGGCTCGACCAGGATTCCACTCACCCCGGCCAGGTCAAGCTGGGCGAGGATTGGATAAGCCCGTCGGTGACCGATGAAACCATTCTCGTGAAGGGCGCCCCGTCCGAGAAGCTGCTGGTCCGCGAAACCCCGATGGGGCCGATCCGCGAGACCAACGGCCAGCTCTTCGCCATTCACTGGCTGGCTCAGGACGTCAAGGCGGTCGGAATCGGCATCATCGGGCTGGAGAAGGCGGCCAGCGCCGCCGAGGCGTTGGACATCGCCGCCGGCGCCGGCGTGCCGGAACTCAACTTCGTCGCCGGCGACGATCAGGGCCATATCGGCTGGACCATCGCCGGTCCGGTCGGCGAGCGCACGACCTCGTCCAGCGCTTACGCCTATCCGATCGAACCCGACCAGATCGCGGCCAGCTGGCATCGCCTGCTCGAACCGTCCGAGCATCCCCGCATCGTCGATCCGGCCGGCGGCCAGCTGTTCTCCGCCAATTCCCGCCAGCTGATGGGCGAGGGCACCCAGACCATCGGCGATGGCGGCTTCGATCTCGGCGCCCGCACCCGGCAGATCCGCGACGGGCTGCAGGCCCTGCCGCCGGAAACCGACGTCAAGGCGTCCTATGCCATCGAGCTGGATGACCGCGCCGTGTTCATGACCACCTGGCGCGACCGCGCGCTGGCCGTGCTGGACAGCGCGGCGGTGGCCGATCATCCCGACCGCGCCGAATTCAAGCGTCTGCTGACCGACGGCTGGGACGGCCATGCCGGCGTCGGCTCGGTCGGCTATCGCCTGGCGCGCGGCTATCTCTATGCGCTGTACGAGGAATGTTTCGTCGGTCTCAACGACAAATTGGGCATGATCGAGCCGGGCGCCGATTACCGCCTGGTCACGCACCGCTGGCCGGTGGTGGTCGCCCGCCTGCTCGAAGTCCAGCCGCCCTCGTGGCTGCCGGCCGGGCGCAAGGATTGGCGCGACGTGCAGCTGGCCGCCATCGACAAGACCATCGCGGCTTTGACCAGCGGCGGCCGCAAGCTGGCCGAGGCGACCTGGGGACAGCGCAACAAGGCCGACGTCGCCCATCCGCTGGCGCGCTTCGTGCCGCTGATCAAAAGCCACATGATGGCGCCGGCGGAGCCGTTGGCGGGCGACAGCGACATGCCGCGCGTCTCGGCGCCCAGTTTCGGCCAGTCGGAGCGGCTGGTGGTGATCCCGGGCAAAGAGGACGAAGCGCTGTTCAACCTGCCGGGCGGGCAAAGTGGCCATCCGCTGTCGCCGTTCTATCTGAGCGAGTTCGAGGATTGGGCGCATGGCAAGCCGGAACCGCTGCTGCCGGGCGCGCCTAAATACGGGCTGGTGCTGACGCCGAACTAGAGCGGGATGACCTTAGACTCGATCAAAGACTCATCCCGCTCGGAGGAGCGCAGCGAACGACCCGGTGCGGGGGCGAAGGTCCCAAGGTTCCGGGCGGCGGCAAAGCCGACGTCTGGAATGGACCGGAGGGAGGCTACCCCGCCGCAGCGTGATGACGACGAACGTCATCACGCACGAATATCGGCGGTATCTGCGCGGCATTTGTCCGGTTTTTCACTCTCGTTCCGATTTCGGCCAAAACGCCAGCCGCTATAATCCTGTTCGATCGTCGGGGGATGGTCGATAGGAGGTTGCCGTGACTGGCTCGAATGTTACCGCTGATCCGCAGGCCCCCGCTTTGGCGTCCCGCGGCAAGATCATCATGATGGCGATCATCGCCGGCGCGGTGATCACCAATATCTATTGCACTCAACCGATCCTGCCGCTCATTGCCGCAGGCTTTCAGGTCGATCTGACCGCCGTCGATCTCGTCGCCGGCGCCGCGCTGCTCGGTTTCGCCACCGGCTTGGCGCTGCTGCTGCCGATGGGCGACCGCTATGACCGGCGCAAGCTGGTTCTCGCCCAGATCGCCCTCGCTTTCGTCTTCGCTTTGGCGGCGGCCTTCGCCCCCGGCATCTGGCCGCTGATCTTCGCCTCGTTCGGCGTCGGCATCGTCAGCTGCGTGCCCCAGCAACTGGTGCCCTTCGCCGCGGTCATGTCGGCGCCGAGCGAGCGTGGACGCTCGGTCGGGACGGTGGTCAGCGGCATCATGGTCGGCATCCTGGTCGGCCGCACCATCAGCGGCATGGTCGGCGCGGCCTATGGCTGGCGCGCCGTCTATGGGCTGGAAGCGGCCTTCATGATCCCGGTGTGGATCGCCGCCGCCGCTCTGCTGCCGCGCGGCGTGCCGACCACCAACCTGTCCTATGGCCGTCTGCTGGCGTCGCTGTGGCCGTTGGCGCGCGACAATCAGCCGATCCGCGAATCGATGATGGTTCAGGCGCTGCTGTGGGCCTGCTTCAACGCCTTCTGGGTCAATCTGGCGGCGCTGCTGGCCGGCGGTCCGCTGCATCTCAACAGCGCCTGGGCGGGCAGCTTCGGCATCATCGGCGCCGCCGGCGCGATGGCGGCTTCGGTCAGCGGCCGGGTGTCCGACCGCATCGGAGCGCGCGGCGTCGTGGCCGCCAGTATCGGCTTGGTGGCGCTGTCCTATGGGCTGCTAGCCGGCGCGCAAAGCTCGCTGGCCCTGCTGGTGATCGGCGTCGTGATGCTCGATCTCGGCGTGCAGTCGGGCCTGGTGTCCAACCAGACCCGGGCCTTCGCGGTCGATCCCAAGGCGCAGGGGCGCATCAACAGCCTCTATATGACCGCCACCTTCCTGGGCGGCGCCGTCGGCACCATGATCAGCGGCTGGCTGATGACGCGCTTCGGCTGGATCGGCATTGCCGCCTTCGGCTTCGCGCTGACCCTGTTCGCCATGGCGATCCACTGGCTGGGCGCTCCGGCCCGCCGCCGCACGGCGGCATGACCGAGGCACTGGCCGCGGCGGTCGCGGAGATCCGCGCCTGCCGCCTGTGCGCCGAAGAGCTGCCGCTGGGACCGCGGCCGGTTCTCACCCTATCCCCGCGGACGCGCCTGCTTGTGGTGGGGCAGGCGCCGAGCGCGACGGTTCACCGGAGCGGCATTCCGTTCGACAGCCGCTCCGGTGACCGTTTGCGCGACTGGCTGGGCATCGGCATGGGCGAGTTCCTCGGCAATGACCGGCTGGGCTTCATGCCGATGGGGTTCTGCTATACCGGCCGCAATCCGGCCGGGGGTGACAATCCGCCGGCCAGGATCTGCGCCCCGACCTGGCACCCCGGCCTGCGCCGGCTTCTCCCCGACCTCGAACTGACCCTGCTGATCGGCCGATACGCCCAGGCTTATTATCTTGGAAAGCAGGGTAAAGCCTCGCTGACCGGGACGGTCGCAGCCTGGCGCGATTATCTGCCGCACTTTCTTCCCCTGCCGCATCCCTCCTGGCGCAACAGCGGCTGGCTGGCCGGCAATCCGTGGTTCGGACAGGAGGTTCTGCCCGAATTGCGGGGGCAGGTGATCCGGCTGCTGGGACTGTCCGCAAGTGTGCGGTGATTGTCCGGTTTTTCACTCTCGCGCTTATTTCGGACAAATGGAGGATCTCTATAATCGGGACCTGGGCGGGATAAGGTTTTTGGCAAGGAATTCAGGTCATGAACCGCGTGATCGCCGAGCGATCGGCAAATCGAGTTTTCGAGGCGACGTCCTTCCTCAATCGCGGAAGCGCCGCTTATGTCGAGCAGATGCAGCAGCGCTACAACGAGAACCCCAGCTCGGTGGACAGCGACTGGCGCGACTATTTCGCTTCGCTGGGCGATGATCCGGCGGTCGTTCGCACCTGGAGCGGCGGCACCTCCTGGGCTCAGATCGAAGCGTCGATCCGGGCCAGGCTGGGCGACGCTCCGTCCGAAGGCGCGATCCAGGACACCATCCGGGCCTTGGCGCTGATCGACGCGTACCGGGCGCGCGGGCACTTCGCCGCCGATCTCGATCCGCTCGGCCTCAAGCCCCGGCAGAAGCGCCGCGAACTGGACCCCGCCACCTATGGCTTCAGCGCGGCCGATTGGGACCGCAAAATCTTCCTCGACGGTGCGTTGGGCCAGGAGTCCGCCACCCTGCGCGAGATCGTCGCCCGCCTCGACAGCCTCTATTGCTCGACGGTCGGTTACGACTTCGCGCATATCTCGGACCAAGCCCAGAAAGCCTGGCTGTTGGAGCGCGTCGAAGGCGGCAAGGACGAGCTGAGCCGCGAGACCAAGCGCGCCATCTTGCAGAAACTGGTCGAGGTCAAAGGCTTCGAGCGCTTTCTCGACAAGAAATTCGTCGGCACCAAGCGCTTCGGCCTCGACGGCGCCGAGGCGGCGATTCCCGCCCTCGAACAGATGGTCACTCGCGGCGCCGCCATGGGCGTGACCGAAGTCGTCATCGGCATGGCCCATCGCGGCCGGCTGAACGTGATGAGCCAGGTGATGGGCAAGCCGCACCGGGCGATCATGAACGAGCTGAAGGGCGGCACTTACGTGCCCGAAGGCGTCGCCGGATCGGGCGACATGAAATATCACCTCGGCGTCTCGACCGACCGCGAGTTCGATGGGCGCATGGTCCATCTGTCGCTGACCGCCAATCCGTCGCACCTGGAGATCGCCGATCCGGTGGTGCTCGGCAAGGTGCGCGCCAAACAGGATCAGAAGGGCGACCGGACCGAACGCACCAGCGTCCTGCCGCTGCTGATCCATGGCGACGCCGCCTTCGCCGGCCAGGGCGTCGTGGCCGAGATCTTCGGCCTGTCCGAGCTGGAAGGCTTCCGCACCGGCGGATCGCTGCATCTGATCATCAACAACCAGATCGGCTTCACCACCGATCCGCGTTTCGCCCGCTCGACGGCCTATCCGTCCGATCTGGCCAAGGTGATCGAGGCGCCGATCTTCCATGTGAATGGCGACGATCTGGAGGCGGTGGCGCAGGTGGCGGCTCTGGCGGTCGAGTTCCGCCAGACCTTCCGCAAGCCGGCCGTGATCGACCTGTTCTGTTTCCGGCTCTATGGCCACAATGAAGGCGACGAGCCCGGTTTCACCCAGCCGGAGATGTACAAGGCGATTCGCTCGCACAAATCGACGCTGGAGATCTATGGCGAGCGTCTGACCGCCGAAGGGGTGATCACCGCGGCCGAGATCGAGCAGGCCAAGGCCGATTGGGCCGCCTTCCTCGACGAAGAGCTGGCCGCCAGCGAAAGCTACAGGCCGAACAAGCCCGACTGGCTGCAGGGCCGCTGGGCGGGCCTCACTGACGGCGAGACCGGCGTCGCGCTGGAGAAGCTGCGGGAGATCGGCGGCAGGCTGGTCGAGCTGCCCGAGAATTTCCACGTCCACGGCACCATCCAGCGCTTCATCGGCAATCGCGGCAAGATGGTCGAGACCGGCCAGGGGATCGATTGGGCCATGGCGGAATCCCTGGCGCTCGGCTCATTGCTCGACGAGGGGCATGGCGTGCGCTTCTCCGGCCAGGACAGCGAGCGCGGCACCTTCACGCAGCGTCACTCGGCCTTCTTCGACCAGGAAACCGGCGAGAAATACGCGCCGCTGGATCAGTTCGGCCGTTACGAGATGATCAACTCGATGCTGTCCGAAGAGGCGGTGCTGGGCTTCGAATATGGCTATTCGATCGCCGAGCCGAATTCCCTGGTCCTGTGGGAAGCGCAGTTCGGCGACTTCGCCAATGGCGCCCAGGTGGTGTTCGACCAGTTCCTGGCGGCCGGCGAGCGCAAATGGCTGCGCATGTCGGGCCTGGTCGTCCTGTTGCCGCATGGCTATGACGGGCAGGGGCCGGAACATTCCTCGGCCCGGCTCGAGCGCTATCTGCAAAGCTCCGCCGAGGAAAATTGGCAGGTCGCCAATGTCACGACCCCGGCCAATTACTTCCACATCCTGCGCCGTCAGTTGAAGCGGAGCTTCCGCAAGCCGCTGATCCTGATGACGCCGAAGAGCCTGCTGCGCCATCGTCTGGTCAAATCCGACCTGGCCGCGATGGCGCGGGGCACGGAGTTCCAGCCGGTTCTGCGCGATGACGCGGAGGGCAAACTGGTTCCGGATGCCGAGATCCGGCGCGTGGTGCTGAGCACCGGCAAGGTCTATTACGATTTGCTGGAGGAGCGCGAGAAGCGCGGCATCGACGACGTCTATCTGCTGCGCGTCGAACAGCTCTATCCGTTCCCCACCGGACAGGTGGCCGCCGCGCTGGGCCGCTTCAAGAACGCAGAGGTGGTGTGGTGCCAGGAGGAACCCCGCAATATGGGCGCCTGGAGCTTCGCCGAGCCCTATATCGAACAGGCCCTGTTAGAGGCGCGGGGCGGCGGGCGGGCCCGCTATGCCGGGCGCGCGGCCTCGGCCTCGACGGCGACCGGGCAGATGTCGCAGCACATGGCGCAGCTGCAGGCCTTTTTGGACGAGGCGCTTTCGTAATGTTCTAACTCCGGCCGCGGCGCTAATCTGGCAACGGATTGGAGTCCCGGCCGGAAGGTGTTGGATGAGGAAGATGCGCATCGCGATTCTGACCGTCCCCAGCGTCCAGATGCTGGATGTCGCGGGGCCGATGGATGTTTTTTCCGAGGCGAATACCCAGCTGGGAATCCCCGATGCCTATACGCTGAAGATCGTCGCTTTGTCGCCGGAGCCGGTGACAGCCCTCAATGGCACCCGCTTCCTGCCCGACATGACGATCGACTCGTCGCTGGAGGGCTTCGACACGCTGCTGGTGGCCGGCACGCCGGGCATCCGCGACTATGAGAACCATCCCGCGCTGACCGCCTGGATCGCCCGCGAGGCGAAGCATGTGCGCCGCATCGGCTCGGTCTGCACCGGCGCCTTCATTCTCGCCCATGCGGGATTGCTGAATGGCCGGCGCGCCACCACTCATTGGGGCTTCGCGCCGCGGCTGGCGACGACCTTTCCCGACATCGACGTCGACTGGAACAAGATCTATGTGAAGGATGGCCCGGTCTATTCGAGCGCCGGAGTGACGGCGAGCATGGATCTCGCCCTCGGCCTGGTCGAGGAGGATCACGGGCGGGCCACCGCGCTGGCCGTCGCCAAGCAGCTGATCCTGTTCCTCAAGCGCCCGGGCGGGCAGTCGCAATTCAGCGTGCATCTGGAAACCCAGGTCGCCGAGATCGGGCCGATCCGCGATATCCATGACTGGATCTTGCAGCACATCTCGGGCGACCTTTCGGTCGAGGCGCTGGCCGAGCGGGCCGGCATGAGCAGCCGCAATTTCGCGCGCCTGTTCAAGCGCGAGACCAACATGACGCCCGGCGATTATGTCGAGGCGACCCGGGTCGATGTCGCGCGAAGGATGATCGAGGAAGGCGGTGTTCCGCTCAAGAAAGTCGCGAGCCTGTGCGGCTTCACCGATCAGAACGGCCTGAGAAGGGCCTTCATGCGGCGTATCAAGGTGACACCGGTCGAGTATCGGCAACGATTCCGTCCGGCGGACGTGATCGCGCCGGATTTCGACGAGGTGGTGGCTTAATCCACGCTCAGCGTCGCGTAACGCCCATCGATGTACAGCAGCGGCGCCACGGTGTCGTGCAGGATGAGGCCGGTCGCTTCGCCCACCACGATGGTGTGGGTGGTGTGGACGAACATGGCGGTCTTCTTGCAGAAGATCACCGCCTGGGCGTCGGCCAGATAAAGCAGCCCGTGCTTCTCGCGCCAATCCCCTTCCGAGAACCGTTCGGCCGAAGCCTTGGCGCCACCGAAATTGGCCGAGATCTGATGCTGGCCCTCGCGCAGCACATTGATGCAGAAATGGCCGCCATCCTCGATGGTGCGGTGAAAACCGGCATTCCGGTTGACGCAGACCAGCAGGGACGGAGGGTCCATCGACAGCGAAGTCACCGCGGTGGCGGTCATGCCGCAATCACCTTCTTTTCCACGCGCCGTCACCACCGTCACCGCGGCGGGGAAGCGCCGCATGGCTTGGCGGAACAACTGCGAGACCTCATCTGCCATAGATTTCCACTCCTGACTGCCCGATCCATTCATGCTACGCAGTAACCGGAATTTTCATCAACTTATAGGATGACCTATGTCGACGACCCTGAACGATGCCGGTTGGGATCTTCTGTTCCGTAATGCCCGGACACACAATGGTTGGCAAGACCGTCCTATTCCGGAAGAGACGCTGCACAAGCTCTACGATCTGCTGAAATGGGCGCCGACATCGTTCAATTGCCAGCCGGCCCGCTTCGTTTTCGTCGCCTCGAAAGAGGGCAAGGAGCGTCTGGTCAAGCATCTGATTCCGTCCAACGCGGGAAAGACCCTGAAGGCTTCGGCCTGCGTCATCGTCGCTTACGACACCAAGTTCTACGAGCATCTGCCGACCAATTTCCCGGCCTATGACGCCAAGCCGATGTTCGAGGGCAATGCCGAGCTGGCCGACATCACCGCCAAGCGCAACGGCTCGCTGCAGGGGGGCTACATGATCATGGCGGCGCGCAGCCTGGGCCTCGATTGCGGCCCGATGTCCGGCTTCAACCCGGCCAGCCTGGATGCCGATTTCTTCCCCGAAGGCCGCTTCAAGTCGAACTTCATCTGCAATATCGGCTACGGCACCGACGAGAATCTCTATCCGCGCGGCCCGCGCCACACCTTCGACGAAGCCTGTCAGATAGTTTGACATGTGGCGGGGTAGCCTACCCCGCTCCCTTCCTCGGCTTTGCCGAGAATCATTCCAGTTTGCATGCGAAGCATGCGGGGTCGTTCGCTACGCTCCTCCGAGTGCGACTAATCGAGCAGGAACGTTGTAAACGCCTCGACCGGGTCGCGCCCCGGCTCGAGGCGGTTCACCTCGGCGGATTCGTCCGCATAGCCAAGCGCCATGCCGCAGACCAGAGTGTGGTCGTCGGGGATCGGCACATGGCGCCGCACGATGCGGTGATATTTCGAAAATGACTGCTGCGGGCAGGTGTGCAGGCCGAAGGACCGCGCCGCCAGCATCGCCGTCTGCAGGAACCCGCCCATATCCATCCAGCCGCCATAGCGGTTGCGCTTGTCCAGGCTGAAGAACAGCCCGACCGGCGCGTCGAAGAACACGTAATTGCGCGCCTGCTGGCGTTTCATCGCTTCCGTGTCGCCCTTCGCCACGCCGACCAGCCCATAAAGCGCCTTGCCCAGCGAACGGCGCCGGGCGAGCAGGGGCTCGAACCATTCCTCCGGGTAATAGCGGTATTCCTCGTCATGCTCCGGCAGGTCGGCATCGTCGGCGGCCATGATGTCCGCGCACAGGCGGTCGCGCGTTTGGCCCGCCGTCACATAGACATGCCAGGGCTGGATGTTGGAACCGTTGGGCGCGAAACGCGCCAGGTCGAGGATCTTTTCGATGGTCTCGCGGGGAACCGGATCGGGCTTGAAGGCGCGCACGGAGCGGCGGGTGCGGACCGCCTCGTCGAGGGTGAGGGCGGCTTGGTTCGTCAGGGTCATGGATCGATCGCGTGCCTGGTGAGGTCGGAGAGGGAACAATGGCGCAGGGCTTCTTCATGGGTGGCGCGCAACGCCACTTTCGGCGCCTTTCCGGCGGCCAGGGCTTCCTGCCAGCGCGGCGCGCACAGGCACCAGCGGTCGCCCGCTTTCAGCCCTTCGAAGCCATATTCGGGCATCGGCGTCGACAGATCGTTGCCGGTTTCCTTGGAGAAGGCGAGGAACTCGTCGGTCATCACCGCGCAGACCGTATGACTGCCGACATCCTGCGGCACGGTGTGGCAGCACCCGTTGCGGAAGAAGCCGGTCATCGGCGCCACCGAGCAGATCTGCAGCTGCCCTCCCAGCACGTTGCGGGCGCCGCCGCGGCGCGGCATCCGGTCGTCGTCGCCCCTCGGCATCGTCTTCCGCCTTGTGATATTTGATACTTTTCCTACTATAGTGGCGCCGTTCCGGCGAAGAAAGCCGGTTCGGGCCCTCGATCTGAAAGATGCATGCCTTGCTGACCGAACCGGATGCGATCTTCGATAGCGCTGCATTCGAGGCCGTGATCGGCCGAGTCCTGAAAGACCTGCTGGGGGGCGACGGCATCATCGGCGCCACCGAATCGCGGTCCGGCACCTTCAACCGGGTCGTCAAATTCACCTATGCGGGAAAACGCCTCGGCGTCCGCCTGGCGCTCAACCGCCTGCATTTCCGCTATGAGCGCGACCTGATCAAGGAAGTCTTCGCCGTCGACCTGCTGAATCACGCCGGGGCGGCGATCGACGATCAGGAGGCCGCCCGCCGGGTCGAAGCGTTGCTGCAGGCGCCGCGCGGCACGCTGATGTCCCACGAATCGGTGCGCACCATCCTCTATTACGACTGGTCGATGGAACAGCTCCCCTACGCTTTCTTCCTGTTCGAATGGATCGAGGGCGCGGTGCTGTGGGAGCTGCCTTTCGCCGACAATTACGAGGCGGCGGGGCGGGTGCTGGCCGGCATCCACAAAGTGCGCTTCGAGCATTTCTACGAGAACATTCTCACCATCCATCATGTGCCGCGCTCGTGGCGCGACCATCTGCGCGTCTGCCTCAACCGCGAACTGGCGCGGGCCGAACTCAATCTGCCCGGCCGGCTGATCGGCCGGCTGAACGAGCTGGATATGAGCGTTCTGCAGGCCGGGCCGCCCTGCCTGATCCACAATGATTATTCCGGCGCCAATATCGTCGTCGCCACCGGCGGCCTGCTGCATGTGATCGATTGGGACAATTGGGTGGTGGATTGCCCGGAACTCGATCTGGTCAAGATGAAGCATTGGACGGCGATCGGGCATGAAGGACGGCTGATGCACCGCCCTGAACTGTACGAGGCCTTCCTCGAAGGCTATCGTGCCGCCGCCGATATCCGGATCGACGAAGGGCGGTTGCGCGCCTATGAATATCTTTGGCTGCTGCGCTGCTTCAATTTCGAGAATTCCCGCGAGGGAAGCGGCGAAGAGAGCGTCGGCAATGACGGCTGGCGCCATGTCTATCCGCGCGCCCGCTATTACCTGGATCTGTTGGAAAGCCTGTAAGTTCAGATGAAGATCGCGCTATGAGAATCGCCATCGTTATTCCGGCCCGCTATGGTTCGAAGCGGCTGCCGGGCAAGCCCATGGCCGATATCGCGGGCGTCAGCCTGCTCGAACGCGTCTGGCGCATCGCCGGCGCGGTGAAGGGGATCAGCGGCGTCTACGTCGCGACCGACGACCAGCGCGTCGCCGACCATGCCGCGTCTTTCGGTGCCCAGGCGATCATGACGCCGTCCGACTGCGCCACCGGCACCGACCGCGTGCGCGCCGCCTTGCATCTGATGGAGGAAAAGCCCGACGCGGTGATCAATCTGCAGGGCGACGCCGTGCTGACTCCGCCCTGGGTGGTGCAGGCGCTGGTCGATGCATTCCTGGCCGATTCCTCGGTCAGCATGGTGACGGCGGCGGTGCGCTGCTCGTGGCGGCAATTGGCCGAGCTGCAGGAACTGAAGACGCACAGCCCGACCAGCGGCACCACGGTGACGATGAACAAGTTCGGCTATGCGCTCTATTTCTCGAAGCAGGTGATCCCCTATCTGCGCACCCAGACCTTCGAGGTTCCGCCGGTACATCGCCATATCGGCATCTACGGCTATTCCGCCGAGACACTGGATCGGCTGGCGACCCTGGAGCAATCGCCGCTGGAGATCGCCGAACAGCTCGAACAGCTGCGGGCGCTGGAGAACGGCATTCCGATCAAGGTGGCGCTGGTCGATTATCGGGGCCGCACCCATGGCTCGGTCGACACGCCCGAGGATATTCCGGTGGTCGAAGAGATCATCGCCCGCGAAGGCGAGCTGGTGCCGTGATCCAGCATCTGCTTTTCGCCCGCCACGGCAACACCTTCGGTCCCGGCGACAAGGTGGTCTGGGTCGGGCGCGAGACCGACCTGCCGCTGGTCGAGAAGGGCCTGGAACAGGCGGCGGCCGCCGCCCAGGCGCTGCGCCGCAAGGGCCTGATCCCCGACGCCATCTATTGCGCCTCGCTGCAGCGGACCCGCCGCTTCGCCACCATCGTCGCCGACGCGCTGGGCCTGGCCGAGCCGGTGGTCGATCATCGGCTCGACGAGCTGGATTACGGCAGCTGGGCCGGGCGCAGCAATGACGAGATCCTGGCCGCCGATCCCGATGCCGCCGCGGCGATGGAAGCCTGGAATGCCGGTGATGCCTGGCCCGAGGGCGCGGGTTGGGTCAGCGAGAAGAAAACGGTGATGGCCGGGCTGGAAAGCTATGTCGCCGAACGCCTGGCTTGCGGTGCGCACGAACGGCCTTTGACCGTCAGCAGCAACGGAATCTTGCGCTTCCTGCCTCGGTTACTTCTTGAAACTGTGGCGCAATTACCCAGCTTCAAGATGCGGACCGGCCATCTCGGTCTGATCGAGCGCGACCAGGGCAGTGCGCACCTCCGGATGTGGGATTCGTCCGCCGAGGGCTTTTGAGAGGGAGATTTGTATGTCGGTGGCGGTTCGTTACAACGCCGTGGCCATGATCATTCACTGGCTGACCGCGGCGACGGTGATCGGCTTGCTTATCGTCGGCAATATCATGGCCGATCTGCCCAATACCGACCCCGCCAAGCTTGAGCTCTTCAACTGGCACAAATCCTTCGGCGTCACGGTTCTGCTGCTGACGCTGATCCGCTTAGCCTGGCGCCTGACGCACAAGCCGCCGGCTCTGCCCGACCACATGCCGGCCTGGGAACAGCGGGCGGCGCATGCCGCGCATTGGCTGTTCTATCTGCTGCTGCTGACCGTGCCGCTGCTGGGCTGGGCGATGGTTTCCTCCTCGCCGCGCAACATCCCCACCGTGCTTTTCAACACGTTCGACTGGCCGCATATCCCGATGCTGGCCGATATGGACCGGGAGAATAAGAAGGTCATGCGTGAAGTGTTCGAGAACCTCCATGCCGCCGCCGCCTACACCATGGCGACGCTGATCGTGCTGCATGTCGGGGCGGCGCTCCGCCATCAGTTCGTGCTGAAGGACAAGACCATCCAGCGCATGCTGCCGAAAGTCATTCCCGCCATTCTGCTGGCCATCGGCCTGGTCGCGGCCCGTCCGGCCGCTGCCGCCGATTGGGCGGTCGATGCGGGCAAGAGCAGCCTCGGCTTCACCGGCGCGATCAGCGGCAAGAGCTTCGACGGCAAGTTCAAGAGCTGGCAGGCCGAGATCGCCTTCGATCCGGCCAATCCCGCCGCCGGCCACGCCAAAGTGACCATCGACATGGCCAGCGCCGCCACCGGCGACCGCCAGCGCGACGCGGCCCTGCCGGACACCGACTGGTTCGACGTCAAGAAGACGCCCCAGGCCCTGTTCGAGGCGACCGGCTTCACGTCCAAGGGCGGCAATCAGTACGAAGCCGCCGGCACCCTGACCATCCGCGGCATCAAGAAGGCGGTGACGCTGCCCTTCACCCTCGACATCGCCGGCGACGAAGCCCATGCCAAGGGCAAGCTCGACATCGTCCGTACCGATTACGGCGTCGGCCAGGGCGAGGATTGGAAGGACGGTTCGACCGTGGCGCTGGGCGTCTCGATCACCTTCGACCTGACCGCGAAGAAGAAATGATGCCGATCCTCTGGCCGGTCGAGCCGGAGAAGTACGTCGCCTTCCTGACCGTGATGCTCGCCATGTCGATGATGCCCGGACCCGCCATGCTGTTCGCGGTGGCGGCCGGCATGAGCCGTGGCTTCAAGGGCGCCTTGCTGGCGACGCTGGGCATGAATTCGGCCGCGCTGGTCTGGTTCATCGCCTCTGCGCTGGGTCTGGTGATCCTGGCCGCCACGGTGCCGTGGCTGTTCAAGATCGCCGGCTGGCTGGGTGTCGGCTACATCATCTGGCTGGGCATCGACAGCATCCGCGGCGCCTTCAAGGCCGAGGTCGCCGCGCCGCGTTCGCTGAAGGCGGCGACCGGCGCGCTGTTCCGCACCGGCTTCGTGGTGCAGGGCACCAACCCCAAGGCGCTGCTGTTCTTCACCGCCGTGCTGCCGCCCTTCGTCGCGCTCGACCGCCCGGTCTGGCCGCAGATGAGCGCCTTCGCCGTCGGCATGATCGTCAGCGACACCTTCTTCATGCTGTTCTACGGCGCGCTGGGTGCCGGTTTCGCCCATAAAATGGCCGAGCCCAAATTCCGTCGTTTGTTCAGCCTTTTCGTCGGTGCCATCCTGCTGGTGGTGGGGGCGCTGATGATTACGCGGCTCTGATTGACGCGCCTCCTTATTTCATTCTATTTTGTAGAAGAAATAAGGAGGGTGTCATGGGGCGCGACAGTCTGGGCTTTCTCGAAGAAGCGGTGATGCTGGTCGTCGCCGCCCTCGGCGACGCCGCATACGGCGTGAAAATCCGCGAGGAATTGAGCCGCCGCACCGGCAAGGATTATTCCCTCGGTGCCACCTACACCACCCTCGACCGCCTGCATGACAAGGAATTGCTGATCTCCTGGGTCGGCGAACCGACCGCCGAGCGGGGCGGGCGGGCCAAGCGCTTCTTCAAGCTGACCGAGCGCGGCAGCAAGCTGCTCGACGAGCGGCTCAAGGCGCGCCAGGACCTGACGGCGGGCGTGTCGCTCAAGCCGGTGCTGTCATGAGTGCCGCCATCGACGCCGCCCGCGCCTGCGTGGCCTGGATGGCGAACGATGCCGAGCGGGAAGACCGACTCGGCGATCTCGAGGAAATGCTGGGGCGGACCGGCGAGCAGCGCTATCTGCGCGAAGCGGCGGCGGTCTGTCTGTCCATTCTGCTGCGGCGTGTGCGGCGGGCTTTCACCAATGGGGGAATCGACATGGCACGGATTATTCTGTGGGCGGCTTTCAGCGTCGCCGGCGTCTTCCTGTTTCTCGGCCTGGGGGGTGGCGCCGGCGCGGTGTTCGTCTATGTGCAGCCCTTCGAATGGGGCGTCATCCTGGCGGCGATGCTGGGCTTCGCCGTCGCGGGGCGGCGCCTGGGCGCCTGGCCGGGCATCCTGGCCGATCTCGGCCGCGCCAGCCGGCTGGATGGCCGCATCCGCCAGGATCGCCGTGCCGCCTATCTTACTGAAGCCGCGGAACATGCGGTGGCGTCCGTCGATTTCGGCCATCTCGGCGGCGTCCTGAAAATCGCCCGCGACGTGGCGCCGGGCGAGGCCGATCGGCTGATGAACGGCGGCATCGCCTTGTTCCGCGAGGCGTGCCGCCAGCGCATCGCCATCGTCGAGCAGACGGCGCGCGACGCCTATGCCGGATCGGCCATCGCCTTGATCTTCGGCCTCATCCATATGCTGGAAAATCTCGAGGAGCCGCTTCCGGTGCTTGGCCATCTGCTGGGTGGCGCGTTGTGCGCTTCCTTCTTCGGCGTGATCCTGGGCCGCGCCGTGCTGGCCCCGATCGCCAGCCAGCTTGCCACTCTATACGACCAGCAGAGCCGCGAGATGGATGCGCTGCGCCTCTCGCTCGGAGGAAGGGAACAGTTTCCGGTCGAGACCTTCGAGGTGCTGGCCTCCGGTCTGGCCTCGGCAGGTTAGTCCTCACTGTCCTTGCGGTAAGGGCCTTCCTCGGTCTGCGCGGCGATCTGGCGCAGCATGGCGGCGCGTTCGCGGTGCAGGAAGCTGGAGACGGCGTCGCGCAGCGGCTTTTCCCTGATCCAATGCACGCTGTAGGTCGGGACGGGCAGATAGCCGCGGCTGATCTTGTGTTCGCCCTGGGCGCCGGCCTCGACCTTGGCGAGGCCGCGTTCGATGGCGAAATCGATGGCGCGGTAATAGCACATCTCGAAATGCAGGAAGCGGAAGTCGCCCAAAGATCCCCAATTGCGGCCGAACAGGGTGTCCGAGCCGATGAAGTTCAGCGCGCCCGCCACCCAGCGCCCATCCTGCTCGGCCATCACCAGCATGACCCGCTCGGCCAGCGGCCCGGTCAGCCGGTCGAAGAAGCTGCGCGTCAGATAGGCCTGGCCCCATTTTTTGCCGGTGGTGTCGAGGTAGAAATCGTAGAAGGCGTCCCAATGCTCGGGCTTCAGGTCGGGGCCGCTCAGACAATGAATTCGGACGCCGAGAGCATTGGCTTTCTCGCGCTCCTTGCGGATCGCCTTGCGCTTGCGGGACGAGAGGGCGGCAAGGAAATCGTCGAAGGTCCGATAGCCCTGATTGTGCCAATGATATTGCTCGCCGATGCGCAGCAGCCAGCCTTGTTCGGCCAGGTTGAGCGCTTCCGGCTCGGTCAGGAAGGTGATGTGCGCCGAAGACAGCCCATTGTCCCGGACCACCTGCGCCATGGCGCCGCCCAGCAGCGATTCCATTTCGGCGGTGTCCTGGCCGGGCCGTACCAGCAGGCGGCGGCCGCTGGCCGGGGTGAAGGGGACCGCGCATTGCAGCTTGGGGTAATAACGGCGCCCGGCATTGTGCCAGGCTTCGACCCAACCCCAGTCGAAGACATATTCGCCGTAGGAATGGTTCTTGACGTAAAGCGGCGCCGCGGCCAGCAATTCGCCGCCCAGCTCGACCAGCAGATGGCTGGGCTGCCAGCCGCTGCTGCCGGCGGCCGAGCCGGAGTCCTCCATGGCGCTGAGAAAACCATGCAGCAGAAACGGATTGTCGCCGCCGGCGCAGGCGTTCCAGGCGGCGGCATCGACCTGCGCGATCGACTCGACGCTGCGCAAAGTCAGTTTCAGCTCAGACATACGGACACCGCGTAAAGGAACAGCCCGACCACGCCGCCGACCAGCGTACCGTTCAGGCGGATGAAGTGTAGATCGGCGCCGACTTCGGCTTCCAGCTTGCCGACCAGGACCTCGTCGTCCCAATTGGCCACCATCGTCGCGACGAAGCCGCCGATGGCGTCGCGCCGCGGCACCAGCACGCGTTCGCCCAGGCGCACCATCCAATTCTGCAGGGTGGTCTGCCAGGTGATGTCGGTGGCCAGGCGCTGGCCGGCGCGCCGGATGAAGCCGGCCAGACTGTCGCGATCGAGGCCGAGCTTGCCCTTCAGGCCGGAAACCATCTTGAGGATTTCCTCGCGCAGGGTGGGATCGGCGAACAGCATATGCTGGCAGCGGGCCGCCTCGTCCTGCCAGCGCGGATCGCGGGCCAGGCGCTCGGGCAGGCTTTCCAGCGTGCGGTCCAGCGCCATGCGCCAGCGATGGCCGGGGAAGCGCAGATTCTGCAGGATCTCGACCAAAGCGTCGCTCAGCCGGTCGGACAGGCGGGTGTCGACCCATTCCGGAATCCAGCGCGAGGAATGAACGGTGACCGCCTCGCGGATATCGTCCTGATGATCGCGCAGGAACAGGCTGAGGCGATCCAGCGCCGCGTCGATCCAGGGCTCGTGCAGCCCCGATGTGCTGGCCCGAGCCACGCCGCGCGCCAGAATCGGCCCGAGCGGAAGATGCGAGGCCAGCTCGAACAGCCGGTCGCGCCAATTGAAATCCTCGAAGGCTTCGGCTACCGCCGGGCCTTGGGCGATCAGCCAATCGGCCAGCTTATAGGCGTTCTCCTCCTCGGCCAGCCATTTACCAGCCTGCGGCGGCAGGGCCAGACTGTCGAGCATGCCGCGCAGCACATCCGAGGTCAGGAAGGTTCCGCCGATGAAGTCGCCCAGGGAGCGGCCGATGCGCGCCTTGTTGGCGGGGATGATGGCGGTATGCGGGATCGGCAGGCCGAAGGGCCGGCGGAACAGGGCGACGATGGCGAACCAGTCGGCCAGTCCACCCACCATCGCGGCCTCGGCGAAGGCGCGGACATAGGGCAGCGCCGGATGCAGAGACTGATAGCGCGAAGTGGCCAGGAAGATCACGGTCATCGCAAGCAGGAGCAGCGTGGCCGTGAGACGCATCCGGCGAAAGGCCTGGGCGCGCCCGGAGACGGGGGCGGTCGAACTCATAGTTGGATCATATTGGTTCGGCGGTGCCGAACTCAATCGACGAGATCGAGTATCCAGGTCTGCCCGACCAGATTCTTGCCGAACGAGCGATGCGCCTCGACCTTGATCATGCGGAAGCCGGCGGCCTGATAGATGCGCCGCGCCGAGATCAGGATGTCGTTGGTCCACAGGGTCAGCTGGCGGTATCCCAGCTTCTGAGCCCGGTCGATGCAGGCATGGACCAGCCGGGTTCCGACCCCGAGGCCGCGCGCCTCCGGCTCGACATGCAGCAGGCGCAGCCGGGCGATCTGCGGGTCTTCGCTTTTCATCAGGAAGATCGATCCGACCGGGCTGCCCTCGAGGTCGGCGATCCAGCCATCCTCGCGCGCCGGGTCGAAGCCGCTGGCATAGCGGCCGAGGATTTCGGCCAGCAGCCCCTCGAAACTCATGTCCCAGCCGTAATCGCGATGATACAGCAGCGACTGGCGATGGATAACCCAGCCCAGATCGCCCGGTCCCGGCGGGCGCAGGCGCAGCTGCGCCGCGCGCCCCTTGCGGGGGTCGAGCAGGCGGCGTACCTGGCGCATCGATTTGATCAGGGCGGCCTGGGAATCCGGATTGAGCGGGGCCAGCAGATGCTCCATGCGCATGCGGCTGCCCTGGTCGGCGGCGGCGAAGGCGGCGCGGCCGGCCTCGGTGAGGGCGAGGGGGCTCTGGCGTCCCGGCACCTTGGCGGCGATCAGGCCGCGGGCGCGGAAGCGGGCGGCGATGCGCGACAGATGCGCCTTGTCCATGCCCAGCTTGCGGCACAGCTCGGCGGCCGGGCGGTCGCCCCCGGTCGCCAGCTCGTAGACCACGCGGGCCTCGGCCAGGGAGAAGTCGGTATTGGGCAGGTGTTCGTCGAGCAGTCCGATCCGCCCGGTATAGAAGCGGTTGAAGCTGCGGATTTCCGCCACGGCGTCCATGGTTGCCCCGCGAAAAGGAAAGTTGACTGAGACAACTTTAAACGATCAGCCACAGCTTTGTCATCCCCTGGGCTAGTTGCGCGACGGTTTGCGGCATGGCACAACACCTGCTAACGCGAACTTCGAAAACAGAGGAAACAGCCCTTATGTCCCGTCGTGTCCGCAAATGCGTATTTCCTGTCGGCGGCCTCGGAACCCGGTTCCTTCCCGCGACCAAGGCGATGCCCAAGGAAATGCTGCCGGTGGTCGATAAGCCTCTGATCCAGTATGCCGTCGAAGAAGCCGCCGCCGCCGGCATCGAGCATTTCATCTTCGTCACGGGCCGCGGCAAAACCGCCCTGGAAGACCATTTCGACCATGCCCCCGACCTCGAGCGCACCCTGCGCGAGCGCAACAAGACCGCCGAGATCGAGGCGGTGACCTCGTGGATGCCGAAATCGGGCCAGGTTTCCTATACCCGCCAGCAGGAGCCGCTGGGTCTCGGCCACGCCGTGTGGTGCGCCCGCGACCTGGTCGATAATGAGCCCTTCGCCGTCATCCTGCCGGACGATCTGGTGCTGGCCCCGGTGCCCTGCCTCAAGCAGCTGGTCGACGCCCATACCGAAGTCGGCGGCCATGTCGTCGCCGTGACCGATGTGCCGCGCGAACACACCAAGCGCTACGGCATCCTCGACGTGAAGAAGGACGATGGCCGCCTGGTGCGCGCCAAGGGCCTGGTCGAAAAGCCCGAGCCCGACGTCGCGCCCTCGACCCTGTCGATCATCGGCCGCTACATCCTGCATCCGCGCGTGTTCGAGCATCTCGACCGCAAGGTGAAGGGCGCCGGCAACGAGATCCAGCTGACCGACGCGATCGCC